>NZ_JBILYB010000097.1:0-23758 GCF_044378005.1 Prosthecobacter sp.
GATGCGCCGCATCGTCTTGAGTTGCTCCTTGGTGGCTCGCTGCGCGGCATAAGCGGCGGCATCCGGTTCGATGGAAAGACGTGCATCGTTGAGCTGCTGGAGGCGATCCGCCATGTCCGGGATCAGTAGCGTCAACGAGTCGTTCAGCGGACGATGAAGGCGGTCCACGATCTTGATGCCGGTGCCGTGCTGGATTTCGAGCATGCCTTGCTGCTCCAGTCGCTTGGTCGCCTCGCGCACGACGGTGCGGCTGACACCGAGCTTCTCAGCCAAGGAGCGTTCGCCAGGAAGCCAGCGTTCCTCTTCGGAGCTGTCGCCACGGATGAGTTCGGCAAGTTGCTGACAGACACGTTCGACGAGGGATGCAGGGCGTTCGAGTGCGGTGATGTTCATTGGGAAAAGAGTGATGGAGTTTAATAAGTCGCGCGACCGCCAGAGAGATCGAAGACGGCGGCTGTGGTGAAGGAGCAGTCTTCGGAGCAAAGCCAGGCCACGAGTGCGGCGGCTTCTTCCTTCTTGCCAAAGCGTCCCATCGGGATCTTTGAGAGCATGTAGTCGATGTGCGACTGCTGCATCTGCTGGAGGATGTCTGTGGCGATGACGGCGGGTGTGACGGCATTGACAGTGATGTTCGCCGTGGCGAGTTCCTTGCCAAGAGACTTGGTCAAGGCGATGACAGCAGCCTTGGAAGCGCTGTAGTGGGCGGCATTGGGATTGCCTTCCTTGCCTGCGATGGAGGCGATGTTCACGATGCGGCCGTAGCCGTTGGTGATGAGGTGCGGCACCACGCTGTGACAGCAGTAAAAGGGTCCGTTGAGATTGATCTCCATCACGCGCCGCCAGTCGGCTGGATCGAGTTCCCAAGTCTTCGCATTGCCACCAGTGATGCCAGCATTGTTCACAAGGATATCGATCTTTCCAAACGCGGCCACAGTAGCTGCGGTGGCGGCCTGGACGGAAGCGAGGTCCGCGAGATCGACGGTCGCGGTATGAACGGCGTCCGGCGTGCCCATCTCGGACGAAGCCTGCGCGAGCGCCGCAGCATCCACATCCCAAAGCGAGACGCATGCCCCCGAGGCGAGGAGACGTTCGGCAATGGCGCGGCCAATGCCCCGAGCACCGCCCGTGACAATGGCGATGCGGTTTTGGAGGTCGATTTGATTCATAAAGGAAAGAGCTGGTAGGAGGTCATACCAGTGACAAAACGCGAATGGTTTTCGAGTTCTTTCGTGAGGTTTGCCTCTGCGAACGAATACAAACAGGAGCGACAGAGCCGCTCCTTTTCAGCCCTCACCAAAGCTGAATCAAAAATCACGGCTGTAGCCCGCGAGCCAGCCGCCATCGACGGGGATGATGGCGCCGTTGAGGTAGGAACTTTCGGGGGCGGCGAGGAAGAGGACGGCGTGGGCGATTTCGTCGGGCTGGCCGGGGCGGCCGAGGGGGACGTGGGCGAGCATGGCCTGCACGCGGTCATTGAACTGGCCGTTCTCGCCATAGAAGAGCTGCTTTGTGCCTTCGCTGAGGATGGAGCCCGGGGCGATGCAATTGGTGAGAATGCCCTGCGAGCCGAGTTCGATGGCCATGGTGCGGGTGAGATTGACGACGCCGGCCTTGGCTGCGGTGTAGGCGCACTGGAGGCGTGCGGGGACGAGCCCCATGACGGAGGAGATGTTGATGATGCGGCCGGATTTGCGCTGGAGCATGTGGCGCGAGGCGGTCTTGCTGACGAGGAAGAGGCCGGTGAGGTCCACGCGGAGGATGCGGTCCCATTCCTCGGCGGGAAAGGAGTCGATGTTTACGCGGTGGGCCATGGTGTTGATGCCGGCGTTGTTGACGAGGATGTCGAGGCGACCGTGTGCGGCGATGATTTCGCTGATGGCTGACTCGATCTGTTCTTCATCGGTAACATCCATGCGGAGTGCCATGGCTCCGGGCGTGGCAGCGGCGAGCTGGCTGGCACCTTCGAGGTTGATATCGGCATAGACGACTTTGGCGCCGTTGGCGGCAAGCGAGGCGCAGATGGCTTGGCCGATGGCTCCGGCGGCTCCGGTGACGAGGGCGACTTGGTCTTTGAGTTGGACTTTCATGAGTGGGGATAGGTTTATACGAGCCCGAGAAGCGGGTGTTCGATGAGGTGGCGGAGGGTTTGTAGAAAGCGGGCGGCGGCGGCACCGTCGTTCACGCGATGATCAAAGGTGAGGCTGAGCGTGAGGCGGTCGCGCGCGGTCAAGGTGCCGTCATCGAGCGGCACGGCCCCGCGCACGATGGCACCGATGCCGAGGATGGCGGACTCGGGGGGATTAATAACCGGAGTGAAGGCCTCAACGCCGAGGCTGCCGAGATTGCTGAGCGTGAAGCAAGCGCCCTGCATGTCTGCGGCAACGAGCTGACCGGAGCGGGCGGCGGCGATAAGTTTCTGCGATTGCACGGCGATCTGGGTGAGCGTGGAGCTGCCTGCGTCACGGATGACAGGGACGAGCAGGCCCGCCTCAGTGTCCACAGCGATGCCGAGGTGGATGCTTTCAGGGAGCAGGAGATGATCCTCCGCCCAAGTGGCGGCGAGCATGGGATGCTGTCGCAAGGCGGCGGCGGTGAGTTTGACAAGGATGTCGTTGATGGTGGGGATCGCGTGCTGGAGCGATGACGACAGGGATTTGAGCTGCTGACGAAAGGCGAGCAGCGCGGTGGCATCGCAGCGGGCGGTGATGGTGACGGGCACGGTCGTCTGGCGGCTGTGCATGAGCCGTGCGGCGATGGTGCGCCGCATAGGTGTGAGCGGCACCTGTTTCATGCCTGTGGTCGAGATGGAAGTGGCTGCGGCGAGGACATCGCGCTCGCGGATGCGTCCGCCGCTGCCGGTGGGGGCGAGTTTGGCTAGATCAACGCGATGCTCTTTGGCGGCTCGGCGGGCGCGGGGACTGGCCGGAGTTTCCTCTGACATCGGCTTCGTGATCGACTTCACCATTGGCTCCGGGATCGGGTCGCTGATAGGTGTCGTGGTCTCGACGTGAGGGGGTGCTGTTGGGACCGTTTGCGCAGTGGCAACAGGCACCGTCTCACCTTCTGCGAGCAAGTAGCCGAGCACGTGCCCGACTTTAATGACGTCGCCGGGCTTGGGACCATTGAGTGCGATGTGCAAGAGGCCACTGTCGATGGCTTCAACTTCTTGAGCGGCTTTGTCGCTTTCGAGCGTGAAGAGCGGATCGCCTTCTTTGATGAAGTCGCCATCTTTCCTCAGCCAGGCGAGGAACTTGCCCTCCTCCATGGACCAGCCGAGACGGGGTAATGTGATGTTGTTAGGCATGGTTATGCGGAAGGAGTTTGATGAGGGTTCCATGCTGCGCATGCGGTCGAACATGCCGAAGGCATAAAAGCCATTAGCCGGTGGTCGAGCGAGGAACGAGCGACACCACCGGACCGGACGGCAGCAATGACCGTATCCCAGAGGGATGCGAGCGAGCCCCTGATGGGCAAAGGACGTCGATCGCTCGCGTGCGACGGTGCTGGCATCCTTTCAGGATGCGGATCGTTGGACGTGCGGACCGGTGGTGTCGCTTCGCTTAACCACCGGCTAATGGCTTTGAACCCTTCGGGTTCTTGAAGGCGCAGACGAGAATGATGGATGATGTGGTTCATGATCATTCAGCGCAAAGTTCGCGGATGGCTTGGGCGATGGATTCGACATTCGGCACTACCGCTGCCTCAAGTGTGGGACTGTAGGGCGTGGGTGAGGGCTTGCCGTTGAGACGGCGGATGGGAGCGTCGAGTTCATCGAAGCCACGGTCGGCGAGTTGCGCGGCGATCTCCGCTCCGATGCCGCAATGGGCGAAGTCTTCGTCCACGATGATGAGGCGGCCTGTCTTGGCTACGGACTGAATGATGGTGTCCACGTCGAGCGGTGCAACGGTGCGCGGGTCGATGAGTTCGACAGAGATGCCTTCAGCGACGAGTGTCTCACACGCCGCGAGTGTCTTGTGCACCATAAGCGCGAGAGCAACGACGGTGATATCGCTGCCTTCGCGCACAATAGCGGCTTTGCCGAAGTCGATGAAGTATTCTTCCTCCGGCACGGGCCCCTTCACGGACATCAGCTCACGATGTTCAAGGAAGAGCACGGGGTCATCGCAAGTGAGGGCGGTTTTGAGCAGGCCTTTCGCATCGCGCGGGGATGAGGGAACCACGACACGCAGGCCGGGGAAGTGAGAATACATCGAGTAGTAGCTGCCGCTGTGATGCGTGGCCGCTGCGTGACCGATGCCGATGCAGCCACGCATCAGCACGGGCATCTTCAAGCGTCCGCTGCTCATGTATTGCATCTTGGCGATCTGATTGATGATCTCGCCGACGCTATCGAGCACGAAGTCGGCGAACATGAAGTCCACCACGGGTCGCGTGCCGGTCATCGCTGCGCCACCCGCGAGTCCTACAAAGCCACGCTCGCAGATCGGAGTATCGCGCAATCGTTCGGGGCCATGGATGGCAAACAAGCCACTGGTGGTGGCGAAGTTTCCGCCGCGCACGCCGATGCCTTCACCCATGACGAAGATCTTCGGATTACGCGCCATCTCCTCGGTCAGCGCTTCAAGCGTGGCCTTCATGAAGGTCAACTCGCGAGTATTGGCGTTTGAGGTGGGCACATCACGCGGAGGTCCACTGCGTGGTTCGGCATAGACGTGCGTGGTGGCGCTCTCGGCGGTTGGGTAGGCGCTCTTTTCGGCAAAATCATGCGCCGTTTCGGTAAGTGCGGCGACCTCCTGCTCGATGGCACTTAGCTCGGCATCGGTCACAAGTTTTTGATCAAGCAAATGCTTCTTCAATCGAGCGATGGGACACTGTGCTTTCCACTGCTCCACATCTTCGCGCGTGCGGTAAGTGAAGTCGCCCATGCCTTCGGCGTGCGCGCGGGTGCGGTAGGTTTTGCATTCGATGAGCGTCGGGCCTTCGCCATTGCGAGCACGCTTTACAGCCTCACCGGCGGCGGCTTCCACAGCGAGCACATCATTGCCATCCACTTCGATGCTGGCGATGCCATACGCCGCGCCTCGGGCTGCCACGCTAGGATTGCCCGCGACACTGGAAAACGGAACCTCGGTGGCGAACTGGTTGTTCTCGCACACGAACAACACTGGCAGCTTCCAGATGCTCGCCATGTTCAGGCCTTCGTGAAACGCGCCGTTGTTCGCCGCGCCATCGCCGAAGAAAGCGACACCGACATTGCCTGTCTTCATGATCAAAGAGCTGTAGCCCGCGCCAGCGGCTTGCAGGATGCAGGGTCCGACGATGCCGCTGGTGCCCATCATGCCGATCTCCGGTGCAAACAGATGCATGGAGCCTCCACGACCGCGCGAGCAGCCGGTCTCGCGACCATAAAGTTCCGCCATGAGTTGGCGCGGTTCCATGCCTTTGGCGAGGGCATGACCGTGACCGCGATGCGTGCTGAAGACGGCGTCCGCTTCATGCAAATGCGCACACACGCCCGTGGCGATGGCTTCCTCGCCGACATAGGTGTGGCAGGCACCGTGGATGAGCCCGCGCTGATGCGATTTTGCCAGGCGTTCTTCCACCATGCGGATCATGAGCATGGTGCGGTAGAGTTGAAGGGGGGATAATTGGTTCGTGAGGGAACTCATGCTGATTTAGGTTTGAGACGTAGAAAGCTGATAATGACGCCGCCGACGATGAAGCAGGCGGCGAGAAAGTGGAGGCACTGCATTTCGCCGTAGCCGTGCGTGCGTAACCAGCCGGTGACGTGGTTGCCAGCGTAGCCCGCGAGGTTCGCACCCATGTTGATCAAACCGGTGGCCACTGCAGCGGCTGAGGCGGTGAGCGTGAGCGATGGCAGAGTCCAAAACGGTGCGATCCAGAAGAATGCGCCCAGCGCGGTGAGGCAGAGCCAGATCATCTGCGTTCCAAACCCCTGCCCCGGAATCGTGCTGCACAGGAGGAAGATACCGGTGGCAACCATGCCGCCAGCCGCGTGCCATTTGCGATCTCCCGTTCTGTCGGCGGTCTGGCCGGAGATGAGCACGCTGAGGATACCGCAACTGTAGTAGAGGCCACTGTAGAGCAGCGTCATTTGATCAGAGCCGCCGGAAAGATTCTTCACCGTGGTCGGCAACCAAAAGCTGAGCGCGTAGCCGCCGCTGTTGCCCACCAGCACACCGATCACGAGCAGCCACACCGCAGGCAATCGCAGCGCCTGCCAGACGGAGATTTTGCCAGTCGCTTCCTTTGCCTCTGCTTCGGCAGCGAGCACGCCTTCGAGATGATCGCGCTCGGCTTGAGATAGCCACGTTGCATTTCGAGGTCGATCCGTGAGGCACGCGAGAACGACAAAGCCCAGCACAACCGCAGGCAATCCCTCCACGATGAAAAGCCACTGCCAGCCATCGAGTCCGAACCATTTCACATCCAGCAGCATCGACGACACCGGCGCACCGAGCGCGAGACTGAACGGCACGGCCACGAGCAAGCCTGACAGTGCCCGCGAGCGATCATTCTGCGCAAACCAGTGTGTGAAATACACGATGATGCCGGGAAAGAATCCCGCCTCCGCCACACCGAGAAAAAACCGCGCCCAGTAGAACTGCGACGGCGTTTTCACGAAGGCCATCGCAGCCGAAATGAAGCCCCAGGTGATGAGAATGCGCGCAAACCACTTCCGCGCACTCCATCGCTCCACCAGCAGCGCACCGGGAATCTCCAGGAATAGATAACCGATAAAGAACACGCCAATGCCGAAGCCGAAGACGTCCTCCGAAAATCCCAGCGCCTCGCCCATGCGCAGCTTTGCAAAGGCCACGTTCGCACGATCGAGGTAAGAGATGATGTAAAGGATGATGACCAAGGGCAGCACACGCCACGCGACCTTGCGGCGAAGAGCGACGGGATCGATGGCGGAGGAGGCGGTCATGGAGTGATGCGTGGTTGGAGTGCTGGCTCTCAGGACTATGCGTTCGACTCGGCCACGACGGGATTAGTGAGCGCGCCGATCTTTTCGATCTCGATGGTCACGGAGTCACCGGGCTGTAGGAAGACGGGCGGTTTCATCGCAGCACCGACGCCTTGCGGCGTGCCAGTGAGGATAACAGTGCCGGGCAGCAGCGTGGTGCTGCCGCTGAGGAACTCGATGAGTGTGGGCACATCGAAGATCATGTCGTTCGTGTTTGAATCCTGCATCGTTTTGCCATTGAGGATGGTCTGGATGCGCAGCGCGTTCGGATCAGCGATCTCGTCCTTGAGCACCAGACAGGGGCCAAGCGGCGCAAAGGTGTCGAAGGTCTTGCCACGGCACCATTGGCTGCCACCGCGCTTGATCTGCCAGTCGCGCGCGCTCACGTCGTTGGCGCAGGTGTAGCCGAGCACATAATCAAGCGCATTCGCCTTGGAGACGTTTTTGCAGGCCTTGCCGATGACGACGGCCAGCTCGCACTCGTAGTCCACTTCATCGCTAGCAAGATGGCGTGGCAGGACAATGTCATCGCCGGGATTCTGCACCGCGCCTGGCGATTTCATGAAGAGCACCGGATACTGCGGGATGGCGGCGTTGCTTTCCTCGGCGTGCTTCCGGTAGTTCAGGCCGATGCAAAAGATGGCCGTGGGCTGCAGCGGCGCGAGGAGCTTGCCCGGTGTGACGACTTCATCAGTGACGCGGAAGTCGCCGAAAAGATCGCCCTCGATGCGGCGAGCGGTGCCGTCGGGTTGAAGGGCTGCGTGCTGGATGGTGCCGTTGCTGGCTTGGTGGCGGATGATGCGCATGGTTGGTTGTGGGTAGGGCGTTGGAGTGATGGAGAAGTGGAGTGATGTGTTGTCTATTTTCCAGTGGTGTAGCCGCCATCAACGGTCATGGCGCTGCCGGTGACAAAGGAGGCCGCGTCGCTGGCAAGATAGAGAGCGGCGGAGGCGATTTCAGAGGGCGCGGCCATGCGTTTCATGGCATGTGGAGCCTCCATCTGGCGGAGATAGTCGTCGGGATTCTCATACTGGCTCAGCATGTCATCCACAAAGGGTGTGCGAACACGGCCGGGGCAGATGCAATTGATGCGCACGCCCGTGGTGCCGTGGTCCATGGCCATCGCACGGGTCATGCCGACGACGGCGTGCTTCGTCGTCGTGTAGGCGAAGCGTGCCTCCATGCCCATGAGCCCGGCGATGGAGGCGATATTGACAATGGAGCCGATGCCGCGCTCGATCATGCCGGGCAGCACTGCACGCGAGAGGTGATACATGCCGAGCACATTGATCTTCCACAGTCTTTCCAAGTCGTCGGGCTTAGTGGTCAAAATGGTGCCTACATGCCCGACGCCCGCGTTGTTGACGAGCACATCGCAGCGTCCGCATTTCTCAGTGACCGTGCGCACAGCGGCAAGGCACGAGGACTCGTCGCTGACATCCAGCACGAGCGATTCCGCGCGATGGCCTGCCTCGCGAATGCGTGCCGCAGTCTGCTGCGCGGCGGCTTCGTCGCGGTCGGAGGCAAAGACGAGCGCTCCGGCTTCGGCGAAGCATTCCGCGATGGCGGCGCCGATGCCGGAACCGGCTCCAGTGACGAGGGCGATTTTGTCAGTGAGGGTAATCATGGTTGGGGATGGAGTTGCAGCCGTTCTGTGGCTTCACGACTGGTTTTCTCGAACAGGGCAGCATGACCGGACTGCTTCAGGTCTTGGTCAAAGGTGGGGATCATCCGCCTCATGCGCTCCCGGCCCTCAGCGCTGGCAAGCAGATGCGGCAGGCAGGTCTGGACGACCTCAAGCGCGATGTTCACCGAGACCGATGCGCCGGGCGATGCGCCCAGCAGCGCGGCAAGAGAACGGTCTGCGGAGGAAAACACTTCGGTGCCGAAATGCACCGCACCTCGGTCGGCTTTCTTGATGGCCTGCACACGGATGCCCGCCTGCACAAGCCTCCAATGCTCCGAGCGGGCATTGGGGTAAAACTCGCGCACGGCCTCCATGCGGCTCTCCATGCTTTGCAGCCCCTGGGTGACGAGATACTTCACCAGTGAGAGGTTGCGCATGCCGGTCTGCAGCAGCGCGCCGAGATTGTTCGCGCGAATCGATAGCGGCAGGTCGCTCCAGTGTCCGTGTTTGAGGAAACGCGTCGTCCATGAAGCAAACGGGCCGAAGAGAAGCTGTCGCTGGCCATTGAGTCGTCGCACATCGAGATGTCCCGCACCGAGACTGGGCGATGAGGGCGGCGTGGCACCATAAACCTTGGCTTCGTGCCGTGCGCAGATCGAAGGCTCATCGCACACAAGCCACTGGCCACCGATGGGAAATCCGCCAAGACCAGCGACTTCGGCGAGATCGGTGGATTGCAGCAAAGGCAGGCTGCCGCCGCCCGCGCCGACAAAGACGAACTTCGCACGCTGCTTGCGCTGTTCACCAGAAGCCATGCATCGCAGATCGAGATGCCATTCACTCACGCCGCGCTGGAGTTTCGTCACCTTCCATCCGGCGGCGATGCCACAATGCTCCTGCTCCGCCAGCCAGCCGCAAAGACGGCGAGCCAACAGACCGTAGTCCACCTCGGTGCCATCGCCGGAGGTGGCCGCGACAGGGCCGGAGCCGCGCCCCTCCATCACCAGCGGAGCCCACTGCTGGATCATCGACGAATCCGTCGTGAACGTCATGCTGCGGAAGAAATGATGCTCCACCATCGCGGTGTGGCGTGCGCGCAAGAAGTCCACGTCATCCCGACCCTTAACGAAGCAGACGTGCGGCACCGCATGGATGAAATCCGCAGCAGCTCCCACCATGCCTTCAGCGGTCGCGGAGCCCCAGAACTGCTTCGAGTGCTCGAACTGCTCAAAGATGTGCAATGCCCTTGTGATCGGCACGCCACCGTTTGGATCGCGTGCCGGAGTGTAGCTGAGTTCGCAAATACCGGCGTGGCCCGTGCCCGCATTGTTCCAGCCATTCGAGGCTTCCTGCACGAGTTCACTCGTGATCTCGACCATCTGGATGCGGAGCTGTGGATCGAGCCGCTTGAGCATCACCGCGAGTGTCGCGGACATGATGCCGCTGCCGACAAGCACGATGTCGGGGGCTTCGAGGATGCGGGCATCCATGTCCGGTGGCGTTGGCATCAGTTCAGGCGGCGGTATTCAGCACCAGTGCGCGCCGATGGCCTCGACATGCACGGCATACAGACTGCGGCTCGCAGTCATGAAGAGGCGATTGCGGCGTGGACCGCCGAAACACACATTGCTGCACACTTCCGGCAGCACGATCTGGCCGATGCGTTTGCCCTCGGGTGAAAAGATTTGCACGCCGTCGTAGCCTTCGCCCACCCAACCGGATCCGGCCCAGATGTTGCCGTCTTTGTCGCAACGAATGCCGTCCGCGAGTCCAGCGACCTCTTTGCCATTGAGGTCCATTTTCATGGAGCAATACTCTCGGCCGTTTTTCAGCTTCGTGCCGTCGATGTCCCAGACCTTGATGTTCTTCGGTGCCTCGGGGTAATGTGTCGCGCCAGTATCGGCCACATAGACCTTCTTGTAGTCGGGCGAGAAACAAAGGCCGTTGGGCTTGAAGATTTCATCCGTGACCTTTTCCACCTTCCCGCTCGGATCGATGCGATAGACCGCTTCTTTGAGCAAGAGGTCGCCCTTGTTGCCCTCGTAGTTGCCGAGACTGCCGTAGCCAGGATCGGTGAACCACACGCTGCCATCGGGATGCACGGCACCGTCGTTGGGTGCGTTGAAGGGCTTGCCGTCAAACTTGTCGGTGAGCACGGTGAGGCTGTTGTCGGCCTCGTAGCGCACCACGCGACGGTTGCCGTGCTCAAAGGAAATCTGCCGTCCCTCGCGGTCAAAGGTGTTGCCATTGCTGTGGCCAGCGGGCTTGTGGATCGTCGTGACTTCGCCGTCATCCTGGAGCCAGCGATGCTGCACGTTGTTCGGGATGTCGCTCCACACGAGATACTGCCCCCAACCGCTCCACGCAGGCCCTTCGGCCCAATACATGCCGGTGTGCAGCCTCTCGATGGGCGCGGAGCCGATCTTGTATTTCTCAAACGCCTTATCAAGCGCGATGACATCCGGCTCGGGATAACGCACGGGTGCGGCGTCGGGGCCAAAATCACGGGCGAGGAGTGGTGCAGCGGCGAAAGAGCCGATGGAAGTAAGGAAGGAACGACGAGTGGTCATAGGTTGGGTGGATGGTGGTTGGTTGGAGTGATGGAGATCAAAGTATTCATGCCGCAGTCACGCCGTTGACGATGTTTGGCAGTGGCTCACCGCGAACAGCCATCAGCGCGATGCGTGCGGCTGTTTCACGCAGCGTCTTCACCGCTGGCGGACTCGCGGAGGCGATGTGGGCGGCGAGAATGACATTCGGCATCGTGCGGATCGGATGGTCGGCAGGAATCGGCTCGGGATCGAAGACGTCGAGCGCGGCACCGGCGAGATGACCAGATTGCAGAGCGGCCGTGATGGCGGCGCTGTCGGCGAGATCGCCACGGCCTACGTTGATAAAGATGGAGCCTGCTTTCATCTTCGCGAACACAGCGGCGTTGAAGAGTTGCTTAGTCTTCGGTGTGGATGGGCAGTGCGGCGAGACGATGTCGCTCTGCGCAAGCAGTTCATCGAAGGATGCGGCCACCGCGCCTGATTTGGCGATCTCATCCGCTGCCACGACGGGATCAAACACCAGCACACGAGCCTTGAAAGCGAGCAGACGCGCCACCACTTCACGCCCGATGCGCCCAAAGCCGACGATGCCGATGGTGAGATGCTTCAGCGATGACATCGCGGTCAACGGCGTGGCGAGGCCCCACTTGCCCGCGCGGATGTCGAGAGCATTCGGAACCACCTGCCGCGTGATGGCGAGGATGAAGGCCAGCGTATGATCCGCGACTTCGTCGATGCAGTAGTCCGGGATGTTGCACACCGGGATGCCGCGTTCGCGGGCGGCGTTGAAATCCACATTGTCGAAACCGATGCCGTAGCGCACGATGGCCTTCGCTTTGGTCATCGCAGCGACGACTTCGGCGTTCACGGGAGCAAACTGCGCGATCACGGTATCGGCGTTTCTCACGAGGTCAGCAAGTTCTGCGGGTGAACGCTTTTCTTTGAAGGAGACGATCTCGATCCCTGCGGGACGAAGCACAGCTTCTTCCAGGCTGAGATCAGGGAAGGTGTAGTCGGTGATGGCTATTTTGGGCATGGTCGTGTGTGTGAGGTTATTCGCCGATGACGCGGACGGTGGTGAGCGACTTGATGAGGCTGTGATCGTCCCATTTCCAGACGACCCGCTTCTCCTTGTCGTGCGTGACTTCGATGGCGTGCGCGCCCTGGCCTTCCTTGCCGCGCATGAAGTTACCGATGAGCAGGTTTCCGTTCTTGAGCTGCTGAAGGCTGGAGACCCAGGTGATGTTCAAATCGGGCGCGTCCTTGTCACTGAACTCCCACACGATCTGCTTGTCTGGCGTGACTTCGATCAACCGTTTCTGCGTGCCGCAGCAGATGAGCGTGTTGCCATTGGCAAGCCGCTGTGCTTCGCCAGTGTTCGTCACGCCCGTGTATTCCCACACCACCTTGCCGTCCGGGTCCACCTCACGCACTGCGCCCTCGCCTTCATGCGCGGCGAGAATGTTGCCATTGGCGAGCTTGTGAACATTGCGCACCTGAAGGTGAAAGCCTTTCGCGTTCGTCGTCAGCGGCGTGACATGCACGATCTCGCCCTTCGGATTCACCTCCACGGCCTGACACGGCTCCTGCTCGGCCACCAGTGTGTTCCCATTCGCGAGCCTCTCGCTACCAAAGACCTGCTGCGACTTGCTGACGTAATCGAACACCGTCTCGCCACGCGAGGTGATCTCACGCACCCCCGTGGGGCTGCCGCCATAACCGAAGAGGATGTTCCCATTCGGCAACGCCTGGAAGATCACCGTGGTGCTCGGCGGCTTGAACTCCCAGACCAGCTTCCCATCGGCATCGAGTTCGACAAATCGGTTCGGCCCTTTGCCGTACTCGGTGAAAAGGAGGCGATGTTTGATAGGCGCGTCAGCGGCAGAGGTTCGCATGCTGAATGGCAAAGCGAAGGCCAGGATGGCAATGAAGAGGCGGGTGGTGGTGGTCATGGTTGGATTCATTGGATGACTTTCAGCACGAGCACGGCGGCTGCGGGCTTCTCGTGAAGCGTGATCGCGTGGCCGCGCATGAGTTCCGCGCCGGTGCGGACTTCTTTGCCTCCGTCGAGGTCTTCGATCTCGTAGCGTTGCTGCGGAATGAGGCCATGAAGTTTGACGGTGAGCGTGTCACTCGCGGCATCGGGACGGCGGAAGACTTGCACGATGCCTTCTCCGAGGTCGGCGCGATGGAACTGCCACGCGATCCAAGAAGTCGTGTCGAGGCTGTGGGGTGTGAGCGGGTAGAAGTCGCCGGTGTAAAGCGGGCGAACTTTGAGATAGCTTTCGAGATGCTTCCGCAACGCCGCGACAGCTTTCGGATTGCGATAGTTGATGGAGAAACCGCCGCACGCGCCCATGCCGCTGCGCAGGGCGAGATCGTCGGTGGCGGCGGCACCGAGTCCGTGGAGCGGCAGCCAGTGCGAGAGGCCGTGGGTCATGGCCTGAACATTCTGAGGGAAGGTTTCGTGGCCCCAGGTGTTGTCGCTGCGCCAGAGCACGATGCAGCGGCGCATCATCTCGAAGTCGAGTCGCCGACCGCCTGCCGCGCAGTTGTCGAGGATCAGATCGGGATGACGACGGGCCAGTTCGTCGAGGAATGCGTAGAGGCCGTTGATGTGGCGGATCTCACGCAGGCCGACTTCATCGGGCTTCTCGTCGGTGTGCCAGAAGTAGGAGGGGTAGAGATTGAAGTCCTGCCGGTAAAAGCTCAGGCCCGAGCGGGCGATTTCTTCAGAGGTGGATTCGATGGCCCACTGCCTTGCCTTGAGATTACCGAGATCGAGAAGGAGAAAGCCGTCCCGCTCTTGATAACGAAGCCGATCCGGTGTGTCGGTCGGCTTCATGAGCCAGTCGGGATGCTCGCGCTCCAGCCAGGTGCCGCGCATGGCGCGCTCCGGCTCGAACCAGGCGAGGAAGCGCATCCCCGTCTTGCGCACGGCGGCCCCCACGGGTGCGAGACCGTTCGGGAAGCGGATCGGGTCGGCCTGGGGATTGCCCTGGCCTTTGGGAAAGCCCCCTTCGTTCCAACCGGCATCAAGGTGATAGCAGTCCAGCGGCAGCTTGAGCGCAGCGATGTCGGTGGCGAGTTGGACGAGCTTTTCTTCGGAGGTCACGTTGAAGGGAAAGATGCCATGCACGCCTGCCTCCACCGGCATCAGAGTCATCGGCGGATGATTCTTCGGCGTGTGATGCGCCAGCATGAGACGGCGGAACTGGTTTTGTCCGTCGATCCAGTCGCCGCTGTAGTTCATGGCGAGGATCGAGGGCAGCCGCACTTCCTCGCCGGGTGCGAGACGAAAACGCGTGCGTTTCAGCCCGGCGATGACGCGCACCTTGCCGTTGGCCTGAAGTTCGAATGATGCCTTCCAATCCCCGGTCCAGCCGACGGCGAAGATCAGTCCGCCGCCTTCGCTTGCGAGATTAAAATAGGGCATCACGCCATCCGAGGAGCGTCCGCCGAAGGACTCGAGCGAGAAGACCTCGCCCACGACGAGCGGGTTCGTTTTCGGTTCGAAATCACCCGGCTCGGAGTGGCTACCTTTGTTCCACTGCAGCCTCACCTTGGCATCGGGCGGGAAGGCGACCTCGAAATCGGCAGACTTCAGGTTCTCGTAGAGCGGAGACTCGCCAGCCTCGGGTGCCCGGAGGCGGAACTGCCATTCGGTGGCGGCTTGGTCGGGATAGGCCTGTGTTTCGATGCGGAGACCGGGAACGGTTTCACGCAAAGGCGCAGCGGGGCGCTCGATGGCGTCGGCAGAGGCCGAAACGGACAACGCCAGAACGCCGATGAGTATGGGAAAGGGCTTCATTCCGCTATTCTCGGGTTGGCAGATGCGGCAGCAGTTGGTCGAAGAGGGCTTGATGCAGTTTCACCAAGGCGGCGTGATCGGTTTTGTCGGCGAGGTTCTCGCGTTCCTGCGGATCGGACTCGTAGTCGTAGAGTTCAGTGGCCTGCGCATGGCTGCCGAAGACAGGTTTATTCGCGCTGAAGTCGGCGGACCGCCATTCGATGTAGCGATAACGCGGCGTGCGGATGGACCAGCCCATCGTCCCGTTCTTCACTCTTCCATGACTCATCTGGGTGACAGCGGCTTTGTGGAGGGTCACGTCTTCGCCGCGCATCAGCGGAACCAGACTCTTGCCTTCGGCGTGGGCCGGAGTTGGCAGGCCGGCCAGTTCGCAGAGCGTCGGATAGACATCGAGAAACTCGGTGAGCGCCGTGACCCGCCTGCCGCCGGGCAAACCGGGAGCGGAGATGATCAGCGGTGCTTGGGCGGCGTCCTCGTAGTTGGTCAGCTTGCCCCAGTGCCCGTGCTCACCGAGATGCCAGCCGTGGTCGCCCCAGAAGTAGATGATGGTGTCGTCCGCCACGCCGCATTCCTCCAGCGTTTGCATGAGCAGACCGACCTGCGCATCGATGTAGGAGACACACGCAGCATAACCGTGGATGAGTTCACGCTGTTGCGCTTCGGGGATGGGCCCCGTTTTGGGCGCGTCCGAGTAAGCCCGCAGCTCGCCCGAGTCGCTGTAAAACGCGAGGTCGTGCGGACTTCCCTGAGGGAGTTGCTGAAACGTTGCGCGCGGAAGAGAGGCGCGGTCGTAGAGGTCCCAGTATTTCTTCGGCGCGATGAAGGGCAGGTGCGGCTTCACAAAACCGACCGCGAGAAAAAACGGCTGTTCCTTTTTGGCAAACTCCCGGATGCGCTTCGCTGCCGTGTGGGCCACTCCGCCGTCGTGGTAGGCATTGTCAGGGATGTCGCACGCCTCCGTCGCGGGGCCTGAGATGGGCTTGCCTTGCTTCAGGGCGTCGGCAAGCTGGGCTTTCGTCGCGGGGGCCTGATAACCTCCCGGCGCGGGCTTCTCGCCAGGAGCCATTTCCCAGGGACCGTAGGGCACCGTCCAGGAAGCCGAGTCGTGCCCCTGATCCACGGTGCGACCATCAAAGACCTTGTGCAGCGGATGCGTGATGTAGCCGTGGTTTTTGAACTGCTGCGGCAGCGTTACCACATCAGGCAGACGGGTGCGGAGCAGGTCCTGCGACTGATCCGGATTGAGATACACGCCGGTGCTATCCGGTCGCAAACCCGTGAGCAGGCTGAACCGCGTCGGCGCACAGAACGCCACCTGGCAGTAGTTCGCCGTGAAGACCGTTCCCTTCGCCGCCAGTCGGTCGAGGTGCGGTGACTGAATCCACGACGTGCCGTAACAGCCGAGTAGCGGCTTGAGGTCGTCGGAGATGATAAAGAGGACGTTGAGCTTTTTGCGAGGCGCATCAGCGGCGAGCGCCGGACTGGTCAGAGCTGCCAGCGAGAAGATCAGGAAGAGCACTCTCATTGTTGACCTCCTTTTGTCATCCTCTTGAGCTGCGTTGCGAGAGCAGGAATCTGTGCCGCAGCCTCGACGGTTCCGGCGATATTCACGGTTTCCAGCGGATCGGTCTGCGTGTCGTAGAGTTCCTGGCCGACGACGTGGCCGGTTTTGAAGTCGCGCCACTCATGATAGCTCCAGCGGTCGGTTTTGAGTGCGTAGCCCATCACCTGCGGCAAGGCCTGCGGTCCGCCGCCCCAGTAAAGAGCGGGGCGTGGATGCTGCGTGAGCGCGGCAGTTTTCACAGAGACGCTAGCGTCCTTGAGCACAGGCACGAGGCTGGTGCCGTCGAGCTGACCCGGAGATGGAAGGCCGCTGAGGTCCGTGAGCGTGGGAAAGATGTCGATCAACTCGCTGATGGCGCTTGTCTTCGCGCCGCCCTTTCCGATGCCTGGAGCGCTGATGATGAGCGGCACTCGTGCGTCCCAGCCGAACAAGGTCATCTTGCCCCAACAGTCGTGTTCGCCGAGTTCAAAGCCGTTGTCGCCGATGATGACGACGATGGTGTTGTCACGGAGCTTGAGTTCATCAAGCGCATCCAGCACGCGGCCAAACTGCGCGTCGGCGAAACTCATCGCCGCATAGTAGCCATGGCGGATCTCGCGCTTGGCTTCCTCATCGAGCGTGCGGTGGGCAGTCGGCTCGCCAAGGATTTCGTGGTTCGCGTGAAAGGCGATCTCGGGCGCGTTGCGAGGCCGTGCGGGCGTCTCAATGGCCGGGATGTCCTCGCGGCGATACATGTCCCAGTAGCGCTTCGGCACCTTGTAAGGAGAGTGAGGCTTAAAGATGCCCAGCGCGAGAAAGAATGGCTCCGGCTTCTTCGCAAGCGCCCGCAGCTCGGTGATCGCGAGACTGGCCGACACGTTGTCAAAGCACGCTTCGTCCGGCACATCGCGATTCTCACAGAGGCGGTCCTTTGCGAGATTCGGCGATAAAGCAGCTCCATTTGGCAACGCAAACTCATCCTTCGTTTTGCCGCCGGTGCGACGATCCGGCACGCTCAGCGTCCTGAAGTCCGCCTCCTTGCCATAGCCGCCGAGCACCTTGCCAATACTCATGGACGTATAGCCGTGCTGCATGAACCACTGCGGCATCGTGAGCGCGTTCGGATGCAGATCGTAGAGATACTTCGTCATGCTCCAGATGCCGAGCGAGTCCGGCCTGCGTCCGCTCATGAACGAAGCGCGCGATGGACCGCAGATCGGCTGCTGGCAGAAGTTGCGCGTGAACACCGTGCCGCGAGCCGCCAGCCGGTCGAGATTCGGCGACTTCGCCACCGGATCTCCATAGCAACCCAGGCGGTTGTTGAGATCATCGAAGACGACGAAGAGGACGTTTGGCTTTTTCGAGGAAACAGCATCGGCGGCTGGTGCGGCTTGGCACGCCAGAGCGACAAGAAAAAGTGACCGCCTGAATGTTAGCATGATCACACTTCCTCCAGCATGAGTTTCGCATCGCCGAAGGTCTTCGGGCGCACTTCCATCTTGTCCATCATCGAGATGAAGAGGCGGCAGAGCTGGCGGTCGGGCTTGTCTTTGTAGTCGAGGGCGCGTCCGCCTTTGAGTCGTCCGCCTGCGCCACCGAGGACGATGATGGGGAGCTGATCGTTGTCGTGCTTGGCTCCGGCCATCATGCTGGAGCAGTGCATGAGCATGGTGTTGTCGAGAAGCGTGCGAGGGCCTTCCTGGATGGCGTCGAGCTTGCGCGCAAGGTAGGCGAGCTGCTCCATGAAGAGCTGGTTCACCTTGAGGAAGTCCTCGCCATCGCTGTGGCTAAGGAGGTGATGAATCATGTAATCAATGCCGTGGCCTGGCTGCTGGATGCTGGGCAAGTTCGGGAAGCGCAGGGCGCTGTGGTCGTTGTTGAGCTTCAGCGTGGTGATGCGCGTGGTGTCGGTCTGGAAGCCGAGCACAAGCAGGTCACACATGATGCGCATGTGTTCGCCGATGTCCTGCGGGATGCCGTCGGCAGGGCGCTGCATGTTCGGCTTGTCGAGCGTGGGTCGCCAGCCTTGCAGTTCGCCGCGTTTACCGGCGTTCTCGATGCGCTTCTCCACGTCACGCACGCTGTCGAGATACTCGTCGAGTTTCCGTTGGTCGCTGGCGCTGATGTCGCGGCGCAAGTCCTGCGCATCGGCGAGCACGGCATCAAGCACGCTCTTGTCGGCTGGCGAAGCTTCGTCTTTGAAGAGACGATCAAATGCGAGTGCGGGGTAAAGCTCAAGCGGTGTAGGCGTGGTCGGCGAACTCCACGAGATGTGCGAGCTGTAGAGCATCGAGTAGTTCTTGTGCACCGACGGATTCGATTTCTCGCAGGCCAGCACAAGGCTCGGCACCTTCGTGCTGCGCCCATACGTTTGTGCGAGCAACTGATCGAAGCTTGTTCCCGAACGAATCTCCCCACCGCTGGCGATGGGCGCGCCGGAGAGTATGTTGCCGGTCTGCGACGAGTGAATGTTCCCTTTGCGCGCTTCCTCATGATACAAGCCGCGCACGAAGAGCAGCTTCTCTTTGAACTCGTTCAAAGGCGCGAGCACGCGACCAAGCTCCATCGCCTTGCCTTCGCCTTTGGCCCACCATTCCTTCGATTGAAAGCCGTTGCCGGAGAAGGTCACGCAAAGTCGCACTGGAGCCTCGCTGGCAGGCTTGTTCTTCTTGGGTTCATCGCCCCAGACATTGACGGATTCCATCCACGGCAGTGCCATGGTGACACCTGCTCCGCGCAGGAAGGCTCGACGGTTGAATTGATGGGTTTTCATATGCTTGAGGTTGGTTAGTTATGGACGACGAAATCTTTGCCGCGCACTTCGCGGAACTGCGGGCTGCGGACGATCAACTCGATGGCGGCACCGACGTTGTGGTCGCCGGACTTGAGCTGGGTGAGCATGGAAGCGATCAGCGGCTTATCTGAGAGTTGCACGCCGCGTCCGAGGGCGTAGCCGACCAGCTTGCGGCAGAACTGACGCAGGAAATCATCGCTGCGGTTGTCGAGCAGGTAACTGCGCAAGCCGTCGAGACCATCGACACGGGAGCCGTCTGGCAAAATGACTTTCGTGTCGGCTTTGCGAGCGCGTCCGATGGCGTCGAAGCCTTCGAGAGCGAAGCCGAAGGGATCAATGCGGCGGTGGCAGGCAGCGCAGTTCGCATCCGAGCTGTGCTTCTCGACGAGTTGGCGTTCGGTGAGACCTTCGGGCGGTTGCTCGGGGAGAATGGGCACACCTTTGGGTGGAACGGGAAGCTTCTCGCCGAGCACGACCTCGCAGAGCCACGCGCCGCGCAAGATGCCGCTGGTGCGCGAGGCTCCGGCTTGCTTCGCAAGTGTGGCAGCGAAGCCGAGGATGCCGCCGCGGCCTTGAGCGTGGAGACCGTCGATACGTTTCCAATCAGACGGGGAATTCGACAGGAGAATGGGGACAGGAGAATTTTTCAGAGGATTCTTTTGTCCCCATTCTTCTGTCGATAATCCGTAGTGTCGTGCCAACTCCGCATTCACGAACGTGTAATCCGCATCGAGCAGCGAGAGGATGCTGCGGTTGTTTTGGAATAGGTCGATGAAGAAGCGGGTGACTTCTTCCTGCATCGACTCGCGCACGTTTATAAATGTGGGGAAATGGCGCTCGCTCTTTTCATCCAACTCGGCGACCTCGCGGACGTGCAGGTATTGGCAGCCAAACTCGGTGGCGAGGCGGCGGATGCGCTCGTCCTTCATCATGCGCTTCACTTGCGCGGCGAGCACATCGGGCTCGTGGAGTTTACCGGTGGCAGCGAGTTGCTTGAGTTCGGCATCGGGTGCGGAGGACCAGAGGAAGTAACTCAGGCGTGTGGCGATCTCCCAATCGTTCACTGGCGTGGCCTTTGGTCCCGGCGCGGCTTTTTCGCCGCGATAGAGAAATGCCGGTGCCACGAGCACTCGCGCAAGCATCATGCGCACAGCTATGGCGTGTGGCATCTCCTGCGTGCGCAGCTTTTGATAAAGGGTGCGCAGTTCCTTCTGCTCAGCGTCTCTGAGCGGGCGACGCCATGCCTGTGTGGCGAAGTCGAGCACGGCTTGCACGTGTCGTGGTTCGACTTCGACTTGCAGCTTCTTGAAGGCCTCGGCTCCGCGCATGATCGGCTCACGCATCGGTTCCAGTCGTTTATCGCCATTGGGCGCGTCTGGCCCATCTTGCGAGGAGAACTGCCAGATCTGCTCAAAGGCATCCACCAGCGTGAGAGCATCCTGACTGACGAAATGCAGTTCGTCCCAGAGGCGGTCGAGCGCCGCACTTTGCGCATCATCGAGGATCAATCGCCTGAGTTGCTCGTCCTCGCGATGGAACAGGGTCAGCGTCACCACCTCATCGGCAGGCACGATCTTGGTGTAGCACAGCGCGGCGGGGAACAGGGTGCGGAAGTCATCGAAGGCCCTTTCGAACCGATGACGTGCGGCGCTTCCATCTTGCACCAGGATCGGCGAATCGAAAATCACCGGGGGCTTGCTGGAGTTCCATGCGCCGCCTTCCTTGGCCGAACTCGTCACCGTAGCTTGCAATCCTGATGACGCGGCTGACTTCGTGGTGAGCACCTGCATTTGCACACTGCCTTCCCCGCCACTGGTGGGATGCAAGCGGCCAGTGGTCACCAGTTCAGCGCCCGCCAGCAGCGATGCGGGGAGTCGCAATTCAATGACTGACGGTGCGTGCACGCAGAGGCTCGTTGCAGCAACCTCGCCGCCTTTGGGATGCTTGCCGAACATCGCGGGATCGAGTCCGTAAGGCGACGCTGGGCCATCTCCGGCCTGCGCTTTCACCGAGCGCCATGCGTCGGCGAGCAGCGGACCGTTGAACGAGAGAAGCTGGTTGCGCAGTTCGCGATCAGTCGGGCTCGCCTTCGCGGCTGCGGCGTCTTGCTGGAGCACCTGCTGCACTTGTGCAGCGATTCGTGCCCGCTCGTCGGCGTCCTTCGCTTTCCGCCATTTTGACAACAGCGAATCACTGGGGATGACGGACGATGCCGCTCCCGCTGCTGGTTGACTCAGGAAATGCCACACCGCTTTGTTGCCGTGTCGGTCGGCGTGCGGATTGCCAGCCAGGATGTCCGGCGAAACATCCTTCGCGAGATCCCACTCGGTTTTGCCATCGTTCAGGGTCAGATTCACCGGCGTGTGATCGCAGGTGTGGTCGCCATCGCGCGGATCGATGACCAGCGCAATGACATCGCCAGTCATCACGTTCACGTTTTGAAACGGTCCCATCGGAATCACCGTGGAGCCCTTGCTTTCACCGGCGGCGAGCACCTCGCGCGTCTGGCCGCGCCGCAGTTCCAGCGCATAGGTGATGCCGTTGCCACCCACCGTGTGCCCGTCCTGAACTTTGCCGCTTACTCGCAGCGTGCCGGTGACCGGACTGCGCCACGCGATGACCGATGCAAGCTTCGGCGAGGGATGTGTGGCAACGCTGTGCGGCGGCATCGTGCCAGGAATTTTCACCGTGGCATCGGAGGAGTTCGCCAGCACGCTGAGAGCATTGTCGCCGGTCCAGCCTTTGATGAACTCATAGGCCGTAGAGCGCTCCGATTTCTTCACGAGCAGCGGTTCCAATTTCACTTCGCCCGCAGTGCCAATGCCGAGATAGTTCAGCCAACCCGCGAGCACTTTGCCATCGACGTTGTGCTTCTGCGCAAGCGCGGCGAGGTCAGGACGGCCATCCGCACTCGTCGCCTCGTTCGCTGCCGCGAGACATCTCACCACGCTTTCTGTCACTGCATCGCGATGTCGCATCATCTGTTGCACGACCGAGCGCACATCGCGCAGGAGCAGTTCGCCATGTCCCGGCGTGATGAGTCGCGCTTTTTCCCAGAGGGCGAAATCGTTCGCGTTTCCATCCCCCGCATCGCTAGTGGTGAGATACAGCGTGAGATCGCCGCCGTCCGATGGAGGCTGCAACTTCATCCGCAACTCATGCTGCGCTGCGAGCGGTGTCACCGGTTCCAGCCAGGATTTCGGGCCGCCGACCTTACCCAGATGTCCAATATTGGTGAAGCGCCACAGCGCCTGCTGCCAAGCTTCGATGTCAGCCACTGCCAGACTGCCTTCGCGCCATTTCGCGCGCAGCGGATCGAGTAGCGCAGAGGGTTTGTTGTCCTGCAACATGTCCCACAGCAGCCCGAGATACTTCGCGCTCAAGCGACGTTCACGCGCGACATCGGCGATCTTCTTCGAGCCACTGGCGAGGGCTGAACGCTCCTGCAAAGTGGCCGCCAGATACTTGTCGATCGGCAGCCGACCTCCCTTGTTACTGACTTTTTCAGCACCATTGACCGCGACGGATTGCTCGGTCGTATCACTGAACTCAGCATAGAACTCGCGAATCCTCGCCAGTGTCTCATCAGTCCAGTCGCGTGATGAAGTGCCAGCGGAAAACTGAATGCCTGTCGGCGTGAGCACCGCGTGGCTCGCCACGTCCTTCGCAGCATCCAGATACTTCGTGAGCAACGCAGGCGACATGACGAGTGCGGCGCCTACATTGGTGAAGCCTTCGCCAGCCGCGCCATCGACAGGAAACTCCTTCGCCGGATCGAGCGAAGGGACGCCGGTGAGATCACGGATCGAATAAGTGTATTCCATGTTCGATAGACGCCGCAGCACCACCGGCCCCGGATCGCCCGCGCTGGCGAGTGCTATGCCATCCAGCGTGCCCTGCATCCAGTCCGTGAGAAGCTTTGTCTGCTCGGGAGACGGCTTCGGTTTGCCCTTCGGCGGCATCTCCTGGTCGCGGATCTGATCCAGCGAATGCTCCCACACGATGGGATCGCGCTTCACAAGATCGAATGAGGTGAAGCGCTCCAAATCGAGATCGCCCTTCTGCTTCTTCGTCGAGTGACAGTCCAGGCAATACTGTTTCAGCACAGGCTGAATGGTTTGCTCGAAGACCTGCTTTTGATCGGCAAAGGCATGGACGGTCAAGAAAGGGATGCAGAGCAAGCCACGCCAGTGCTTGGCCTGGAATGCTTGTAAGAGACTTGGTTCGTGGAGTGGATTCATGGATCGGATTCTCATGCCAGCACCTCCTTCACGACATGGCTCTCCTCGACACCGGTGAGTCGGTAATCGAGGCCGGCGTGGCGGTAGGTGAGCTTCTCGTGATCGAAGCCCATGAGGTGCAAAATGGTGGCGTGGAAATCGCGGACGTGGACGGGGTCCACGGAGGCACGCAGGCCGATCTCGTCGGTGGCGCCGTGGACGATGCCGGGCTTCACTCCGGCACCGGCGAGCCATGAGC
>NZ_JBILYB010000226.1:0-6357 GCF_044378005.1 Prosthecobacter sp.
TCAGTGGGGCTGCCCCTCCTTTGTGTTGTTCTTTGCTCATGGGTTCGAAATAAACGTGCCTCGAAAGGCGGCTCATGCCAGGCAACCAAAATCGAGGAACACTCCGGCGTGCTACTTTTTTAATGTGCGTGGCTTGCACTGCTAGCCTCGTCCTCATCGGGCCTGAGGCTTGTTTCAAACACCGAGTCCCACCAAGACAGGTGCTTCCTGGCATTTGGGTGCTCCTTCCCATGGTGAAGGGACTCGATCACTTCGCTCATGAAGTCGCGACATCCAGCGGGAGGATGCCGCGAGATGATTTCCCGATATTGTTCCAAGTAGCCCTTGTGACGGTCAGGCAAGAGGCCCTCACTGATCAGAATCTGATAAGCCAGCACCTTGCAGCCACAGGGTTGGCAGTGCCGATGCGTGTCATACACCTCGTCGATGACATCCAGCCAGCACCCAATTTCGCTTGGCTCCATGCTACAGAGAACCGGAACCAGACGGTTGAAGTCCTGCATTCCTCCATAGCCTGCACGAAAAGCATGCGGCATGTGCTCGTGCTTTTGGTTGGTGATTAACCGGCGGATTGTGTCAGGGTTATGGGCGTTGAGTTTGCTGTCTTCAGCACGGTTGGAAGTTACCATGCCAAACTTTAGTCAAGCCCGAGTGCCAAATCCTGGCACTCACAAATCCAGGCTGAATACCCTTGGTTCTTCAGGTGGTTCATGAGGCAAGCGGTGAGACCGCTAGATTCATTTCCAATCGAAGCTATAACTTGCCCCATAGACGCAATAAGGCCTGGCCACGTGATTCGTTGGTAGCGGGAGATTCTTGAGTTTCGGCGATGTGAACCGCCACAGCCCGCTTTTGCGGATCATCGTAGTTTTTCGCCCAAATAGTCGCCACGGCTTCGGCGAGCGGTGCGTCGAGCTTGGCATCGTAGCTGGCGAAGAAGCCCTTCGTGCCGAAATACTGCGCGGCGGGGATGCGCGGATCATCGGCGGTGACATCGACATCGTTGAAGAAGCTGATCATCACACGGCTGGTGGCGAGTTTGCGGATCAACACATCGGGATCGAGCTTTCCGGGTGTTGTTTGGCCTTTCACAGCGAGTGCTGCGGCGAATCCGGCGCTTTCGCTGAGCTGCATCCAGCAGGGTTCGAGACGGATCGAACCCCAGCCGACGTGGGAGGCGGACATGGCGACGGGCACGAGCAGGTTATCGATTTCACTAGGCAATAGCGAGCGGTAGGGCACCTGCGCCGGGCGGGATTCTTCACCGAGGAAGAGGATGCCGTCGGTGTTACCACCCGGAGCCTTGCGTGGCAAGCAGGCGACGGAATCGACTGGCCAGTCGGTCATGGCGATGCTGTCGGTGTGAATCGGTGTGCGGGCGATGCCTTCAGCGATGACGTTGTCCTGCTCTTTGAAGACGTAGCGCCCGACGAGCCGCCGTGCCTCGCGGACATAGATTTCATAAGGCGCTGGTGGTTGTCGGGGAACTCATCGGCGGCGAGGCCGTAGTTCTCGAATTGCTTGCGATCCTTCTCCGGCGCTTCGGGGTCGTTCTGCACCCACCACAGGCGCATGAGCATGCCTTCGAGGTAGCGCCGCGAAATGGCCTCGCGCGTGGGCCAGTCGGCAGCAGGATAATCGTTCTGCGGACCAATGAGGCGTCCGCCGTTCCACGCGACTTTCTTGTTCGGCAGGTTCGGCACGAAGCCGCCGCCGAGGGCTTGCTTCGCAATGGCGACATCGTAGCTCGCGGGCTTCGTGACCATGATCCTGTTCGCCGGATCGCGTGTGAGCACGAGACGGTAGTTGTAGGCCATCACGGAGCCATCGGCTTCGCCGCTCTGCGGGCCTTCGACGATGTCAGCGGTCGCGTGGCTGTTGTAGCGGATGTTCAGCGTGCCTTCGTCGGCAGCTTTGGGAAAACCACGCTGGCCTGGCTCCTTGTGGCGCTCCTGGGTGTAAATGACACCCGCATGCTTCTCGCCGTATTGAGCGCGTGATTCACGGCCGATCTGCGTCTTCACACCAGCTGCCGCCATGAGGTCGCCTTCATACATGCCGTCGGCGAAAACTTTGCCGCTGACCGTGATGGTGTCTTCACCGTGCATCGGCTTGAGCGTAACGTTTTTGATCAAAGCACCATCGCGCTCCGCCTTCGTGACGATGTGGCCGAGCAGCACAGCCAGCGTCTTCTCCCTCTCGACCATCTCATTGAAAAGCAACTCAGCGATGCGCGGCTCGATCTTTGGTCGATCAATGTGCGCACGGCTGGTCTTGCTCGGCATCGAGAGAATGTGCTGAGGTGAACCTTCGCCGTATTCCTCACGGTAGTAGTTCGCCGCGTTGGTGATTATCTCGCCATAGATCGGCGAGCGAAGGCCGTCATACGGTGCCTCCCAGCCGCCTGCACCACTGGTGGAGAAACCACCGAGGTGCTGCGTGTGGTTCACCAGCAGCACACTCAAGCCCTCACGCGCCGCCCGCACCGCGCAGGCGATGCCTCCCGGCGTGCCACCGATGACGACGAGGTCATAAGATTTGCCGTTAACGTCCTGCGGCTTCGCTGCGCTCTTCAAAAGCATCGGCGGCGGGATTTTCACCGGCACGGGCGCGGCGCTCGTCTTGATGGGAAAACCAGCGTCAACTCGGGTGTTGCGCTCCGCGATAGCCTCGACCTCCGGCACGAGTTGCAGGCCATCAACGACGACATAGCCGTCCGTGCCCGAGTTTGAGATTTCAATCGTGCCTGATTTGCCCTTCGCGAAGGCAAACACGCCAAGCGAACGCGGAATGCCGTCCTCCAAGCACGCTTCACGTTGATTCTGCATCACGACTTTCTCGCCATCGGCGCTGCGGATAGTGATCTGCGCTTTTTGCGCACGATTCGATGAATGCACATAAAGCAGCCTCACCTCGTATTTGGCATTCGCCGGAATCTCAGGCGTGAACGTCGCCACTGCAGGCGACTTCTTCGCGCGATCATCGTGTCGATACGATGATCCAACGAGTGGTGTGAGCTTGTCACCCGTCTTCCACGCGCCGGTGTATTTCGCCGCGTCGTCGTCGAGCACGATGCCCGCCGTTTTGCGCTCCGCAGTCGAGTTGGTCATCTTTTCCGCCTTGTCGGCTTCCGCGAGCGTGAAACGCGTGCTCACCACCGAGTTCTGCTCGGACCCTGCGCGATACTTGATGTAGGTCGTCGCGACGATGGTGCCGTCCGGTAGCAATTCGAGGCCGGGATAGCCGCAATCACTGCCTTTGTGGCTGTGCAGCAGCTTGATTTTGTATTCGCCATCCTTGCCGCTAATGATGTCCTCATAGCGTCCGACCCAGGCGACAAAATGCGCGCGCGTGGGGCTGTCCTTGCCGATGTCGCGGAAGGCGATGACGAGCCTGCCATCGGGCAAATAGACGTGCTTGTGGCGATCACCGTGCAGCCCCGGCGACAGCGCCTTCACCTCCGACCACGTCTTGCCCTCGTCATCACTCGTGATGAAATGCGAGGGCTGGCTGCGGATGTTTTCGCGGATGAGGCAGAGCAGTTGTTTTCCATCTGGCGAGCGCACCACTTCCGGCTCGCAAGGTTTCAAATCACCGAGATCGACGAGCACGCGCCACGCGCTCCACGTCAGCCCGCCATCGCTCGATTCGCTCTGCGTGACGATATTTGAGCGCGGGTCCTTCGTCTCGCCGGGGCGACGAATGTTCGACAGCCCGATCAACTTCTTGCCACCCTCCACCGGCATGATGGTGCAAAACGGCATCACGCACACGAGGCCGTTGCTTTGCATAGGCGACCACGTCTTGCCCTCATTGGTGGAAACGGACTGCTGCATCGTGCCATCCGGCCCTTGCCCGGCATAAACGATCAGCCGCGCCACGCCTTGTGGATCGGTGAGGCGGTAGATCGCCGGGCAGTTCTTCACCTTCCACCAGTTCTCCGGCACCGGCAGTTCCTCGCTCCATGTCTTGCCGCCGTCATCGCTGCGCTTCAACGGGCCTGCCGTGCCGCCGTGTCCATGCGTCCACACGCAAAACATCGTCTTGCCATCTGGCATCAACAGCGTCGTCGGATGGCCTTGATAGACCTCCGCCGTGCCTTGCGAGATGATGACGTGGCGTGCGGTGTCTTGGGAGAGGTCTGCGACGGGAGGCAGCGCCATGGCATACAAGTGCCCGAGAAACAAAAGGGCTAAGGCAGCGGAAATCCGTGTTTGTGGTTTCATCCCCTGTACACGCAGGAATGCTTTCACATTTGCTGGTCAATGTAGCAGACCACTTCACCAGATTCGGGATGCTTATATAGAAATGTAAATTTGACTCACTGCGGTCACTGACCGTCCACGATGGGCTTTGTCGTCAACTTCGCGGGATCGACGATGACGTGTTTCACCTTCTGGCGTTTCCAGGTGTAGGTGATGTGGACGAGGCCGTCCTTGGTCTGGATGATCGCTGGATAGCTGAACTCTTTCTTCGGCTCGTCTTCAAAGACCAGCGCGGCTTCCCAGGTCTTGCCGTCCTTCCTCACGGCGAGGTTCAGCGGGCTGCGGCCCTTGGCGGTGTGGTTGTAGATGAGCAGGTGACGGCCATCGGCGAGCGTGACGGCGTCGGTGCCGGAGTTGGGGTTTGGCAGGTCGGTGAGTGAAATCTCGCCCCAGGTCTTGCCGGCATTGTCAGAGGTGATCTGGAAGACTTTGCTCTGCTTGGTGCGGCCCACTGCTTGGAGTTTGTCGCCGCCGAGGAAAAGAATGCTCGGTTGGATGGCACCGACCTTCAGGCCATCGTGGAGCAATTCGGTGCGGGTCCAGGTTTTGCCGAGGTCGCTCGTGCGCTCGAAGTAGATGGCCCACGCGCTTGGCTTCGTATCGGTCTCGTTGCTCGTGGGGCAAAGGATGTCGCCATTGGCGAGTTGCACCGGCTTGTTCTTGATCGGCCCGAAGATGCCTTTCGGCAGCTTTTGAGCTGCGGACCATGACTTACCACCGTCTTCGCTCGTTTTGAGCTCACCCCACCAGGTGCTCGGCGAAGGACCCACTTTGTAGAAGAGCATCAACGGCGCGTCCTTCGGCTGAAACAGCACGGGATTCCATGTTGGATGTCGCGAGCCATCTGCCTGCATGCCATTGGCCGTTTCGGTGCCTATGGTCCATTTGCCATCCACAAGGCGGGAGACCCAGATGCAAACGTCTGGGTTCTTTTCTGCCGTTCCGCCGAACCAAGCCGAAACGAGGCCAGTAGGCGTCTCAACGATGGTGGTGGCGTGGATCTGCGGGTAAGGGCCGGTGTCGTAGATGTATTCGGTTTTCAGAATGGCGGGATCGGTGGCCTGAAGTTGCACCGCAGAGAGGAGGAGAACGCAGAGGATGGATTTCATGATTGGGAATTACAAGAGGCCGAGAGCGGTGAGTCTTTCACGAATGATTTCGCGTTCGGCATCGCGGAAGCGGTGGAAGGGCTCGGCCATGTGGTCTTCACAGATGCCGAGGAGACTGAGGGCGCACTTGAGGCCTTTGATGATGGCGCTCTTATGCTTGCCGACGGTGTAGATGGCTCCGGCGAGCTTCATCACCTGCGCGTGAAGCTCTCGTGTGCGCTTTAGGTCCTGCGCGGCCGCGGCTTGATACATCTCGACGTAGAGTTTGGGATGCAAATTGGCACCGCCATTGATGCCGCCATGACCGCCGAGCAGCACGGCCTCAGCGGTGAGTTCCTCAGGGCCGACGAGTACGCTCCAGTCAGCACGTTGCTTCGCGACTTCGATAAGGCGGTGGAAGTAGATCATGTCACACGAGCTGTCTTTGACGCCGCAGACGCCCGGCATGTCGAGCGCACGACGCACGAGGTCGATCTCGAAGCTCACCTTCGTCAAACCGGGCATGTTGTAGAGGAACAGCGGCAGCGGCATCTCGGCGACGAGATCCTGCACATACTCCAGCATCTCCGGCGGCGCGGCGGGGAAGTAATACGGCGGCGCCAGCACGACATGCGTGGCTCCGGCGTCGGCGGAGTATTTCGCGAGGTTCACGCTCTCCGTGAACGACGTGTCCGTGATGCCGACGAGCACGGGGACGCGGCCTTTGGCGATCTGGCAGGTCTTTTCGATCAGCTCACGACGCAGGCGGTAGCTGAGGCTCGGGCCTTCGCCGGTGGTGCCGAGAATGAACAGGCCAGACACGCCGCCGCTGATGAGATGCTCGATGAGCCGGTCCAAACCAGCGACGTCGAGGGTGTCGCGGTCTTTGAGCGGGGTGACGAGGGGCGGGATGATTCCGGAGAGAGGAGCAGCCATGGTGTGGAGAGTTTTGAACCGCTGATTGGACGCTAATGAAACGCTAATTAAGAACTCTGATATTAGCG
>NZ_JBILYB010000098.1:0-23645 GCF_044378005.1 Prosthecobacter sp.
GCTCCTTGCGTGGTTTGATCTTTGCAGTGTCCTTGCCGCGCTTCTCGATCTCAGCCTCCAAGACGCCGGGGCTTGCGCTGGAGGCTTCGGCTTTTTCCGAGTGCCTTCCTCGCTTGTCCTAATTGTGTCCTGCATACCACCGGATGAGGTGTCAACCTCCGGCAATATGGCCTCTATAAACCCTTGATTGTGTGAGCCTTGGGAGACATTCCCTTCGCAAAATGAAGGCTCTATTGTATATGATTGCCAATCGAATCTACGGCAACATGGCGCGGCGAGCCTCGTTCATGGCAAATGCTCCGTGTCATTTTCTGCCTCCTACTTGCATCTACCAGCCTCGGCTTCGCTCAAAACGCGAAGAAGACCAAACCGGCAGCAGAACAGCCTTTCTCGTGGGTTTCACCGATGCAAAACGCCGAGTGGGCGAAGAAGACGCTGCCAGCCACGGTAAAGCACGCGACCTTCAAAAGTGCCTCGATGGGTATCGACGTGGGTTATTACATCTACCTGCCGCCAGGGTATGAAACGAACCAGGCGAAGTATCCGGTGGTGTATCATCTGCATGGCGGGCGACCTGGCGCGGAGAACAAGGCGGTGCGACTCGCCGGCTATGTGGATGCGGCGATCCTGAAGGGCACAATCAAGCCCACGATCTATGTTTTCCCCAATGGCGGCCCGATGAGTTGGTATGACATGCCGGAGATGAAGCAGGGCATGGGCGAAAGCATCTTCGTGAAGGAGCTCGTGCCGCACATCGACGCCACCTATCGCACCTGGGGCACGCGGGAGGGACGTGCGATAGAGGGTTACTCGCAGGGCGGACGCGGGACCACGCGCATCATGTTCAAGCACCCTGAGCTATTTCTTTCCGTGGCTCCCGGCGGCTCAGGTTACGGCCCGGAAAAGCACATTCAAGAGAACAACGGCTACGAGAGTGAGAAGCTGCGCTTCCTGCCGCTCGGCTACAATACCTGGGACATCGCGAAGGTTTTCGCGGAACGCAAAGACCGTCCGGCGCTGAACATCCTCGTCTGGGATGGCACAAAGTGCTTCAACTACGAGCACAACAAGCAGTTCTCGGCTTGCCTGAAGGAGCTGGGCATCGCGCATGAGTTCCTCTCGATCCCCGATGTGTCGCACACTGCCACTGGCAGCTACGACGTGAAAGGCGATGACATCATGCTCCATCACCAGAAGACTTTTGATCAACACCGCCCGTAGTTGTTCGTTTGTGAATCGAATCGACGGCAAGTTTGGGGCTCGATCAGCGTCCGTCGAGCCCATGAAGTTTTACCTTCTCATCCTCCACGGTGTGGCTGTGTCTCGTCACACTCACGGAGGGCTATTGGAAACCCGTGGCGGCGCTGTCGAAGCCCGGTGTGATTCATCAACCTGCCATCGCGGCTGATGGCGCGGGCGTTTGGTGTTTTGGGGACAGGTGAATGCCAAAGACGTCATAACGTTGCTGGCGCGACGGTTTGAGGAAGCGGGTGCTGATGCCGAAGGCCGTCTGGGGCGTGGCAGGAGGTGCGGCCGGGGCCTAAAAAAAACGTGTGGTCAGAGGCCATGCGTATCTCCACGAATCGAGAAGGTGGCAACTGGGAACCGCGTCTTGCTACCACATCGCCACGCGCACCTCGTTTGGCGGCGGGTATGTCGAGGACTTCACCCGTGAGGGAAACATCGCTGGCGTCAAAGCCCGCTGCACCTGTGCGGCCAGGGACAAGATCTTTGTCGAACTCAGTAGCGGAGATCATCTCATGGGAGAGGACATCGAGCCGAATGCGAAGTGCGTGAGCCAAACCTGGACCGACAGTGAGCCGCTGAAGGGAGAAAACCGTTATTACCTCCGCATCGAGCAAAGCGACGGCAACATGACTTGGTCATCGCCGCTTTGGATCACATTGAAGTAGCTTGTCGGGAAGAGAAAGTCAGCAAAATCCTCTCTTGCCCGCCGCCGGGGTGACGCTAAAGGCGTGAGATATGGTGCGACTCACAGTTCTCGGCAGCGGCAGTTCAGGCAACTGCGCGGTCGTGTCCACAGAGCACACGACTTTGCTCGTGGATGCGGGCCTGAGTGCGAAGCAGATCTGCCTGCGGCTGGAGGCTGCGGGGTTTTCACTGGAGAAGATCGATGGCATCCTGCTGACGCATGAGCATCAGGACCACACCGGTGGTCTGGAGGTGCTGAGTGGTAAGCGCGACCTTCGTTTGTACGCGACAGCACTGACGCAAGAGGCCGTGCAGGGCAGTCTGAAACTACGCGGCAAGCCGGGCTGGAAGGTCATGACGACGGGCAGTGCTTTTGATCTTCAAGACCTGCGCGTGGAGTGCTTTCCTGTGCCGCACGATGCCGTGGACCCCGTAGGCTTTGTGATTGCAGATCAGGAGTCGCGCCTCGGTGTGTTGAGCGATGTGGGCTACGTGACCAACCTGATCAAGGACCGCCTGCGCACGAGCGACAGTCTTTTCATCGAGGCCAACTACGATGCACAACTGCTCGATGCGGACACGAAGCGCCCGTGGGCGACAAAACAACGCATCAGCTCGCGGCACGGGCACCTTTCCAACGATCAGGCGGCAGAGTTGTTGGAATCCATCGCTCATCCCGACCTGCATCATGTGGTGCTCGGCCATCTGAGTGATGACTGCAATGATCCTGACCGCGTGGTGAAGCGCATGCAGGAGTCGCTGCATCGGGTAGGAGTCAAAGAGACGCGCGTGCTTTGTGCCGAGCGGCATCAACTCACACCAACGGTCGAGGTGGCCAGGAAGCGTGTGACCATTTCGTTGAGCATCAGCGCAGAGACACCGCAGCAGTTGGCGCTTTTTTAAAACAAAGCGGGCACCCTTTTCAGGATGCCCGCGAGAGGATTCGCCTGTTCAGGAGACTCAAGCTTCGAGCTTCCATGAGCCGCGATACTCGCGCCCGAGGAGCTTGGAGGCTTCGGCATCACCAATGATTTCTTCCTTCACGGGGTCCCACTTGATGGGGCGGTTCACGAGGAAGGAAATGAGGGCGAGGTGGCCAGGAGTCGCACTGCGATGAGCAGTCTCCACCGGGGTGACGGTGGGCTGGCGGGATTTCACGCAGTCGAGGAAGTTCCGGTGATGGCCGGGGGTGGCATAGAGGCGTGTTTTGATCACGTCGTCGCCGAGCTTCGGAGCTTTGGCTGCTTCGATGACTTTGTCGCCTTCGCGCTTTTTGATGATCTGCTTCAGCTCGGGTTTCGAGGCATCGTAGCTGCCGCGATTCACATGCACCCAGCCATCAGTGCCGATCCACTTCGTACCCATGGCGATGTCGCCATGACCTCCGGCAATGACCATGGTGATGTCTCCGGCATAGGTGGCCTCGGCGCGGTATTTGGTGGCGGTGTTCCAGATGTCGGTGCGGGGTGGCATGTCGAACTGAACGGGCTTCACCTCACTCGGACCGGAGCTGTCCATATCCATGCCCCAATGGGCGATGTCGCAATGGTGGCCGATCCAGTCGAGGAGCTGGCCGCCGCCGATGTTGTAGTCCCAGCGCCAGTTTTTGTGCACGCGGCACTCGATGTAGTCCTGCATGGCCGCAGGGCCGATCCACATTTCATAATCCAGCTCAGCAGGTGGCGGAGTGACGCTGCGCTTGTCGCCGGTTTTGGCGAAGTCGTTGTGGCCGGCGGGCAGGCCAACTTCCACACGGGTGAGTTTGCCGATGAGGCCGTTGCGGACGACTTCGGCACCGATGCGGAAGTTGTCTTCACTTCTCTGCCAGGAACCAGTCTGCCAGATGCGACCATTCTTTTGCACGGCACGGACGATGGCCTGCTGCTCGGCGATGGTGCGGGCGAGGGGCTTTTCGCCATAGATGTCCTTGCCGTTCTTCGCAGCCTCGATGGAGGTGAGGGCGTGCCAGTTGTCAGGCAGGGCGAGCATGACGGTGTCGATGTCCTTGCGCGCCATGACCTCGCGGTAGTCGTGGTAGCCTTTGCAGTCGCTGTTTTTGTAAGCGCCATTGATGGTGCCGAGGGCCTTTTCGAGATTGCGTTTGTCGATGTCGCAGGCGGCGACGATCTGGCAGTCGGCTTCCTGGAGAAATTTACCGGTGTTGCCAGGCCCCATCATCCCCCAGCCGAGCACGGCCATGGTGATCTTATTGGACGGGGCATTTTGCCCGAAGACGGAAGCCGGAACGATGGTGGGGAAGCCGATGGCGACGGCTGACTTGGCGAGGAACTGACGGCGACTGGTATAGGGGACTTTTTTCATGGAGGAGGCAAGGTTTTAGCCAGGAATGGGAAGCTCTGTCGAGATAAAATCGGGGCATGAAAAAGGCGGGACTCTTTTCAGAATCCCGCCCCATGTAAATGAGCAGCGCAGGCGGTGCTCAGGCTCAGGCCGGATCTTTTTTCGGGGCTTCGCCTTCAGCTTCTGGACGTGGACGTCCGGTGCCGCCTTCAGTCGGTGGACGACGGAATCCGCCCTCACCACCTTCACCACCAGGACGGCGGAAGCCGCCGGGGCCACCAGGAGCGCCACCACCAGGACCACCGGGGCCGCGCATCATGTTGCGCATGCGCTCCATGCCTGCCTTCATTTCGTCTTTAGAAACTTTGCCGTCGGTGTTTTCATCCATGCGGCCAAAGCGCGTTTCGATCTCCTGTTTGGAGAATTCGACATACTCTTCTTTGTCCACATTGCCGTCGGCGTTCTTATCCATGCGACCGAAGATTTCATCAAGATTGACCCCTTGGCCTCCGGGACCTCCAGGGCCACCAGGACCACCGGGGCGCTGACCTTCGGGAGGCATCGGACGATCACCTTCAGGGCGAGGAACCGGACGGTCACCCTCGGGTTTGGGTGCTGGTCGTTCACCTTCAGGACTGCCTCCTGGCGGACGACGGAAGCCGCCGCTGCCGCTCTCACCGCCGGGGCGGCGCATGCCTTCGCGGAGACGTTCGCCGATCTGGCCCATCTCGGTGGAATCCACGAAACCATCGGCATTGCCGTCCATCTTGGAGAAACGATCGCCTGAGTCGCGCTTGGAGAATTCATTAAACTCCTCCAGGCTGATCTTGCCATCGGTGTTGGTGTCAGCGCGTTTGAGAAACTCGGCGATGCGGCTGCCGCCGCCTTCACCTTTCGGTGCGCCGTCTTGAGCGACAGCGATGCAGGTGCTCAGCGTGAGGATGCCGAGGCTTGTGAGGATTTGTTGGGTGGTTTTCATATGAGGGATCTCGTCGTGGGTTGGGACCGACAGGCCGGTTCAACAACGACTGCCAGCAAAGGTTTCAAAGAATGACACCAAGGAAATTGCAACGATGGCGGCTCTCATCGTAAATCAGTTTAAAGAACCCCGTGAAGAGTGGAAAGAACCCTGCTTAACTGGCCGTGTTCACGCCTTCACTTTCCGCTTCTCCCAAACCCCTCCCATGTCCGACACCGCCGCCGCTGCTGCCCTCGTTACCGGTTTCAACAAACTCAAAGCCGCTCTGAGCAAGCGAATCGTCGGGCAGGATGCCGTGATCGAGCAGGTCTTTATCGCCATTGCCGCCGGTGGACACAGCCTGCTGGAAGGTGTGCCAGGGCTGGCGAAGACCTTGCTCGTGAAGTCCCTCGCGGACGCCATGCACCTCGGCTTCCGCCGTATCCAGTTCACGCCTGACCTCATGCCAGCTGACATCACTGGCACAGAGATCATCCAGGAAGACGCCGAAACAGGACGCCGGAAGCTCGTCTTCCAACACGGGCCGATCTTTTCCCAGATCATCCTCGCCGACGAAATCAACCGCACGCCGCCGAAGACCCAAGCCGCACTGCTCGAAGCGATGCAGGAGAAGCACGTCACCGTCGGCCAGACGACCTATGAGCTGCCAAAGCCCTTCTTTGTGCTCGCCACGCAGAACCCCATCGAGCAAGAAGGTACCTACCCGCTGCCTGAAGCGCAAAAAGACCGCTTCCTTTTCCTGATCAGGGTCGATTACCCCAGCCGTGAGGAAGAGCGCGAAATCGTGGCCCGCACCACCGGCGGAGCCCAAGAAGAAATCGAGGCCGTCATCACCGCCGAGGAACTCCAAGCCGCGCAGCAACTCGCCCGCAAAGTGCCTGTGCCTGATCACGTCACCGACTTCGTGCTCGACCTCGTCCGCGCCACCCGCCCGAACGAAGCCGATGCCCTGCCCTATGTGAAGGAGATGCTGAGCTGGGGAGCCGGACCTCGTGCCAGCCAGATGCTCGTGCTCGCCGGCAAAGTCCGCGCGTTGCTTCACAATCGCACCCACGTCACCACCGACGACATCGAAGCCCTTGCCGCTCCCGCTTTGCGCCACCGTTTGGTGCCAACCTTCCACGCCGAAGCCGAAGGCATCACGGTGGACATGATCGTCGCCGAACTGATCAAGAAGGTGAAGAAAGCGGAAGCTCGGGTGCTGTAAGTAATGACGAATGAGTAAGCTCAAATGACGAAATAAACCCGAATGCCAAAGCTCGAAGAAACTCCAGTCGTGCTCAACTTCGTCATTCGGTTTTCGTCATTTCTTCGTCATTCGGATTTCGTCATTCATCATTCCCCCATTGCCCACTCCCACAGCTTGTAATCCATCCAAGTGGCCTCCATCTCCTCCATCCTCGAAGCCGAAGACATCACGAGTCTGCACAACTTGCAGCTCTTCGCGCGCACCGTGGTGGAGGGCTTCACGACGGGGCATCACACCTCTCCGCACAAGGGTTTCAGCGTCGAGTTCCGCCAGCACCGGCCCTATGTGCAGGGCGATGACATCCGCCGACTCGACTGGAAGATCTTTGGCCGTGCCGACCGCTTCTACATCCGCGAATACGATGAAGAGACGAACCTCCGCGCCACCATCGTGCTCGATGCCAGTGGCAGCATGGGCTACCGCGGCACGAAGGGCGTGCAGAAGTTCGACTACGCCCGCAAGCTCGCCGCCGCCATGGCCTACCTGCTCATGAGCCAGCAGGACGCCGTCGGCCTCATTACCTTTGATACCAAGCTGCGCGAGTTCATCCCAAACCGCACCAAGATCACCCATCTCCATCATCTGCTGGAGACCATGATCAAAACCGAGCCGGGCAACGAGACCTCGCTCGCTCCTGTCCTCGAATCGCTCGCCCAGCGCCTGAAGCGTCGCGGGCTCGTCATCCTCATCAGCGACTTCTTCGATGATCCCGCTGCCATTCTGAAAGCCATCGGCGTGCTGCGCAAACAAGGCCACGAGATCATCGCCATGCAGCTCTGGGACCGTGACGAGATCGAGTTCCCCTTCGGCCAGTGGTCGCGTTTTGAGAACTTGGAGAAGGACGACGACTTCCTCCTCCTCGACCCCGCCGCCGTCCGCCTACGCTACCTCGAAGTCCAACGAGCCTTCCAAGAGCAGCTCAAAGAAGGCTTTCGCAAACACCAAGTCGATTACCTCCCCCTGCCGACCGATGAACCTCATGCAGCGGCATTGAGGAGCTATCTGGCACTGAGAATGCGATGACCTTCCTCAACGCCATCCTCCTCGCGGGCGCTGCGGCCTTTCTCATCCCGCTCCTGATTCACCTGCTGAACAAGCGCAAGGTACAGACCGTGCGCTGGGGGGCCATGCATCTGCTTCAGGAAGTGATCCGGCAGCGGAAGCGGAAGTGGAAGATCGAGCAATGGCTGCTACTGGCGGTGCGCATCGCCATTCCCATCGTGCTGGCGCTGTGTCTGGCGCGTCCGGTGCTCACGGCCCTGCGTGCCTTTGGGCTGGGGAAAACCTCGCTGGTGATGCTGCTGGATGATTCCTTCTCCATGCGTGCTCCGGCGGCGGGTGGATCACCAGCAGATCGGGCTCGGCAGGATCTTTCGCGAATGCTGGAAGTGCAGCCGAAGGGCAGCGACGTGCAGATCGTCCTGGCTGGCGGCAACTCGCGGAAGCTCCTCGACCAATCCACCACCTCTCTCGATCTGCTGCCGAAACAACTCGCCGACGTCCCGACCCAGGCCGGACCGGTGAAAGTGAACGACGCCCTGCAAACCGCCGCAGCCTCTCTTTCCAAAGCCACCAACGGTGCTCGTGAGCTCGCCATCGTGTCTGACTTCCAGGCCAGCGATTGGCAAAGCGTGGCCGATGGCGCAGCGCTTCCCGCTTTGGAAACCTTGCTCAAACAAGAGCCAAAGCCGCAGGTGACCTTCTACCGACTCGCGAGCGACCTCACCGAGAATCTCAGCATCGCCAGCGCTGACCTCTCGGCACTCGTCGTGGCAGAAAAGCAGCCCGTCGGACTGCGTGTGCGCATTCAAAATCATGGCAAAAGGCCCTGGCAGGATGTCGCCGTGCATTTGGAGGCCGATGGAGCCCGCCTCCGGACTTCGCGGGTTAGTTTGCCACCGGAGGGCGAAGCCGTGATCGCCTTCACCCATGCCTTTGATGCCGTGGGCGATCACTCGTTGTCCGTCCGCATTGAGGGTGACAGCTTCGCCGACGACAACGCCTTCTACTCCGTCGTTCAGGTGCGCAACCAACTGAACGTCCTGCTCGTCGATGGCGATCCCAGCGCTGCCCCACTCGAAGGTGCCGCCGACTTCCTGGAGCTGGCACTCACGCCTTATCAAGCCGCTGAAAACACCACGCTCAAAGACCTCATCCGCATCACCAAGATCGAAGCCCGCCGTTTCCGCGATGAAGACCTGAAAGGCAAAGAAGTCGTCATCCTCGCCGACCTGGATCGCCTGCAAGGCAACCGTCTCAATGACCTCGACAAGTTCGTGAAGGCAGGCGGCGGACTCATTGTCTTCGCTGGGCCACATGGCGACCTGGATTGGTACAGCCGCGACTTCTTCCGCAAAGGAGAGGGCCTCTTCCCCGCCAATATCAAAGGCCTGCAACGAGCCACCACCGCCGCGCCTGCACGACTGCTCCAGCAGCGCCTCACGCATCCCGCCACCATCTACTTCAATGACGCCCGCGGCGGACGCCTGCAAGACGCCGAGTTCCAGAGCTGGTGGGAGTTTGAAGCCAGCGCCAAGGCCAAGCCCATCCTGCAACTGGACCGCGGCACACCGCTCTTCATCGAAAAAGCGCACGAGCGAGGCCGCGTCATCGCCGCTGCCACCACGGCCGATGCCGAGTGGACGAATCTGCCGCTTCAGCCCTTCTTCGTGCCGCTCATGCAGCGCCTCGTCACTTATCTGGCCACGCAAAGCACCATCAGCGCCTGGGATCAGGTCGGCGCACCGCTGCGCGTCGTCATGGGCAAAGAACGCATCGGCGTGGAATACACCCTGCGCGATCCCACCGGACAGACCGAGACCATCAAAGTCCGCGCCGATGCCGACAAGTCCCTACTCGAATCCAAGCCCATCGCCGCACCTGGCATCTACAAACTCACCCAAGGTTCCGAAAACCGTCTGCTCGCCTACAATCTCGATCCCGCCGAGTCGAACCTCGCCCCGCTCGCGGCTGACAAGGTCCAAGCCCTCTCCGAAAGGTATGATGCCTCGTTTGTGGACAGCATCGACTCCTGGCAAAAGCTCGACCGCACGCGTCGCCATGGCAGTGAGCTTTGGCAGCCGTTTTTGATCGGCCTGATCGGCCTCCTCTTCCTCGAAGTCCTCCTCCAGCAGCGCATTGCCAAAGGTTAATCTCATTTCATTCATGACCCCCACGACCGAAACCACCCTCCGCTTCGCCGGTGACTATCCTGTCATCGGAGTCTGGGTGCTCGCATTCGGACTGGCAGCGGCGATGTGGTTCCTTTATCGACGTGAGATGAAGTTCCTGTCGGGACCACTCGCCTGGGTGCCTGCGGCTTGCCGGACAGCGGCGGTGTTTATTCTCGTGCTGGCTTTGTCAGGCCCGACGCTCCGTCGTGAGACGACTCAACGCCAGCTCGGGCGCGTCGTGCTCGCGGTAGATACCTCGGCGAGCATGAAGCTCGAAGACGATGCCTCCGACAAGAAGAACGCCTCGTCTGATTCGCGCCTCACTCGTGCAGAAAAGATCCTCCTCGGCGGCACAACGCCGCTTTTGAAAAAGCTCACCGAAACGCAGGACGTGGAACTCGTGCTGCTGCGTGGCCAGCAGACGCAGCGCACTTGGTGGCATCGTCAGCAGGGGAAGGACACTTCGGGCGATCTGCCGACCTCTCTCCAGACGCAAGCCGATGCTCCAATCACGAATCTCGACTCGGCTTTGCGCGATGCCCTCGGCCCTGTGTCGCCCGGCACCGCGCTCGTCGTGCTCACGGACGGCCAGCACAATGGTCCGGGCTCGCCGGAAGAGTTCGCCACGACGATGAAGCAGGCGAACACGCCCGTGTTCACCGTCGGCTTCGGCACCGAGGTGCCACCGCTGGACCTCAGCGTCATCAATGTCATCACCGCCGAGTCCGTCTTCAGTGAGGAGAACCTCCAGGGCCGCGTCATCGTCATGGACTCGCTTCCCGCAGGCACTCCCGCACAGGTCCGGGTCAGCAGTGCTGGGAAGCTGCTTTGGGAGCAAAATTTCACGGGCGAAGGCAAAGGTGAGCGCCGTTTCGACTTCGCCTTCCCGGTCAAAGCACTCCCACCCGCACCTGCCACGGAACGCGATAAAACTCTCCGCCTGCTCAACGTCCAAGTCGCCGTGCAAGGCGACCGCGCGAACACCGAAAAGACCCGAGCCAACAACAGCCGCGAGATCGCGCTGCATCTGCTGACAAAGAAGCGCAAAGCCCTCATCCTCGATGGCCGCCCGCGCTGGGAGACGCGCTACATTCACAACCACTTCGACCGTGACGAGCGCTGGGAGGCAAAGGTCATCTTCGACAACTACGCTGCCAAACCCGAGGACGGCTCCCTCCGGAAGGACTTCCCGAAATCACGCGAGGAACTCCTTAGCTACGACCTCATCCTGCTCGGCGATGTCGCCGCCTCTCGCTTTGATTCATTGCACCTCGACTGGCTCGTCGAGTTCGTCGAGAAACGCGGCGGCGGTCTCGTGCTGATTGATGGCGTGCGCGGAGGTTTAAAAGACTGGGCCAAAGGCCGCACTGCCGGTTTGATTCCGGTGAACTGGCCTGCGAATCCCGCCACCGCCAAAGCCTACACCTGGCAGCTCACCACCGATGGAGAGCGTCAGCCGGGCCTGCGCCTCAGCGACAGCCCGAGTGCGAACATGACCCTCTGGCCGACCTTGCCGGAGATGACCTGGGCGGCGCATGTGACTTCCCTGCCCGGTTCCCAAATCTTGGCCGAACTGAAAAGCGGCAGCGCCACCACTCCAGGCATGATCTTCCGCCAGGTCGGAGCCGGTGCCGTGCTCTATCTCGCCTCCGATGACCTGTGGCGGTGGCGCTTCCAGGTGGCGGATCTTTATCACCAGCGGCTCTGGATGCAGATGGCCGCATGGATCGCTGCGCCGCCCTTCCAAGCGGAGGATCAGAAGCTCTCCATCGGCACCGACAGGCTCCGCTACACGCCCGGCGAGCAAAGCGAGATCCGCGTGCGTGTCCGCAATGCCAAAGGCGAACTCGTCAGCGATGCCGAGCCTCGCGCCTTCCTGCTGCTCGATGGCAAAGAGATCGCCTCTCTCCAACTCGAAGCCGACCCGACGCACTTCGGGATCTACCGCGCCCAGACGCCACCTTTGAAAGCCGGAGCCTACGAGATCGCCGTCGCCGAAAGCGCCTCCGCCACGCGCAGCGACCTGCGCCTTTCCCTCCGCGTCGCCGATGCGGGCAATCCCGAGTGGGCCACGCTGACGATGAACCGCCCGCTGCTCGAAGCCATGGCCAATGCCAGCGGCGGCCGTTTCCTCCGCGAAGAACAAGCCGCCACCGAGCTGCCAAACCTCCTCCAATCCATCGACCGAAAGCAAGTCACCGTGAAGGAGACGCTTCTCTGGTCGAGCTGGTGGTGGTTCGGTGCCGCGATCCTGCTGCTCACCATCGAGTGGCTCATGCGGAAGCGCCTGAAGCTCGTCTGAGTTTGGCGTTGGCGACGATTCGTCGCCCATCCTTCAGCCTTTGTCACGCCACGTTCCTTCGCATGGCGATGCAGACTTCCACTGAACGCCCCAAGGCCACGCCTTGTCTCCCGTCCTGCCTTCTGGTAAACCCGCTCCGTGGCTATGAAAAACCTCCCCTGGCTCCCCGCCCTCCTCCTCGCCGTGCTTCTCCCCACCCTCAGCCACGCTCAAACCGCTGCCGAGTCCCTGGCCCAGGTGAAAAAGCTCTCCGAGCAAGGCAACCACCGCGAAGCCGCCGACATCGGGAAGGCCGCGCTGGCGAAACCGGATGCGACGGGGGAACTGCTGGGGGCCACAACGTATGCGCTAAGGAGCTTGGGCGAGCACATGGAGGAAGTGGAAGCTATCGAGTCAGCAGTTCGGACTCATGCGCAAATCCGCGCCGAAGCAGACGGTCGAATTGCTCGTCGATGGCAAATCGCAAACAAAGGTGGAGATCACGAAGGAGAACCTGTTCACCTTCAACGGCAGCTTCGTCATCGAAGCCGACGCTTTGACCACCGGCAAGCACACGATCGAGCTACGCAAGCTGGGCGAATCCCCTCTCTATGCGAATGCCTACCTGACCGTCTTTTCCAAAGAAGACATGATCCCAGCCGCTGGGCTGGAGGTGAAGGCGCGGCGGAAGTTTTACAAGCTCATCGAAGAGAAACCTGACCAGCAAGTGGCAGGCTCACGCGGCCAGGTCGTGACTCAGCGCGGACTCAAATACCGTCGCGAGGAGATCGCCACCGATGCGCCGATCAAGAGCGGCGATCTGATCGAGGTGGAACTGAGTATCGAGAGCAAGAACGACTACGAGTATGTGCTGATCGAAGACATGAAGCCCGCCGGATTCGAGCCCGTGGAAGTGCAGAGCGGCTGGAGTTACGAGGGCTTGGCGAGCTACAAAGAATTCCGCGACGAGAAGGTCGACTTCTTTGCTGAGCGCCTGCCCCGAGGCACCCACAACCTCAGCTACCGTGTCAAAGCCGAGATTCCCGGCCGCTTCAGCGCCCTGCCGACCAAGGTCGAGGCGATGTATGCCCCGGAACTGAAAGGCAACTCCGATGAATGGAAGGCGCGGATCGAGGAGTGAATCCCCCCAGCAAAAACTGCTAGCCCCCGCCCCCACCCCGCCTACGCTCGTGTCCACATGCCAAGCCAATACGACATCGAATACGCCGTGGAGAACACTCAGGTTCTCCATGAGCCGGATCGACGCATCGACACTTTCGGAACCACCCGCTTCGAGTTTCAACTCGTGACGGAGTTGATGGATGAGATCAACACCACCCGCATCCGCACCGGTCAGATCACGGCGGAAAAGCCGCTCATCCTCCGCCCGGACCCGGAGTCGGTGGCAAACTTCGACTTCGACGGCTTCGGACCCCAGGGGCAAGCTTTCGGTGACTTCCTCAAGGAGAATCTGCACCGCCTGGCCATGCTGAAATATGGCTTCCGCTTCCAGATGCAGGACATGCAGGAGGAGATCGTCCACGAATCCATGGGCGAAGTCTGTGACAAGCTTCTGGCCGACATCCGCCGCACGGGCAACCCGATGCGCGCCGTGATCAGCGGCGTGGATGAAACCTGGGAGATCAGCCTGCTGAAATTCACGGTCGAGATGATCGAAAAATCCCAGAAGATCAACCTGTTCGACTTTAAACGTCGCGGCCTTCTGGGCTGACGCCTGACACCCGAATGGCCAAGACGCAGCTCAAGCTTCTGCTCTTCCTCATCGTCCTGGGAATCACCCTGGGCAGCATGGCGACGGCGTACTACATTTACGACAAGATCCTCCAGCCCGAGAAGGCCATCCAGGCCGGGATGAAAAAGACCGACATGCCGCGCATCGACCCTGGGGCTAAACGCTTCGAGGTGGCCGTGGAGCAGATCAAGCAGGGGCGCATCAATGAGGGGCGTGAACTGCTCAACAAGCTGCTCCAGCAGTTCCCCGACTCGGCCACTTGTGCCGAAGCGAAGCGCATCATCGGAGAGATCAATCTGGACGAGCTTTACTCCATCAATCACAAGGTCGGAAAGAAAGACTACATCGTTCAGCCTGGAGACTCGTTGGCACTCATCGCCTCGAAACAAGGCACGAACATGGACATGCTTGTGCGTTTGAATGGCCTGATGGGGATTACCCTCCAGCCGGGAGATCATCTCACGCTCGTGCCGCTGGATTTTTCCGTCGTCGTGGATGTCTCTGACAAGACAGTGACGCTCCGCCGCAAATCCGGTGACAAAGAATACTTCTTCAAAGAATACCGTGCCGTGGATCTGCGCCTGCCGCCGAGCATGAAGGTGCCTGCGGAGATGGAGATCAAAGGCAAGTCTGCCGTATCAGATGGCAAGTCGGTGCTGTCCACCGATCCTCGCTATGTCGATGCTGAGAAGTGGCTGCCCGGCAGTCGTGCGGGCGTGGTATTGCGCACGCCGCCGGTGGCCAAAGCCATCCCCGTCGTCGTCCCTGAACCAGAGGCGAAATCCAAGAAATCTGACACGTCGGCGGCGGCAGACCTCATTGAGGTCGCTCCAGATACCGGGGTCTTTTTAGACCGTGCCGACCTCGAAGAACTGTTTGCGCTCGTCCGCAACAGCTCAAAACTCTACTTTATCCGTTAAGCCAGCCCACCCATCCCTTTCCCTGCCTATGAAACAAGTTTTGGAATTCGAAAAACCCGTCGTCAAACTCCGCGAAGAAATCGAGGAGGCGAAGAAGAAGCTCGCCAGCAAACCCAGCGACAAGCTTGCCAGCCAGATCACCGAACTGGAAAAGAAGGCTGATGCCCTCCAGCGCGACATCCACACCAATCTCAACCCATGGCAGCGCGTGCAAATCTCCCGACACATCAACCGGCCCTTCATGCTGGATTACGTGAAGCATTGCTGCGACGAATTCATCGAGGTCCATGGTGACCGCCACGTGGGTGATGACCACGCCATGCCCGCCGGCTTTGCCATCTGGGGCGGAAAGAAGGTCGTCGTCATCGGTCATCAAAAGGGCCGCGACACCAAGGAAAACCTCCTCCGCAACTTCGGCAGCGCCCATCCCGAAGGTTACCGCAAGGCCCTGCGCGTGATGCGTCTCGCCGAGAAGTTCGGCCTGCCCATCGTCACATTGATCGACACCCCCGGTGCTTTCCCCGGCATCGGCGCTGAGGAGCGCAACATCGCTGAAGCCATCGCCTTCAATCTGCGCGAGATGATGCTGCTGCGCACGCCAGTCGTTGCTGTAGTCATCGGCGAAGGCGGCAGCGGTGGCGCACTCGGCATCGGCATTGCCGACCGCGTGCTCATGATGGAGAACGCCTACTATTCGGTCATCAGCCCTGAAGGTTGTGCAGCCATTCTTTGGAAGCATCGCGAACATGCTCCAGAAGCGGCATCGGCACTGAAACTCAGCGCCCAGGACCTCTCCCAGCTCGGCGTGATCGACGGCATCGTCCCCGAGCCACTCGGCGGAGCCCACAACGATCATGAGACCGCCGCGTCATCACTGAAAGACGCCGTAGTCGCAGCGATCACGCATCTGGAAAAGCTCCCCACCGCGCAGTTGCTCGAAGAGCGCTACCAGAAGTTCCGCGCGCTCGGCAAGTACACGGAGAACTGATTTATCTCATCGTGCGGGGAACGAAGACCCACTTCATCCCCGCAGCCTCTGCTGCGTCAATGCCGGACTGCCCGTCCTCCAGAACGAGGCAGTCTTCAGGGGCGATTCCCATGCGTTCGGCAGCCAGCAGAAACATGTCCGGCGCTGGCTTACCACGCGCGACGAGACGCGGCGTGATGATGATGTCATCGAAGAGGTGCAGCAGATCATTCGCCGAAAGGCAGCCGCGCACGATGTGCTCCTCGCTGCCCGAGGCCACTGACATGGGCAGCTTTCCGTACATGGAGCGCGCGTAGTCTGCCACCGGTCGCACTACGGAGACCTGGGGGATCATTTGGGCAAAAAGCTCCGCCTTGAAGTCCGCCACGGAATCGGGGTCCACTTGCGTGCCGTATTCGGCATTCAGCAGCTTCACCACATCCTGCTCACGCACTCCAGCCTTCGAGTAGAAGTAGTCCTCTGTGAAATCAAAGGGCGCTGCATGGTGATTCAGCGAAGCGACCCAGGCGCGATAATGCAGCGGCATGGAGTCCACGAGCGTGCCGTCGCAGTCGAAAATCAGGGCGCGGAAAGGATGATCTGGAATCTGGAGCATGTGAGCAGGCGGTTACAACATGAGGTAAAAATTGCAATTCTCATCCGGTGCGTATCTGGCTAGAACCGGCGCGCGCGAATGTCCGCGCTCCCACTCTCTCCCCATGAAAAATCTCCCGACTGCTTTTCAAAGGAACGCGCTCTGGACCGCCGTGACCGCACTCTCGCTGACCGTGATTGGTGCGCTCGCCATCGGCTTCATTTACCTCGGCACTCAGATCCTCGGCTTTCTTCAGCCAATCCTCGTCCCCTTCGCTGTGGCTGCCGTGCTAGCCTACCTACTGGAGCCCGGCGTGGCCTGGCTGGAACGACGTGGTTTGAAGCGGCAGCCATCCGTCCTGCTCGCCTTCGTCGTTTTCTCACTCGCCTTAGCGGGACTCGGCTGGTGGATTCTGCCCAAGATCGCGGATCAAACGGCGAACCTCGCCAAAAAAGTCCCCGGCTACACGGTGAAGGCACGCACAGCCGTGCTCGATTTCGCAGCCAAGGTGGAGACCGACTACGGAATCACTCTCATACCTCACACATCCACGGACCCCGCACCCGTCATTACAGAGCCAGTTCCGCCACTCACCCCACCCAGCACAGCCCCCCTGGATGCCGCCGAGAGCAGCTTCGACATCGACTTCAAAACGCTGCTCACAGGTGACTGGGTGCAGACCACCCTGCCGACTGTGCTGCGCAATGTGAGCAAATTCATCGGCTCCAGCGTCGGTGGTTTCCTTGGTGTGTTTGGCTTCATGTTGAGCTTCATCATTGTGCCGCTCTATCTCTATTATTTCCTGATCGAGAGCGCGAAGATCAAACAGCAATGGTCGGACTACCTGCCCCTGCGAGCGAGTGCCTTTAAAGATGAGCTCGTGGCCTGCCTGACGGAGATCAATAGCTACCTCGTCGCCTTCTTCCGTGGCCAGCTCTTCGTCAGCGTGATCAATGGCCTCGCCACCGGTGCCGGACTGATGATCATCGGTCTCGACTTCGGATTGCTGATCGGTCTCGCCCTCTGCATCGCGGGCATCATTCCCTACCTCGGCATCGCCATGTGCTGGATTCCTGCGGTGATTATCGGGGCTGTTCAGGGTGGCAGCGCCCTCATTCCTGGCGACCCCTGGTGGGCGCTGCCATTGGCGGTGACGGTCATCTTCATCATCGTCCAGCAGATCGACGGTCTCTTCATCACACCTCGTATCGTGGGAGAGGCCGTGGGCCTGCATCCCATGACCGTGATCGCCAGCGTGCTCGTCTGGGCGCTGCTTCTCGGCGGTCTCCTTGGTGCGATCCTTGCCGTGCCGATGACAGCAAGTGTGAAGGTGCTCTTTCAGCGCTACATCTGGCGCGCGAGACTCGCTCCGCAGACCGTGGGTGGAGCGAAGACCGTGGAACTCAAGCCTGCATCTGAAGGCGAAAAAAACCCGCCCAAGCAATAGCCGGGCGGGTAGTTGGTCATGAAAAATCTACCGGGGGCAATACGTCACCAGCGGAGACGACCACCCGCTTTGAAGCCTCGTGATTGATCCCCGAAATCAGCCCCGATGTTCAGGTCAAACAGTGGCATCACGCGGAAGTAACCGCCGACATCGAACACCTTCGAATTGTAATCGTCTGTGCTCGCCACCGACACGCCAGCCTGCACTTCCATCCAGTCCAGGACCTGATATCGCAGGCTTGGGCGGACATAGATGCCGCCATCGGTGTAGCTCTTGTTTACGCCATCCGCCTGGAAGTTGGCATACACGAGACCGACCTCGCCGACGAAATGCAGCTTTTGCGTGATCGGCATGTAAGCTCCCCCACCGATGGTGATCGTGGAGAGATTATAGTCCGCATTGGCGGCTCCCCTGGCGGTCTGCTCTCCACTGCCGCTGTTCCAAGTGAAGGAACCTTTGAGGAAGAAGATGGTCGGCAGATCCATGACCAGCGCCACGCCAAGACCGTGACTGCCATTCATCTCGCTGTCCTTCGGATCAGTGAAGCGGTAGAAGGCTTCCACATACTTGTAGTTCAGCATTGAGGGACTCGTGCCACCCATGCTTTGCTGCACCGTACTGCCCCAGGCATTGGTCTGCGCTGGCTGCTGATAGCCATAATTGGCATAAGGATCTGCCATCGTTGGCCCTGCATAGGGGGAGCCAACCGTCGGGGCGGATAGCGTCGGCGACATCCCAGTGTAAGCAGTGTTAGAATATCCCATGCTCGGTGGTGGGGTCGGCGGCATGGGCGGAGCGGGCATCGTCGGTGCGCCGAGACCAGAGCCAGCAGCAGGATAACCCTGCCCGAAAACAGACGTAGCACAGGCGCTGATAGCCAGAGCAAGGAGCAGAGAAGTGGTTTTCATGAGATTTCTAGCAATACGCTGATTATTTGGATAAGTTAAATAATTCCTTAATAGAGCCAAACCTTCAAGTCTTTTTCATTCCTTCTAACTTTTCGACTCATTTTCACCCCCTGAGCGCTTTGGATTCGTCATTCCCGTGCTATTCCCCCAGCCCCGCCATGTCCGGCATCATCGTCTCCGACCTCCAATTTGCCTATCCCGGCAGCCCCTTCCGGCTGCGCGTGGATGACTTGTTCGTGGACTCGGGAGGTTCCTTTGCCCTGCTCGGCCCCAGCGGTGCAGGTAAAACGACCCTGCTGCGCCTGATGTCAGGCCTGCTCGCTCCCGAGAAAGGCGAGGTCCGTCTGGGCGATACCACCCTCACCGGCATGTCCGAGGCCAAACGCCGCGCCTTCCGCCTCAGCGAAGTCGGCCTCGTCTTCCAGGATTTTGCTTTGCTCGACTACCTCACCGTGGAGGAAAACATCCTTCTGCCCCAGCGCTTCGGCATCGCCAAACCAGCCTCCTCTTCCGCGGCTGATCTCGCCGAGCGTCTCGAAATCACCCCGCACTGGAAGAAGCTTGCTGGACAGCTTTCCCAGGGCGAGCGTCAGCGTGTCGCCATCGCTCGTGCACTCGCCCACGGACCGCGTTTCTTGTTCGCCGACGAGCCCACTGCGTCTCTCGATGCCACCCGCCGGGAGGTCGTGATGGACCTTTTGCTCGACTACACTCGGAGCACCGGAGCCTGTCTTGTCATGGTCACCCATGACACCGACCTCATCCCGCGCTTCCCCAACCATGCCCGCGTGGAGGACTTCACCGCATGATCGGCCCCTGCCTCCAGCTCGCTTGGCGTTATGTTGCCCGGCATCGTTTGCAGACGCTCCTGCTCGCGGGAGCCTTGGCGCTCGTTATCTCGCTTCCGCTTTGCCTGAGGGTGCTAGTGCAGGCCACCGAGGCCGCCATGCATGACCGCGCCGTCTCCACGCCCCAGCTTCTCGGCGCTCGCGGCAGTGCGCTGGATCTCATGCTCTCGGCGCTTTATTTTAAAAAGCAGCCCCTCCCCGCCATCGAGATGAAGCATCTCGACGACCTCCGCGCCGCCGATCTCGGCGCCGCCATCCCGCTCGATGTCCGCTACCATGCCCAGGGCGCACCCATCGTCGGCACTGAGATCGAGTACTTCGCCTTCCGCCGCCTCCGCCTCGACCAGGGGAAAATGATCACCCGATTGGGCGATTGCGTGCTCGGCGCGCGACTCGCTGCCCAGCGTGGCCTGAAGCCCGGCGACGCCATCTTTTCCACCCAGGAGCAGGTCTTCGACATGGCCGGCGTCTATCCCTTAAAGATGCGCATCACCGGCGTGCTCACCGCCAACGGCACGCCCGATGACGACGCCGTCTTCGTCGATCTCAAAACCGTCTGGCTCATCTCCGGCCTCGCCCACGGGCATGACGACGTCGCCGCCACGCAGGACGCCGTGCTAAAAAAGGAGGGCGACAACACCGTCGCCAATGCCAGCGTGCGCATGTTCCACGAAGTCACCGACCGCAACCTCGACAGCTTCCACTTCCATGGCGATACCGGCGCGTATCAGGCCAGCGCCATCGTCATCGTCCCGCGCGATGCCAAGTCCGAGGCCCTGCTCGCCGGGCGTTATTTGAAGAGCACCCTACCCGTCCAGCTCATCCGCCCGAGCGAGGAATTCGAGGCCCTCATGAGCACCCTCTTTCAGATGCAAAACCTCGCCCTCAGCGTGCTCGCCATCACGCTGGGAGCCGCGCTCGCCATCGCCGCGCTCGTGTTTGCGCTCTCCTTCCGCCTCCGCCGGAGAGAATTCACCACCCTCGGCGACCTCGGCATCTCCCCCAGTGCCCTCGCCCTCACCAAGCTCCTCGAAATCACCCTCGTCGGCAGCGCCGGGCTCCTCATCGCCCTCGCCATCACCGCCCTCGTGCAGGCGAATGCACAGACCTGGGTGAGGTTGTTGTTGGCTTGATGGCATTCCATTCCCGATCCCAAGACTGGCAAAATGATGCCAGCTAGAATGATGTTCAGAACATCATTTACCCATCATTATTCTACCTTCTCCACCGGCGCGAGACGCTGCTCGAAGAGCCAGCGGTGGAGTTCGGGCATGGGGTAAACGATGCCTGTCAGGCTGTGGCCGACGCCGGGGAATTCGGTGTATTTCATCACGAGACCTCCGGCGGCTTTGACGGCCTCCACGGGAACGCGATCACGCTCCACGGGCACCATGGGATCTTGGTCGCCATGGAAGACCCACATGGGGACGTTCTTCAGCACGTCGGCCTTTTTGGGATCACCGCCGCCGCAGAGAGGCACGCCGGCGGCGAAGACGTTGGGATACTTCGCGCAGAGACTCCAGGTGCCAAAGCCGCCCATGCTGCTGCCGGTGAGGTAGAGACGCTTCAGATCAATCGGCAGCTTGCTCGTGAGATCGGCGATCAGCGCCATCAGGTTGTCAGCCACCTGTTTGTTCCAGCCGATGTCTGCGTCTGGGCACTGCGGAGCGATCATGAAGCAGGGATTCGCCGCCTGATGCTCGGCATTGGTGAAAATACCCGTCGGGCCGCCCATCTGAGCTTGGTTGTCACTGCCGCTCTGGCCGGAACCATGCAGCCAGATCACGAGCGGATAGCGCTGCGTGCCGTCCCATTTTGGATCGCCATAGATCTGGTAATTCAGCCCCTGCTTCGACACCGCTTTCACAAAAGCACCTGTGATCTTTTCCGCATACGGCCCCTTGGTGATGCCCTCATCCAGGCTGCGTTCATAAACCAGTCCGGCCACGAAAGCCTGATCTTCCGCGCTGAACTTATCCACCGGCACCTTCATGATCTGAAAGTCCGTCATGCGCTTGATCTTGATCTCCTTACTGTCGAAATCCAGCAGCTCCGCCTTGAGTTCGCGTCCATCAGATGACTTCCACGAGCGGATGATTTTAGGCTTGTCCGCACCTTCGCAGTCCACGGTCAGAAGTGTGGCAAAGATCAGGCAGGAAAGGAAAAGAGTCGGGCGCATGGCATCAGTCTAGGAGCCGTGGTGATCCCGGATCAAGCCGAATCCCTCCGTGATACGATCAATCCTGAGCCCTCGGCGACTCGCAGCAACCCAGGAAAAATCTTCGACAAAGCATGCGCTGCCTTGCGGGATGGCGTGGGACTTCTATTCTGGCAGACTGATCATCATGAAAATCGCCCAGAAACCTTATCGCGTCGGCATCGTGGGTGCCGGCCCCGCTGGAGCCACCCTTGCCGCCTTGCTGGCCAAGGAGGGCGTGGACGCCGTGTTCTTTGATGATGGCAAGCGCCCGGACATGGTCGTCGGTGAGTCGCTGATTCCCCGCCTCGTCACCGTCTTCCGCCGCATGGGCATCGAGGACGAGGTGGCGAAGCTCGGCACCTACAAGCCCGGCGTGACCTGGATCTTTGATGAAAACGACGCGCTGGAGCTTTCCTTCACCGCCATGCGCGGTGTCCTGCCCACCTACGCCTACAATGTCCCGCGTCGTCCCTTCGACGACCTCATTCATGAGAGCGCGATCAAAGCTGGCGCCCGCTTCATCCCCTGCACGGTGAAGCTGCAAACTGGACTCACCGAGCGCGGTGAAGTCGTCCCTCAGCTCGCCCCCGAGACGCTCGCCCTCGTCCCTGACTGGAATGGCAGGCAGCCCGACCTCCTGGTGGATGCCAGTGGCCGCCGCCGCCTGTTTGCCAAGCTGCTTGGCCTCACGGCGAAGATCGGCAAGCGCAAGGACATCTCCCACTTCGCCCATTATGAGAACTGCATGATGCCAAAGCCAGCCGGGCAGACCATCATCACCCGCCTGAAACACGGCTGGTGCTGGCGCATCCCGCTGCTGCACGCGCTCTCCATCGGCATCGTCGTCGATAAAGAACACGCGAAGAACTATGGCAGCACCGCCGAGGAGCAGCTTGAGGCGATGATCGATCAAAACAAGCCGCTGGCCGAAGCCTGCTCCGAGCGCAAACGCATCACGCCCGTCACGACGTATGCGAACTATCAGCTCATCTCCGATCAAGGACATGGCGAGGGCTGGGTCAGCGTCGGCGATGCCTTCGGCTTCGTCGATCCCATGCTCTCCCCCGGTCTCTGCATGGCCATGACCTCCGCCGAGCAGCTCGCCGATGCCATCATGCAAAACCGCCCCACCGGCTGGGATGGCGCTTTCCACGCCTACCTCGACTGGTTCCGCGAGCAGCTCGTGGCCTGGCAGGAGCTCGTGGACATCTTTTATGGTGGGCAGATCTTCGCGCTCCAGCGCACCGGCACCGAGATGTCCCGCCGCTTCCCCGGCAAGTTCAGCGACATCATGCAGCGTCACTTTGAGAAGAACATCTCCGGCATGGCGGGCGGCGGCCTCACCACGCATCCGTACAGCCGGAATCTCCTCCGCTTCATGACCCGCTTCGGCATCTATGGTCACGAGCCTGCCGACTTCGCGGTCGTGTAGAAGCATCGCCTGATTTTGCGCGAACAGACCTGCGGGTGCAGCAAAGAACCATACTCCGTGATTGCCAGACGGAGTTCTCTGCATGTAGCCTCCGCCTCCTCGCGTTTATTCCGCCCCCTTTTCCCCACCATGAGCCAAAAGAAAGCCGCCAAACCCGCCCCGAAGAAAGCTGCCAAGCCTGCTGCGAAACCCGCCGCCAAGGCTGCCCCCAAGGCACCCAGCAAGAACCAGTCTCTCATGACCGAGAACCGGCTTTTCAAGCCTGACGCGGCCTTTGCCAAGAAGGCCCGCGTGAGCTCGCTGGCTCAGTACAAGAAGATGTATGAGGAATCGATCAAACATCCCGACAAGTTCTTCGGTCGCGAGGCGAAGGAACTGCTCTGGAGCAAGCCTTTCACCAAGGTGCTCGACTGGAAATGCCCGAACGCGAAGTGGTTCGTCGGCGGCAAACTGAACGTGAGTGAGAACTGCCTGGACCGTCATCTGGACGGCCCGCGCAAGTCGAAGGCCGCCATCATCTGGGAAGGCGAACCCGGCGAGAAGCGCGTGATCACCTACCAGCAGCTCCACCGCGATGTCTGCCGCTTTGCCAACGTGCTGAAGCGCCACAAGGTGAAGAAGGGCGACCGCGTCATCATTTACATGCCGATGGTGCCTGAG
>NZ_JBILYB010000099.1:0-23625 GCF_044378005.1 Prosthecobacter sp.
CTCAAGCACAAGGCGCGACAAGCTTGCCCTTCACTTCCTCTCCCTCATTCAATTCGCCTCCATCATCGACTGGCTCAGATACGGTTGTTGAGGGTTTTCAAACACCGCCTAGACGCGCTCCACCGCCATCGCGATGCCCATGCCGCCGCCGATGCAGAGGCTGGCGATGCCGAGCTTGTAGCCTTTGTCTTCCATCAAATGAAGCAGCGTGACGAGCACACGCGCTCCGCTGGCACCGATGGGATGTCCGAGTGCGATGGCTCCGCCGCGTTGATTGAGCTTTTCGAGGCCGAGTGACAGCTCACGAGCGCAGCCAAGCGTCTGCACGGCGAAGGCTTCGTTGATCTCGATGGCATCGACTTCATCGAGCTTCCAGCCGGTCATGGTGCAAAGCTTTTGGATGGCTCCTACTGGTCCGAGCCCCATGACGGCAGGATCACAACCGACAGCCGCTGTAGCGATGATGCGGGCGCGTGATTGGAGGCCGTGCTTCTGCATCGCTGCTTCACTGGCGAGCAGGACCATCGCTGCTCCGTCGTTGATGCCGGATGAGTTGCCGGGTGTCACCGTACCGTCTTTGCGGAAGGCGGGCTTCAGTTTGGCGAGCGATTCGAGCGTCGTATCAGCACGCGGATGCTCATCACTCGTGACTTCGGCCACAGGCACGATCTCGCGAATGAAGGCTTCACGACTCGCAGCGACTCGGCTTTGACTGAGCACGGTGAATTCGTCCTGCTGCTGGCGTGTGATGCTATGTTTGTCAGCGATTCGCTCCGCCGTTTCGCCCATGCCGATCTTCAACAGCGGATCGCTGAGGCCATCGACGAACATGGCGTCCTGCATCGAGAGATCGCCGAGCTTTTTTCCCCAGCGGGCATCCATAACGTAATGCGGCGCACGGCTCATCACCTCGACTCCGCCAGCGAGCACGAGATCACTTTCACCGCTGCGGATGGCATCGGCACCGAGCGCGACGGCTTTGAGCGAAGAGCCGCAGGCCATGTTCACGGTGTAAGCAGGCACATGCTCAGGAAGGTCGAGCTTCAAGCCCACCTGCCGCGCTACATTCATCCCGCAGCCGGCTTGCAGCACCTGGCCGAGAATGACCTGCTCGATATGCTCACGCAACCCGGCAGGCACCACCGCATCGGCTATGGCAAAGCCGAGGTCGGTGGCGCTGATGGATTTCAGGCCACCGCCAAAGCGGCCGATGGGAGAGCGTCTGGCGTCGATGATATGGACAGAGTTCATAAGGGTCAAAGCGGTCAATACAGTCAAAGTGCCACGAGCGGTGCAAACTCCATCTGATCGAGAATGTCTTTTTGAAGGTCGTAACCTTCGGCGATTTCGATGAGTCGGAGACCTTCAGCCGTAAGCTCAAAGACGGCACGTTCGGTGACATAAAGCACCTGCTGACCATGAGCGAAGGCGGTGGGCCCGTGGAAGCAGACGTGCTGGATCTTTCGCACGAATTTCGGCTGACTCTTTGCGAGGAAGGTGCAGCAAAACACGAGCCTGCGAGCGCTTTGAGCGATATTGACGAAGCCACCGACGCCTGCAAAACGATCCGCAAAGCTCGTGACGTTCACGCTGCCTTCCGCATCCACCTCCACCGCGCCGAGCACGGCGATGTCGAGCCCGCCGCCGTCATAGAAATCGAACTGCGATGGCTGGTCGATGATCGCCTCAGGGAAGTGGCTGCAACCAAAGTTCAGGCCCGAAGCTGGCACGCCGCCGATGGGGCCGCTTTCCACGGTGAGGGTGAATTCACTCAGCCGCCCAGTCTCCGCTGCGACCATGGCCACACTTTCTGGCAGGCCGATGCCGAGGTTCACGATGTCACCTTCACGAATCTCCCGAAGTGCTCGCGTGCCGATGATCTTGCGCTCGGACTCTGGCATGGTCGGCAGCGTGAAACCGCCATTGCTGGTAACGACGAAGTCTTCATTGAAGACCTCACCAAAGGTCTGGTCGTGCTGCACGCCGCCGCTGACGACGAGGTAATCCACCAGGATGCCCGGCACGCGCACGGACTTTGGATCAGGCAGTTGATCCACGATTCTTTCAACCTGCGCGATGACGATGCCGCCGTGATTCCTTGCCGCTTGGGCGATGGGCAGCACCTCGCCAATGAGGCCCTCTTTGTCCATGCTGAGGTTGCCGCGCTTATCGGCATAGGTCGCTCGAATGAGCCCGACATGAATGGGAAACGACTTGTATCGCAACCACGTTTGCCCATCGAGTTCGAGTCGCTCGACGAGTGGCTCCGTGGTGCGTGAATTCATTCGTCCGCCGCTTTGAGCAGGGTCGATGAAGGTGTTGAGTCCCACCTGCGTGATGAGTCCGGGCCGCTTCGCCGCGATCTCCCGCAACAGCACGCTGAGCACGCCTTGCGGGAAGTTGTAAGCTTCGATCTCGTTCGCCAAAGCCAGCGTGCCGAGCTTCGGCGCGAGGTTCCAGTGGCCGCCGATCACACGTTTGATCAAGCCCACGTGAGCGAAGTGGTTCAGCCCTCGCTCAGCCCGATCTCCCTGCCCGGCGCAGTAGTAGAGCGTGAGATCATTGGGTGTGCCGGTTTCGATAAATCGCCGCTCCAGCGCCGCCGTCAGCATCTCAGGATGCCCCGCTCCCACGAACCCACACACAGCCACCGTCGCTCCCGAGGGGATGGCAGCGATGGCTTGGTCAGCAGTGGCGATGATGGCTGGGGCGCGCATATCAGCCTCTCCAGCCACCGTTGATCTCGATCGTCTGGCCCGTGACATACGAGGCTAGAGGTGAGCAGAGGAAGAGCACGACATTGGCGACTTCCTCCGTCGTGCCGAAGCGGGCAAGTGGGACGTTCTTGATCATCTCGGCACGCACGGATTCGGGAATGGTCGCCGCCATGCTGGTATCGATCACGCCAGGGGCGATGGCATTGGCGCGGATGTTTTTGCGCGCTGCTTCACGGCTGAGCACACGCATCATCGCCTGCACGCCAGCTTTCGCGGAGGCGTAGTTGGCCTGGCCGAAGAAACCCTGGATCGCCGCGATACTGCCGAAGCTGACGATGGCCCCATGATCGCGCATGATTTCGAGCGCGTATTTGCAGCCGTAAAAGACGCCGGACAGGTTCACCTCGATCACCGCATCCCACTCTTCGAGACTCATCTTGGCGATGGTGCGGTCCTTGATGATGGCGGCGTTGTTCACCAGATAATCCAGACCACCACAGGCCGCCTGAATCTCGCCCATCATCGACTGCACCTGCTCGGGCTGCGAGACATCGGCGGCGATCACGCGGGCGCTGTCGGTGCGGTGGACGTTCAATTCATCGGCGATCGCTTGAGCATCCGCCGCCGTGTTCGGAAAGCCCGGATGATTGATCACCACCGTGGCTCCAGCGCGATGAAAGGTCCGCGCGATCTGCGCGCCGATGCCCTGTGAGGCTCCGGTGATGAGGGCGACTTTGCCGCTGAGGTCGATGGGGATCATGATGAGGTTGGAAAGGACGGAAGAGAGAGCGGCATCCTATCGGGTGTCGAGTGCTCCTGAGAAGGGAAAATGCAGAGGATATGAACTCGTGCGGAATCTCCTCTGGCGCATCTTCCGCTTTTCGTAACAATGCGCGCCCCGCATGACTCGCAAAACTCCTGAACAACTCCGCTCCTGGCGCTGGTATGGCCGTGATGAACTCCGCTCTTTTGGACATCGCTCACGAGCGAAGCAGGCGGGCTGGGGTGCTGAAGACTATGTCGGGAAGCCGGTGATTGGCATTTTGAATACTTGGTCGGAACAAAACTCCTGCCATATGCACTTGAAGCTGACCGCCGATGCCGTGCGCCGTGGCATTCTCCAGGCAGGCGGGCATCCGATGGAGATCCCGGTGCTCTCGGCTGGCGAGATGCTGACGAAGCCCACGGCGATGTTTCATCGCAATTTGCTCGCGATGGAGACTGAAGAAGTGCTGCGCGCGAATCCTCTCGATGGTGCGGTGTTGCTCGGTGGTTGTGATAAATCCACGCCGGGACTGCTCATGGGCGCTTTCAGCATGGACATCCCAGTCATCTACATGCCCTGCGGCCCGATGATGAAGGGCAACTGGCGCGGCGAGACGCTCGGCAGCGGCAGCGATGTCTGGAAATACTGGGACGAAAAACGCGCGGGCAATCTGAGCTGGGAGCAGTGGTGCGAGATCGAGGACGGCATCGCTCGCGGCCCCGGTCATTGCATGACGATGGGCACGGCCTCCACACTAACGGCATTGGCAGAGACGCTCGGTCTTTGCATTCCCGGCGCGTCTTCCATCCCGGCGGTGGACAGTGCACATCTACGCATCGCGGCTGAGGCTGGCAGGCAGATCATCGAGAACGTCTGGCATGACTTAAAGCCCTCGCAGATCGTCACGGAGCGCTCGTTTGATAATGCTATCGCGGTCGATATGGCGCTGGGTGGCAGCACGAATGCCATCGTGCATCTCATCGCCATGGCCGGTCGTCTCGGCATCAAGCTGCCGCTGGAGAAATTCGACGAAATCAGCCGTCGCGTGCCGCTTCTGGCAAACATGCGCCCGGCGGGCAAATACCTCATGGAGGAGTTTTATCTGGCGGGCGGCATCAAGGCGCTGCTCAACGGCATGAGTTCGCTGCTCGACATGAGCGCCCTCACCATCACCGGCAAGACGATGGGCGAAAACGTCGCCGGTTGTGAGACCTACAATCTCGATGTCATCCGCACGCCGGACAACGCCATCCAACCCGACGGCGGCACCGCGATCCTGCGTGGCAACCTTTGCCCCGATGGAGCCGTGATCAAACACGCAGCCGCCACGCCTGAACTCTGCCAGCACACCGGCCCGGCGCTCGTCTTCGATAGCTACTCCGAGATGAAGGCAAAGATCGACGACATGGAGCTCGACGTGACCAAGGACACCGTGCTCATCCTGCGCAATGCGGGTCCCGTGGGTGCTCCCGGAATGCCCGAGTGGGGTCAGCTCCCGATCCCGAAGAAGCTCATCATGCAAGGCATCCGCGACATGGTGCGCCTGAGCGACTGCCGCATGTCTGGCACCAGCTACGGAGCCTGTGCCCTGCACATCGCGCCTGAGTCCGCCATCGGTGGACCGCTCGCCCTCGTGCAAAATGGAGACCTCATCGAGCTCGATGTGCCGAACCGGAAGCTCCATCTCCACGTCAGCGATGAAGATCTCGCAAAGCGCCGCGCTGCGTGGAAACCCGCCCCGCCGCGCTACCATCGCGGCTATGCGAAGCTCTTCGTCGATCACGTCACGCAAGCGAACGAAGGTGCCGACTTCGACTTCCTCCAACATGGACCCGCCGTGCCGGAACCGGAGATTTTCTGAACTGACCATCAGCTCTGACACCGCGCCCACTTCTGACCTGGCCGAAACTGGCCGATTTCCCACTTTGGGACAAACCATAGAAGCTCGCGGAGGCAGACAAATTGCCAGTGCTTGATGGTGTCGAATTCCATTGTCATCAAGAAATGGGATAAGGAGGCTGAAGGCTACAGCTTCCTCCACGGCATTGGTCTCACTTGGCACAAAGGCAAGCTCTACGCCACCATTTGCCACAACAAGGGCGCGGCGGCAATCACGACAGCGTCGGAATGGTGGTGATCACGGTGGAAAAGCTGAAGTAGATTCGATAGCCAATTCAGTGAGCACGGCATATTTCCACAGCCGACCAGTAGGCTGCGACGATGGGTGGCAAGCTCCTGGAAAGCGTTGCTGTGCCAAGTGTCATTGCCGCTTGAAAAGACGTTGTTGAATAACCGAACACCGCTTTGTACATCGGCATGAGCCTTCGTATCGTACTCTTTTTGCTCTCAACCACGCTGCTGGGTGCTGACACGCCCGAACAAGCTGTGGAAAAGGCGTACACGGAATTGTGGAGCCGCTTTGTCGATGAGCACAATCTCATCCTCGATTATGTCGGCCTGAAAGGCGCGATCGTGAGACCCACACCGGAGGATTGTCGGGAAATGAAGCCGAGCGCGTTAAGCTGGGGCGTCCCGAATGAGGACGGGCCGATGTTCAACGGGCTCTATCTCGATGCGATGTGCAGTCGATGGCTGATCACCAAGGATGACGAAGTCCGTGCTAAGGCTCGCCGACTCATCGACGGGCTGATCAAAGTCTCCACCATCGGCAAGACGCCGGGCTTCATCGCGCGTGGCATCGCCACGGATGGCAAGACGACGTATCCGATGGGATCGAATGATCAGACGACGCCGTGGCTCTACGGCATCTGGCGTTATTTGACGGATGGTTTGCCCAAGGACGACGCGGAGCGGCAGGACCTCGTGAAGCGCTTCATCGAGCAGGTGAAGGTGCTCGAAAGCCATGCGTGGAAGGTGCCTACCGACGGTCCGCCATCGGAGTATCGCGGTGACTTTGCCAAACCGACATGGGAAGCCGTGCCGAGGCTGCTTTTCATCCTGAAAGCCATGCATGCCTTCACCGGCGACTCAACGTGGCAGCAGCGCTACCTCGCCGCCGCGTGTGAAAAGGTCGGCAAAGGCCAGCGTGAGCGTTTGGAGGTCTGCCGCATCGGCATGGTCTTCGATCCCGGCCAGGGCGAGCGGCACTCGTGGACCGGCAGCGAGTGTGTCATCTGTCTGCGCGGCCTCTGGGAGATGGAAACGGAGACCGCTTTGAAAAAAGTCTATGCCGAGGGCCTGCGTCACAGCGCCGAGGTGGCCGCGCAAAGCCTGCCCCTCATCGAAAAGTTCGATGTGAACGGCACGGAGCCTTTCAACGTGGACTGGCGCGTGATGAACGCTGCCTGGAAACCGCAGCACAGTGAGGCTGAGGCCGTCGAGGTGGCTCTGGCAGGCCTCAAGCTCCAACACGCAGCCTCACCGCGAATGCACATCGAGAAGGATTATCTGCGCGAGCCTTGCTTTGCAGCGTGGGTGGTCACGCTGTGTCCTGATCGTGAGTTTGTGATCTCGCAACACTTCGCCATCGAAAAGGTGATCACGCACTATGATTTCAGCCGTGTGTATTTGAGCCAGTTCTTCCCCGTGGAGTCCGCGTGGTGGCGGATGCAGTTGTTGAAGTGACTGCATCACCGCGCCGCAGGCACCGCGATCTCCGAGACGACGACTGTGGTGTCTGGTGCCTTGCCGGAATAGAATGAGATGAAGTGTGTGTCCCCGATCACGGTGGCGTTCGCGTTGCCTGCGTCGTAGGAAATCTTGCTCCCAGTGGCGACGGCTTCGGAACCGGGCCAACTGAGCGGATGGTCAAACACGCGGCTCGGATCGACGACGCGACGCCGGAGAATGCCGCGGCCGCGCTCAACCGATTACAACCAGAGCCTCCATTACTGGCCGAAGGAGCGGCGGTTACAAACGGATGCGCTACCATTGGTTAACACAAGATGACATGCGAGTTGTCGGCTCGGTTCGTCACTCCCACGCCATTCTCAAAAACTTCGGCACGGGGCCTTTCCAGAGCGGCGCTTCGTTGGCTGGGAGGCCGTGGCTGGCGCAGAGGCCGAGTTGATCGAGTTCGGACCAGCTTGTGGGTGAGCCTTCGGGGGAGGTGAAGTCCTTCAAATCAAGCGTGAGGGTTTGCGGAGATTCGGAACCGGGAATTTCGCGTTGGCAGACGAAGGTGCGGCGCGGGCCGCGGTAGCTGCGCCATTCGTTTTGCTGGAGGACGATGCTGAGGCGGTTGGTCTGCGGAAGTTTGAGCGTGATGTGCAGCTTGGAGCCTTCAGGGCCGCGCCATAGGGGATCGGTGACTTTGCGGGTCCAGAGTTGCTGATGCGTGGCGTTGCCGGCGTTGAGCACATACCAATCGCGGGTGCCGTGAGTGAAGTCGTCGATGAGCGTGGACGGTTTCGCGGTGAGCTTCGGGTTCGCTTGCTTGATCTCGTCGGCACTATGCGAGTGGAAAAGGCTGCTGAGGCAAAGCTCCGTGACCGGTTTGGCATGGCCGGGTATCTGCGCGAGGGATTCGGGCTTGGGCAGCGTGTGGTAAACGTTCGCGAAGGCGAAGAGCGGCAGGTCGTGCGTGTGGATCGGCAGTTGGGCGATGTAGCCTTCGGATTCCTTGACGACCTCGGCGCTGCGCCAGAAGCGGGCGCGCGGATCGGGGTCGGTGCTGTAGTAAATCTCGACACGGGCGACAGGTAGCGTTTTCGCATCCGGTCGCACGCGCAGCATGGGCACGTCGTCGTTCGATTTGAGACGAAGCTCGCTCTGCGGCGTGTCGGGCAAGGCGGGGCCGCCTTTGAGATGCTGATCAAACCAAAGAGGCATGGTGATGGCGACCTCGGGCGTGAGGCGGTGGTTCATGTGCGGCACCCAACTGTAGCGCGTGGGCTGGTTTTGAATGAGCGCGTTCGTGCGATACACGTCGTCCATCCAGCCGTGGAAGTCGTTCGTGGCGCTGCGGTGTAAAATCGGGCACTGAATGAGCGGCGCGTAGCTTTCAAAGCTGAGCGTGCGGCGGAAGAGATCGACATCGCCCTGAACATGGTCTTCCCGTGCACGGCCACCGATGAACTCATGGTCCTGCCACCGCCATCCGGCACCGCCGACGGCGGGAACGACCGCTTTCACACGACGGTCGGTGCCAGCGACATACATCGTCAGATTGCCGCCCATCGAGTAACCATGCACGCCGAGGCGCTGCGCATCGACCTGCGGCTGCTGTTCGAGAAACGTGAGTCCACGGCGGCAGCCAAGCGTCAGGAGATACCAGTTGTTGTTCTTCGGGTGCTCACGGTCTTCTAAGACCTGCTTCGGCCCCGGCAAGATGGAGCTGTAGCGCTCTGCATTGAGCTGCGAGGGATCGACCGCGCCCCAGTCGGTGTTTGGATCGCCAGGTTCGGACTTCTCGCAGGTGTTGAACGGTGCCTTGCCCGTGCCGCTGCCGCCCCAGTTCACCGATAGCGCTGCGTAACCTCGCTCCACGAGCAGCTTCACTTCGCTGACCGATCCACGCTGGCCGCCGCCATGGATGTGCATCACCGCCGGGAGTTTTTCCTTCGCACCCTCCGGAAAACCATACACCGCCGCCATCCGCGCCGGCTTGCCTTTGAACGTGCCAATGAAATACCGCACATGGCGAAACACCCCACCGTCCTCCTTCCACTCGCGAATCACCTCGACCTCCAGCGGATCCTTGCGTGGATCAAGGTCGGCCCAGAGATCGATCACAGATTGCGGCACGCCCTCAGCGGCAAGGAGCGAAGGCAGATCAAAAAGCGAAAGCGAAGCAACAGCTCCAGTCTGGAGAAGGGTGCGGCGGGTGGTCATCGTGTGATAGGTTTGGAAACGCGTTCTAGCTGCAGTTTCATGAACGCAGCCGTCTTTGTCAGGATCTCATCGAGTGTTGGACGCAAAGCGCCACCGACCTCGCGCCAGTTGTGGCCGGAGTTTTCGACGATGAAGGCCTCCACGGGCGCTTTCATCGCGTCGCCGCGTTCCTTCATGTAGCGGGCGTGATGCACGGGGATCGTCGGATCTTGGTCGCCCTGTATCATGAGAAGCGGCGGGCTGTCGACATGCAGATAGGTCACCGGACTCACCTCGCGGTAGGCCGCGAGCTTCGCTTTCTCATCCGCGCCCGCTTTGAGGATCCGTGAACCAAAGCGATCTCCGACGCCTTTGCCATCAGGCGGCGTGAAAAGCTCGACCTTCTCAAAATCGCACGGCCCATACCACGACACGCCGGCGATGAGCCGATACTTTGCGTCTGCGAGTGTTGGATCGCCAGGGAAGGACTCGGGTGGCGATAGCAGCAGCATCTGCGCGAGGTGTCCGCCCGCCGAATCGCCCCAGGTGAAGACGTGCTCCGCATCGAGCGAGAACGGCGCGGCGTTCTTTGCGAGGAAACGGAGCGCGTCCTTCGCATCGGTGACGCAATCTCGGACGGTGATGGTTCCGCCTGCCGTGCATAAGCGGTAGTCCACGGAGGCCACGCAGAAGCCCTGCGCATTCAGCGCCCTCACGCCCATGAGCCTCACGCCGCGCTCAATCGTCTTCGTTCCCGCCGCCCAGCCTCCGCCATGGGTAAAGAGCACGAGCGGAAACTTCGTTCCGGCCTTCGGCTCGGCTGGATAATGCAGATCGAGCTTCAGCTGGCCTTGCTCGGTCCTTTTGTAGGTCACATCGAGCTTCGTCGTGGCTGTGGCAGGTGTTTCGGCCCGTGATGAGGCGAATGCTGCCAGCAACAAGGTGGCGACGAGAGAGGCCTTCGAGTGCATGTAGTGTGAATGAGGAATGGTGACTTCAGCAGTGTGGTGCAGTCGCCTCGACTGCTCAGATGAGTCCAGAGGACTCAACCACACTCATTCATCACTTCGTCAGCATAGCATTCAGCACCCCTTCCACGCACTTGTCGCCGAGGATTTGATAGGCGGGCCCGTTCCAGTGGAACTTGTCTTTGCCGCCGCGAGCGAGGTCGAGCTTGTCCACGAGCAAGGCGTAGAAGTCGCTCACCGGCACGCCGCACTCGGCCATGACTTTGGCGGCCATGCGGTTGTGGTCGAGGATGGTGCCGTTGATGACGGGATCGAGCTTCTTCACATCGCCTTCGAGCATCACGGGCGTGCTGCTGGCCCAGATGAGCTTGGCGTTGGGGAGCTTCGCCTTGATGGCCTCGACGTAGCCTTTCGTCAGCGGCTCGAAGGTGCCCGGCATGATGCGGCCCTCCTGCCAGCCGTGCAGACCCATGTTGAAATGAATCACGTCATACGGGCCTTTCGCGAGCACCTCGGGCAGGATCTTCGTGTTGAGATGCTCGGACTGGTTATAGGGGTTCACCCAGGCATCGACATAGGCCTTGCCGTCGAGCTTCTTGATCGCATGCGCCATGTAACCACTCAGGATCGAGTCGCCGATGAGCAGCACACGCGGACGCTTCGGGTCCTTGATGGTTGCCTGGTTGAGCTTCCAGCCTTTGCCATCGGAATGCAGCCGTGGATCGGTCTCAACTGGTGTTTCGGCGGCGAGGCTGTGAAAGGCAAAAACGGTGGCGAGGAGGAAAGTGATGCGGTTCATGGGGTGCTTTCCAATACGATTTCCATCTCACGATCTTCGTGAGCAGCCACATTACACACAACCTGCCAGCGTTGTGTCACCGCATTCCAGTCGGTCTGCCAATGCGTGACCGGTTGGCCATCCACGAGCACGCGATGGCCCTTCGGCGACTTCAAACCGGCGAAAGTCACCGGCACATGCCCGAGTCCGCCTTTCATCGTGACCTGCGCATGCTGCTCATCATCGGCGGTGATGACCAGTGGATAGCTCTTCGTGATAACACCGCGTTTCGCGATGGGTTGAAGCGCATTGCCTTTCGCTTCGCGATGCACGGGGCGCCAGGTGTCGGCCTCGCGGGTGAGGAAGTCGCGCAGGGCGTTGTCCGGTCCGTAGTAGGCGGCGGCATCGGCGGGGAAGACGACTAGTTCCAGTTCGGCTTCGACGAAGTCACCGGGCTGCAACTCGGTGAGGCCGGGCGGCGGCGAAAGCTCGACGGCGGTCTTGTGGTTTCCTTTGCCCCACTCGGTGCAGAAGGTGGACACATGCGGCGCGGCGGGCTTTCCGCCGATCACGGCGCGCCACGAACGAATGATGAGGCCTCGACTCGCCATTGCGTGGCCTTTTTTCAGCACGGCACGCTCCACGCCATGCACAGAGAGCCACGCACCCTCGCCTGTGAGCGGCAGCGCAGTGCGATCATACTCGTCCTTCGCACGACGCGGCTCCCATTCCTCGCGCAGGCCGGTGACATCGCCGGTGGCGACGCGGCGTGCGGGCACGTCGTTGTAGAAATCCGCGCCGACTTGGAAGAACGCGAGCCTTTGCCACCGCAGCGGCTTCCGCACGTCGTAGCGCAGCCGCAGCAAGGTGCGCAGATGATCATTCGCTGCTGGCACGGACACGTCCATGCGTGCCGCGATCTCGCCGCCGATCGATTCCTCACTGTAGCTCACATCGGTGAGGCACGGCCCATGCGCCCGATAGTCCGTGCGCGTGCCGATCATCTTTTGGTAGCGACCCTGCGCGTCCTTCCACATGAGGAAATCGCCGCCGCCGCAGTTCTCCGCCCAACCCCAGCGTTTCGCGGTGGGCTCGACTGGCAAGGTCATGAGCGGACGCACATCCGTGATGAAGCAGCGACGCTGCACGCGTCCCGGCTCAAAGCAGATGCTCTCGCCAAAACTGCCCACCGCCGCCTGATCCCAGAATTGATTATGTCCCCAGCCGATGAGGCAGAGCTGCGCATGCGACGCCGCGCACACGCCGCCGTAGCGAGCATGCACCATTTGGAACACGAACTCGCGCCGCGACTTCGGCGGCACACGCACATAGGCAAAACCATGAAACCACGACCCGTCATGCGGCAGGCGGCCCTTCTCCGCGCGGATGTGCCAGTTCTTCGAAAGCTGCACCGGCAGGCCCGTCGGCGTGCCATCCGGCTCGCACAGCATCGGCGTGAAGCCCGTGATCGGCAGATGCTTCTCCTGCGTAAACATCAATCGTGCCACCGTGGGCTCATCGGCATCATTGCGCAGCGTCACGCGCCAGCGATCGATGCTGTCCAGATGCTCCTCCGGGTAATAGGTGCCACCCGCATTGCTCCACGGTTTCTCCGGCAGCGCCAGCCGATGACAACCCAGCGCCTCATCCCGCGTCACCATCAGCTCCGACTCCACCACGGCCTTCGCCGCGCCCGCGAGCACCTCCAGCAGCACGCTTCGACTGCCGCTCATCTTCTTCTCACCATGGCGCAACTCCATCACAACATCGCTTTCGCTCTCCAAGCGAAACGCCAGCCGATCCGGCCACACGCTGATCTCGAGTCGTGCTGTGCCATTGAAGGCCTTCCCTTCCGCATCCGCAAAGGTCAGCCCCTCGATCACTACGCGCTGAAAAAAGCGCCCGCTCTCCACGAAGCGCACCGGCTGCTGCCACTCGTCCGCCGGTTGCATGTGCCCGCTGCAAACAAACCGCCGCCCCTCCGCGATCACCGCGCACTCCCAACCACCCTCCAACGGCCGCACACGCTGCGTGTCGAAGCGCATCGTCTTATTCCCAAATTGAAAACTGAGGATCTCCTCCTTCGTCCGCGCCTCACTCCCAAACATCCTCGGCGGTCCAGCCAGCCACCAAAGCGCAGTGCGATCCTCCACCTGTGGCATCCAGTCCACCAGTGACGGCTCGGTCGCCGAAACGAGTGAGGAAAATGAGCAGCCAAGCAGGGCAATGACGACGGTTGGGGTGATAGGAAAATGAAGGCGGCTCATGGGAACACTCATTCAACGCTGCCATCGTCTTGAAAGCATCGGCAAAAAAGGTGCAGCATTCGGCAAGCCTATGACGGGTTCGATCATCTGCTCGACGATGCCTGCGTCATGACCTTCTGTGAGAAAAACTCCGCTCACTGATGAAAACTCCTGTCCCAACCCTCCTCACACTGTTCGCCACTTGGTCGTCCATCATGTTTGCTGCCGAAACGCATCGTGTGGACTTGTGCGTCTATGGCGCGACGCCGTCGGGAATCGTCGCGGCGGTGACGGCGAAGCAGGAGGGTTGCTCGGTGCTCGTCGTGGAGCCGAGTCGATGGGTGGGCGGCATTCTTGGCGCGGGGATCAAGCCGCTGCAGGATTGCGCGGGACCAGTGGCGGTGGGCGGGTTGACTGCGACGCGTGTTTTCAAGCTGGGCAAGCAGCCGAATGTGCTGCGCAAGGACTTCGCCAACTGGCTGGCGGAGGAGAAAATCCCGGTGATCTATGAGCAGCGGGTGCAGCGCGTGGAGAAAGCCGGCGCGAGCATCACGAAGCTCATCCTGGAACTCGCGCCGCCGGACAAGCGTGGCATTCCCGCTCCGACGGCGACCAAAAAGGATGTCACGGTGATCGAGGCGAAGGTCTTCATCGACGCGAGCTACGAGGGCGACGTGATGGCTGCGGTGGGGCGCGAGTCTGCGGAGACTTACCACGAGGAACTCGCGGGCGTGGGGCCGACGACGAACTGGACGCCGATTGATCCGTATCTGGTCGCGGGCGATCCGAAGAGCGGACTGCTGCCGTGGGTCGAAACGGATCACGTTTTGCCGAAAGGCGCGGCGGATGATTACACGCAGGCCTACAACTTCCGCTACTACGTCACGCGTGATCAGCAGAAGCGCGTGCCCTTTGAGCCCGCGAACTACAACGCGCAGGACTTCGAAGTCGTTGGACGCTATGTCGAGCATCTCGTGCGCACCACGGACGATGCTGCCAAACTCACCAAGCGCCTGCGCGACATCTTTCCCGGCTGGCTGAACAGCGGCGAATACAACTACAAGCGCGACTCCTTGATCACGATGGCGCCGCTGGGCTTGAGCCGCTTTTATCAAGACGGCACCTGGGAGGCGCGCTCGAAGGTGTGGCGGCAGCATCAGGACTACCTCAGCGGCCTGCACCACTTCCTCAGCACCGATGCGCGAGTGCCAGAGGCATTTCGAAAGGAGACGGCCGAACTCGGCCTCGACAAAACGATGCACTCCGACACCGAAGGCTGGCCGAACCAGCTCTATGTGCGCCTCACGCGGCGCATGAAGGGGCCTTACATCCTCACGCTTGCCGATGTGTGGAATCAAACGAAGGCCGAGGACGGCGTGGGTCTCGCGCTCTACGGCGTGGATATTTATCCGGTGCGTCGCTACGTCGTCACGAATGAGAGCGGGCAGATCGGCGTCGCCACGGAGGGAAACATGTTCGTCGGCGGTTCGCAGGGCACTGGTCATCCGTATCCGATCCCGTATCGTGCCATCACGCCGAAGGCCGACGAATGCAGCAACCTCCTCGTCCCCGTGTGCTTCTCCGCCAGCTACATCGCGTATGCTTCCGCACGCATGGAGCCGATCTTTTGCGTGCTCGGCGAGTCCGCAGGCGTCGCTGCTGCGCAAGCGATCCACGCCAGCACTTCCGTGCAAAACGTGGACGCCAACCAACTGCGCCGACGTCTTTTCAAACGCGGCCAGATCCTCGAATGGACTGATGCACTCGCGCAGCAGGCCAAGCAGCGACGCAACACCGGCATCGAAACCGGCGAATGGGCCTCACAGCAGGAATGGAGCGACGCCAAGCCCAGCTGGGAATGGCTCTTCCCCTTCATCGACACGAACAAGGATGGCAAAATCGCCCTCACCGAGCACACGGCGTTTCAAGACTACAAGAAGCGGCATCCCGACTGGCAGAAGTCGCTCAAGGCGGAGGTAAAGAAATGAACGCGTGGCTCACTTGCCTCGTGCATCCCCGCCTGGAAATGCGATGAAGCATGTATTGCATGAAACCTCTGTTTTTGATTCTTTTCGCCAGCTTGACGGCTTCCGCCGCTGACTTCAAAGCCACGAACACGGGCATCGAGATCACGGCGGGCAGCCTGGGGAGCTTTACGCTAAGCTACCCGGAGTTTGAGCCAGCTCACAAAATCATCGAAGTAAAAGCCGTTTCAGGGAGTGCGATGCTGCGCTACGAAGGTGGTGCGCAGTGTGTGGTTTCGGCGGGGAAGGATGAGATCGGGATCGTCTTCAAAGACGTGTCTGGTGATGTGAAGTCGTGGAAGATGACGACGTTGATCGACATCGGCTTTGCGAAGGGCGGCTCGTGGCGGATTGCGGATAAGGAGGGTGTCTTCCCTGCGGAGAAGGCCACGCCACCGCACTTCGCGAGTTTGAATGGCACGAGCTTCATGGTGAAGAACGCGCAGGGGCAGAGTTTGAGCATCCAGACGCCGGATTACGCCTTTCAGCAGCTCACGGACAATCGCGAGTGGAACTGGGCGGTGTATCACTGGCAGTTCATCGTGCCGTATGCGGCGGACAGATCGGTCGCGAAAATCCAAGTGACCTCCGATCTCGCCTCCGTGACGAAACTGATCGATCCCTTTGGTCAGAGCCTCAAAGATGCGTTTCCGAACAAGCTGCGGAGCTTGGAAGACTTGAAGGCTGATGTCGCGGCGGATAAAGCTTACTACGCGAGCATCGAGACGCCGAAGCTGGATCAGTTCGGCGGTCTGCCGGGCAGTGGAGAGGCGCTGGGACTGAAGAAAACCGGCTTCTTCCATGTGGAGCAGAAAAGCGGCAAATCCTGGCTCGTCGATCCCGATGGGAATGCCTTCTTCCAACTCGGCGTCTGCGGTTTCGCGCCGAACGACGACTACACCTATGTGAAGGGCCGCGAGGGCATCTACGAGTGGCTGCCGAAGATCGACAGCGAGTTCTCGACGGCGTTTCGCGAGAGCAATGCAGATCATTTTTCCTTCTACATCGCCAACGTGATCAAGAAGTTCGGCGCAGCCTACGATTACGAATCGCACGCCACGCGAATGATCGAGCGGGTCAAGAAATGGGGCTTCAACAGCATCGGGGCCTTCAGTCCCACGCCGAAAGCTGCTTTCCCGTATGTGGCGCATCTGCCGATCAACGAATGGGAGGGAGTGCTGCGCATTCCAGGCGCGCACGAGGTCTGGGACCCGTTCGATGCCGCCACAGCGGCGAAGATCGCCGAAAACATCGCCCGCGAGGTTCCAGCGCGTGCGAATGATCCGCTGCTCATCGGCTGGTTCATCGTGAATGAGCCGCGCTACGACGAGCTGCCGCGTGTAATCCCATCGCTCGATGGCAAACACGCCTGCAAACGCGAGCTTGTTGCTACTTTGAAGGCGAAATACCGCACGGTGGAGGCCTTCAACACGGCGTGGCAGGCGAAGGCGGCGGCGTTTGATGAACTCATCGGTTCCGGCCTCGCCGTGACGACCGACGCAGCCAAAGCGGACGTGAAGGCATTTGTTGGCACCTTCCTCGAAACCTACTTCTCGCAGATTGAGAAGGTGTTTCGCCAGCATGACGCGAATCATCTGCTCATCGGCAGCCGCCTTCAGCCGATCACCATCGAGGACGAGCAGCTCTGCCGCATCATGGGAAGTCATGTCGATGTGGTGAGCTACAACTACTACACCTACGGAGTCGATACAGCCGCTCTGAAACGCTATCACGAATGGACCGGCGGCAAGCCGATGATGCTCAGCGAGTTCTTCTGGGCTTCACCGAAGGACAGCGGTCTCATCGGTGGGCGCGAGGTCAGCTCGCAGCAGGAGCGCGGTCTCGCTTATCGGAACTACGTCGAGCAAAGCGCCGCGCTCGGCTTCGTCATCGGCATTGAGTGGTTCACGCTCGTTGATCAGGCCACGACAGGCCGCTGGTTCAGCCAATACAACGGCGAGAGCTACAACACCGGCCTCATCAGCGTGGCAGACCGCCCGTGGAAGGACATGCTCGCTGAGATGATGAAGACGAACCACACGATCTACGATCTCCTGCTGGGCAAGCGCGCGCCGTTTGCGTGGGATGATGCGCGGTTTGATGTCAAAAAATAAACCGACCGCAAGCTGGGCTCGCGGTCGGTCATGGATCAGGCGGTGAGATCGAAGGCACCTTTGTGGCCGAGGAAGACCTCCCAGTCGCGCACCTGGTAGGTGTTGCGGATGAGCTGGGAGACGGGGATCTCACGCGGCGCAGTGGGGCGGCGCAGGAGCTTGAGCCCGGCTTCATCAGGGAGCTTGCTGCCTTTCTTGCTGTTCACCTTTTTGTCGGCGAGCACGCAGTTGTCCCAGGTGCTTTTGCCACCACGCGAGACGGGCACGATGTGGTCGATGTTCCCTTCGTTCGGCTTGAGCTTGCGACCGGTGTATTGGCAGACGCCGCCATCGCGTTCCCAGATCGCCTTGGCGCAGAACTTCGGGCGACGCTTTGGCACGCGGTCAAACCGAGCCAGCACGAGCACGGTGGGCACTCGGACGGGGCCTTTGACGGTGCCGATGCTGTTGTCGCCTTCGTTGACGGGCAGCTTCATCCAGTCTTCAAAAGTCACCGGCGTCATGTCGTCGTCGCCGGAGATTTTGAGGGCTGTGGCATTGCCGGTGGCCATCATGCTGAAGGCATCGGCAGGGGACTTCACGGCGATGGCTTGCCAGTTTCGGTTGAGCACCAAAACAGTCGTTTTGTTCAGAACGTCACTCATAGTTTTTAGCTGAGGAAAGGGATCTCGAGCATCACGGCACGATGGGGGTCGGGCTGCGGTGTTCGTTCTGGGACGCCGAGGCTAGGCGGCGGAGTTGGTTTGCCAAGTGGCAAGTTTGTCTGAAAACAGAGTTTGAGGTGTTTGAGGAGCCGGAAATGACGAATGCCGAAGCTCGAATGGCTTTGGGTGTTCGAGCTTCGTCATTCTTTCGTCATTCGTGCTTACTCATTCGTCATTTAGTCTTCAGCGGGTCCTTCGGGGCACATCTTCACGATGCGCGGACGAAACTCACCGAGCACGTCCACGAGGTCAGTCTGTGCGGCCATGACGCTGTGGATGTCTTTATAGACGCCGGGCACCTCGTCGATGCCGGCGCTGAGGAGCTCGACACCGGCGGCGGCGAGCTGCTTTTTCACGGCGCTCCAGGTGAAGCTCTGTTTGGCAGCCGACCGGCTCATGACCCGTCCTGCCCCATGGGAGGCACTGTTCAGGGACTCGGGCTTGCCTTTGCCACGAACGACGTATCCGGGCGTGGCCATGGAACCTGGGATGACTCCCAGCACTCCAGCACCCGCAGGTGTGGCCCCTTTGCGATGCACCACGACCTCGCGCTCCTGACCATCGACGACGTGCGTCTCCTTCCAGGCGAAGTTGTGATGATTCTCGATGTCGAGGATGACATGGGCACCGACTTTCTTGGCGATGTACTTGTGGATCAAAGCATGGTTCGCAGCGGCGTAACGACCCATGAGGTTCATGGCGGCCCAGTATTCCTGGCCCGCTTCTTCCTCAAAGGTCAGCCACGCGAGATGCTTCATCTCCTTCGGCAGATCGTAGCGACGGTCCATCGCGATGCGGCTGTAGTGCTGGCAAACCTGTGCTCCAGTGCCACGCGACCCGCTGTGACTTAGCAGGGCGAGATATTCGCTAGGCGGTATGTCGAAGCCGGATTCCTTCAGCGCAGCGGACTGCTCAGCATTCAGGTCAAATGCACCGAACTCGACGAAGTGATTCCCCGAGCCACTCGTGCCGAGCTGTGCCCAGGCCTTGTCTTTGAAGCGACGGGTGATGGGAGAGACATTCCAGTCCTCGTCCAGCACATCGTGGTGTCGCTTCTCTTTGAAAGCGCCACCCATGCCGAAGTTGGTTTCGTGTTCGAGGATGTTCGCCAGCCGATCTTTCTGGCCAGGGATGATGCTGGCCTTTCGATCATAAACGGAGAGCCGCATGCGACACGCGATGTCCACACCGACCGCATACGGGATCACGCAGTCTTCCGTCGCGAGCACGCCACCGATGGGCAGTCCGTAGCCCTGATGAGCATCCGGCATGAGCGCTCCCGCCACCGCGACCGGCAGCGCACAGGCATTCGCCATCTGCTGCACCGCCCCAGCCTCGAGGCCCGAGCCCCACTGCTGCCAGGGCGCGAGTGCATCGCGCTGCTTGTAAGCTGGTGCATAGAGATCGCGGGCAAATGCCTCGCGCAGCGGATCGCCGAGAAACGCGGCCGGTTCAGCCACGATGGTGCTGATTTCCTCCTCCAGCCTGGAGGTATCGCCGCCCTCGCGGGCATAATTAGCGATGAAGGCCATGCCTGAGCGCAGAGCCTTGCCTTCGGGGACTTCGAGGCGGGTGAGTGATTGGGAGTTCATGGGGTAAGGGGTGGTTGGAGTGATGGAGAAGTGGATGGTTGAAAATGGGCAAAGGAGCCCTGGTGGTGTTCTCCGTGCAGCATTGGAATGCGTTGGTTCATGGGCTTGCGGCTGGTCTTGAGTTTTCGTCAACGCGATGTCACAACTGGTAATGAATATTTTCAGTCTGGCGCTCGGCATGATCTACTTGGTAGGCGCTATTGTTTGCGTCGTGGCCTTGATTGCATCGCTATTTACAATGCGCTGGAAGAGCACGGGTATTCTTTGGGGGCTTTACGTGGGTTCTATTGGCCTCATTGCCTTTTTAACGTGGCTCAACGATCCTTATGCGAGAAGCCCGGTGGGGCGTGCTGAAGTGATTGGCATCTACAAGTTATCGTCCAGTGGGGCCGCACGGCTGAGTGCCACAGGTTACGATGTGCTGACGGGGACATTCACTCTCAATCAAGATGGCACCTGTTCTGCAAATCAGCTCCCAGCATGCTGCATACATGGCGATGACGAGAGTGTTTACCGGTTCACTGGTGGCTATTTTTCATTCTCAGGCTCGTGGACGATGGAGCGGTCGTCTGACGTCTATGTTGTGAAAATCGAATGGAAGAAACTTGAAGCTTCAGGCGGTGCTGGAAGGAGCGATCTGCCTTCGGATGTAAGCCTTCATATCTTGAATGACAAACCGCGCTCACTGGCATTTTCGATCTTTAATGGTGACTTTGATGACATCGTGTTTGAGCGGGTATCGAATCTGTAGGCGCAAATGCTGGATTAATCGCCAGTGAAGGTTCTGCCCCCTCGATTTCTGGATGTAAACCAGACGTGATACTGTTTCACCAACGGGCGGGAAAATGGTCGATCCACAGGGACATGCACCCTGCTATGCCGGTTAAAAGCCGGCTGCTTCGCTATCTAAGCTTTGGACCGAAATGGTGCTCATGACAGGACTCGCACCTGCACTATCGACGCTCTCGACGTCGTGCCTCTGCTGTTGGGCTACATGAGCGTGTAAAATGGCAACCCTGGCGGGATTCGAACCCGCAATAACCCGATAGAAAGTCGGGTGCCTTGGCCAATTAGACGACAGGGTCTTTGGATGAAACTGGCGGAACGCCGAGGACATGCTCCTCATCCCGCAGTCGCGGGACGATCTCGTTAGCAACGAGTCCCGGCACGCTTGTCCGGTTGACGTTCCATGTTGAATTGGCACTCCCGGAAGGACTTTCGCCTCCAGCCTCCGCGTTCGAAGCGCGGTGCTCTATACTTTGAGCTACGGGAGCATTGAAAGGGTGCCTGCGATGAGAGTTGCACTCACACTGGGCCGGTTTTGAAACGGCTGTCTCTGCTGTTGGACTACACAGGCTTTGAAGACGCGTGCTCCCGGTGAGACTCGCACTCACACTGACGCCGGGTTTAAAGCGGCGGCCTCTGCTTTGGGCTTCGGGAGCGCTGTTTGGTGAAATGGTGCCCAAGGCGGGAGTTGCACCCGCACTTGACCGCTTCTGAGACGGTTATCTCTGCTGTTGGACTACTTGGGCATGAAAGTGGCAGCCTCGGGTGGATTCGCACCACCAACCCTGCGCTTCAAAGGCGCATGCTCTGCTGATTGAGCTACGAGGCTGTGTTTTGGATTGGTCGGTCCAACTGGATTCGCACCAGTATCTTCCGGGTTATGAGCCCGACGCTCTGACTGTTAAGCTACAGACCAAAATTGGTCGGATACCCCGGTGCTGCCCCGGGCCTGTCTTGGTCCCAAACCAAGCGAGTTCGCTGGCTCTCTCGTATCCGATGAAACTGGACGTGCGCCCCAGACTCGCACTGGGTAAAGTGGACTTGCGAACCACTGGCTCGACGACTTTGCCATGCGCACGATAATATGAAAATGGTTCCCACAGCCGGATTCGCACCGGCACCGCCTCGTTCACAACGAGGAATGCTGACTGTTGCAATATGCAGGGTGTTTGAAGTGGTGCTCCCGCGAGGATTTGCACCTCGAACCTCCACTTCCGCAAAGTGGCGTGCATGATCTCTTACACTTCGGGAGCTTAGTGGAATGGTGCGGCATGTCGGTACTGCCCCGACGCGCTCTGTTTGGAAGACAGACATGCTTGCTGTTACATCAATGCCGCGAAACTGGTCGCTGGAGTTGGTAGCGCGCCAACCTCTGCGGATTTTCGGTCCGCCGCTCATCTGTCTGAGCCATCCAGCGATATAATTGAAATGGTCCCTCGGCGTGGTGACGCTCCACGGTCTCTCGCTTATCGGGCGATTGCTCTGCTGTTGAGCTACGGAGGGATGAAAGAAATTGGCGGAGCACCAGAGAATCGCACTCTGGACGCTTTGGGGGCGCAGCGGTTTTCGGGACCGTTTCCTCGTCTATGCCGGACGTGCTCCGTCTTTAAAATGGTACCCACACCAGGATTCGAACCTGGAACCTCTGCCGTTAGAAGCGGCGCGTGCAGACTCTCCGTTACACCTTGTGGGCTTTTGAAACTTGGCTCCCCGGCATCGACTCGCACGATGACGATCGGCTTAACAGGCCGACAGGCTACTTTACCTCACTGGGGATTCTAAACTGGTGGACTCGGACGGTAACGCTCCGTCACCTGCTGTGTGCAAAACAGCCGTGCTGCCTTCTATCACTACGAGCCCTTGGAAACTGGCGGTCCGTGCGGGCTTTGCTCCCGCGACCTTCCACTCGACAAGCGGTTGCTCTGACTGGCTGAGCTAACGGACCTCTGAGACTGGTGCGGCGTCACGGTAATGCTCCGTGCTGGCTCCGAAGAGCACCGGGTTTACAGCCCAGGTCGCCTCTTTAGCGATCTATCACCGCGCAAATGAATGCAGGGATGGGAGTCGCACCCACCGAGCCCGGCTTATGAGACCGGGCAGAGCACTGGCTCTCCCTGCGTTTGGGAAATGAAGCCATGGAGCGCGTGTGATGACACGACCTACCCGCCTAACCTGTGGCGAAGTGATCCTCTGTCGTGCCGGCATGGCACACGCGCTCCATGAAAATGGCACGGCGGGTGGGTATCGCGCCCACATCTGCGGGTTTTGGAGGCCCGTGCATTGCTTGTCTGCCACCGCCGTTTCTTAGCTGGATGTTTTTGCTGTCCAACCATGAAAGGGCACAGAGGCGGTCATTCCACCGTTAGCGGATTCCCCCGAACCCACGCAACCTATCCATCTCCACCTGCGCTCTGTTCCCTTTCATGGCTGGTCACTGGATTTGTGACCAACCATAAAAGAACGAACACCGCTGCCACGCACGGGATGAGGTTTAGCTCATCGCTGGCGTCGCACCCGCAGGTTGTTTCACGGCGGATGTTTCGGTGTTTTTGGCACACCTTCCGGGAAGCCGTTTCGTGATGTGAAAATCGAGACAATAATCCCCCTGATTCCGAAGCCTTGGCTTAGGAACTATGCGCATTTGGTGGATCGTCATTCTTGACATCTGGGAGGGGTGGTGCGAGCCTGTCATCAGGTCACGCTTCGGTCATTCAAATCGGCTCCTCCGGGAGTCTGCCAAGGCTGGCTGCCGCCCCGGCATCTGCTGCAAACAGGTGCCGGGGTTTTTCGTGCTGGGGATTCAACCGTCTAGGTTGGGGAAGAGATCAATAGGTCGGAAAAGAAAAAGGTGTTGGGGACGAATGCGGGCCAAGAAAAAGCCCTGCTGCCATTTCGGGCGAGCAGAGCTTTCTCTGGGAAAAGCTGGCTTAATATGCCATGCAGCTCATAGCTGCCTCTGCTCGCGTGCCTCCGGGCTCGGGTTGCTCCAATCAAGACTTTTCAAGGCCTGGGTCATAACCATTCTTCCAAACTGGCCACACATAGCAATCCCGCGACGCTCGGAGAGCGCTTGGAAGATTGATAGTGATTTCAGATGGTAGTTCATGGATTGGGCTGAGGGTGGCGGAGTGTGCCACAGAGCTTTAAACCGTCAAACA
>NZ_JBILYB010000100.1:0-23270 GCF_044378005.1 Prosthecobacter sp.
ATCGCCACCGCAGATCTCGCGGAGGTGGGCGGCGAGGCCTTCTTGTTTGGCATGGAAGGCATCGGAGGCGCCGAGCTTCTTCGCGAGTTCGAGACGCTTTTCATCGAGATCGACGGCGATGACACGATCCCAACCGCGTGCTTTCAGCGCCTGGACGACGAGCAGGCCAATCAAACCGGCACCGACGACGACCGCGGTGCCGCCGGGGGCTTCTTCGCCATGGCATTCGCAGCCGTGGCCGCAGGATTCGGTCTTTTCCGCTTCTTCCGCAGGCTCGGTGAAGGCTTCACCGACTTCGATGCCATCGGCGAGATTCACCGCGTGCAGGGCAATGGACACAGGCTCAGCAAAGGCGGCTTTTTCAAACGCGAGCGACTGAGGAATGAGATAAAGGATGCGCTCTGGCAGCACAATCTTTTCGGCAAAGCAGCCGTGGCGGCGATACTCGCCGGGAGAGACGCCGAGCACTTTTCTTTTCGGGCAGAGGTTCACGTAGCCGGACTGGCATTCGTCGCACTCGCCGCAGTATTCGGTGGAGTCGAAGGTGACGCGGTCACCGAGCTTCCAGTCGGTCACGCCTTCACCCAGCGCGATGATTTCTCCCGCTGCCTCATGTCCCATGACGATGGGCGGCTGGCGGCGTCCGCTGCGGCCGTCCATGCCGTGGATGTCACTGCCGCAGATGCCGCAGGCTTTGATCTGCACGAGCACCTCACCAGCGGCGGGCACGGGGTCGGGGAAACTGGTGTCGTAATTAAACTCGGAGGCGGCGGTGAGGACGAGGGCTTTCATGGCGGGGTGCGGAGGATGAAAAGGGATGGCGTGGTGGCAAGAGCGGCGTGGATCACTGCGCGCTGGCGGCGCGGATGAACTTGGCGAGGTCGGCTTTCTGTTTCTTCAGGTCAGGCAGGTTCAGATACATCATGTGACCGGAGGCGTAGTCATCCTGGGTGATGTTTTTCAGCAGATCGGGATGCACGCGGAGGTGGTTGAAGGTGTAGCGGCTGGCGAAGTAGGGGGTGGCCATGTCGTAGAAACCGTTCGAGACGTGGACTTTGAGGAAAGGATTCGCGGTCATGCTTTCGGCGAGGATCTCGGAGACATCGGCGAACTGGTTGTCAGCATCCCAGTTCCACTTTCCGACGCTGGCGAGGATGTTGTAGGGACGGTCATCCTCGAACTTCAGGTCGTTGCGGACGTAGTGATTGAAGGTGGAGGCGAAGGCACTGAAGACGGCATCGGCGCTGGGATCTGTCTCGGCGCTCTCGCTCAAAGGATCGCGGACGTAGTTCGTGTAGCGGCTGTCGAAGCGACCAGTGACGAGGCGCTTGTCACGCAGCAGCTCGGCATTGAAGCGATGGAGCGGGACGCGGAGGTTTGAGCCATCGACAAAGGCTTCCGAGAGGCCGGTGAGACGGGCCATTTGCTTCACGACTTTGGCGCGATCCGCTGCGGGCAATCCGGCACCGAGCAGGAGAGCACGGTTGTATTCCCCGGCAGCGAAGGTTTCTGCCTCGGCAAGGACTTCGGCGAGTGGCTTCTTGAGCAGGTCAGCAGAGAGCTTTTTGTGATACCAGGCGGTGGCGGTGAAGCTGGGCAGGAAGAGCATGTGCGGCAGGTCATTGCCTTCAGCGCCCCAGATGGTTTGGAAGTTCAGCACGGTGGAGACGAGCATGATGCCATTCAAATTGAGACGATGAGCGCGGATGAGTTCACCACTGAGCGCGGCAGCGCGGGTGGTGCCGTAGCTTTCGCCGATGAGGAATTTCGGCGAAGGCCAGCGCGAATGCTTGCTGACATAAAGGCGGATAAATTCGCCGATGCTCTTGGCGTCTTCATTCACGCCGAAGAAGTTCTTGGCATCCTCGGGCTTCGTGGCGCGGCTGTAACCGGTGCCCACGGGGTCGATGAAGACGAGGTCGGTCTCATCCAGCAGGCTGAATTCGTTTTCGACGAGCGCGTAAGGCGGCGGCACAGCGAAGCCGTCGTCGCGCAGTTTCACGCGCTTCGGTCCGAGCAGGCCCATGTGCATCCAGACGGAGGAGGAGCCGGGACCACCATTGAAGGAAAACGTCAGGGGCCGGGTGGCGGCATCGGTGACGCCCTTCTTGGTGTAGGCGATGAAGAAGATGTCCGCCGTGGTTTTGCCTTCGGCATCTTTGAGTGCCAGCGTGCCTGCCGTGGCGGTGTAGTCGATCTTCTGGCCGCCGAGAGTGAGGCTGTGCTCGGTCTCCGTTTTCTTGTCGGGCTTGGCCTCGTCTTTCTTCTCCTTGTTGTCTTTTTCCTCCTTGGCTGCAGGCGCTGGTTTGGCAGGTTCTTCGGCCTTTGAAGGCAGGGCGGGGAGGGCGATCAGGAGCGAAAGGCAGATGAGGCGGGCGGGGGACATGGCGCGGAGAATAGCAGGCCGAGCAAGAAAGCCATCTTTTCCCTTGCAGAATCTCCTTCAAGCGGCAATCTCAGCGCCCGCTCAACTCCGAGCAGTGACCCCTTCGTCTAGCGGTTAGGACACATCCCTTTCACGGATGCGACACGAGTTCGATTCTCGTAGGGGTCGCCAATTTTTTGGCTTCCGAGGCAAGCGCAGCATGATCTGCGCTACTCGGCCGGATCTTCACCGAGGTAAGCAGCCAGATACTTCCTCAGCTCTGTCCTCGCTCGGAAAAGCAGGCTCTTCACCGCTGGCAGGCTCATCTTTAAAATCTCGCAGATCTGCTCATATGGCATCTCTTCGTGACGGCGCAGCACCACGGCCAGACGCTGCTTCTCCGGCAGGGCGGCGATGGCTTTCTCCAGCGCTTTCTCCAGCTCGTCCTGCTGGGTGAGGTGATCCGGCGCGGGCGCGGTGTGGTCGGCGTATTGGCGCTGCGGGCCGTCGTCGTGATCGTTGTCCGTCTCCAGGGCCACCTCCTTGCGTCGGCTGCGACGGCGGGTCTCATTGAAGACGAGGTTCCGCATGATGGTGAAGAGCCAGGTGGTGAATTTCGCCGTCGGTTCGTAGCGCGGGGCGCTCTTCCAAACGCGCAAAAAGACCTGCTGGGCGATGTCGTGCGCGTCATCCACATTCCCCAGCATTCGTGCCGCCGTGCCCACCATGATGCCCTGATGCAGTTCCACGAGCTTCTCGAAGGCCTTCACATCGCCCTCTTTCACGAGGAGCATGAGGCGGACGTTCTCTGCATCGCACGACACATCTTCCGTGTCAGCGGAGACGGTGGGTGCGACGGGGGAGGGCCATTCCGGGTCCGGCATGACGTAAGTGGGCAGGAGACCGGCGATGCTAGCGGCAGTCATGGACCGCTTCAACTCATCCCGCATCGCCCGGTTGCATGGAAAAATGCCGTGGCATCGCATCTTGCGGGCGGCGCACTCGTGCGCTTAATGGCTCGCCGTGACCTTCCGCCACCCTAAAAACGACGTTTTCATTCCGGACAACACCGACACCTGGACCGCGCTCCGCCGTGTGACCCATCTGGGCATTGTCTCCCACCAGGACGATCTGGAGATCGCCGCCTATCACGGCATCACCGAGTGCTTCAAAAGCGGCGACAAGTGGTTCGGGGGCGTGGTCGTCACCGATGGCTCCGGCAGCCCGCGCAAAGGTCCGTATGAAAAGTACACCGACGACGAGATGCAGAAGGTGCGCCTCATCGAGCAGCGCAAAGCCGCCTATGTGGGTGAATACAGCTTCATGGCCCAGCTCGGCTATCCGAGTGAGGAAGTGAAGACCCAGCGCAACGGCCCTGTCGTCGAGGACATCAAATTCATCCTGGAGCACGCACAGCCGCAGATCGTTTACCTGCACAATCCCTGCGACCGTCACGACACCCACGTGGCCACATTCCTCCGCTGTCTGGAGGCACTGCGCGCACTGCCGCCGGAGATGCGGCCCAAGAAAGTCTATGGCTGCGAAGTCTGGCGCAAACTCGACTGGCCCATCAGCGAGGACAAAATCATGCTCTGGGTGGACAAGCACCCCCACATGCTGCGCCCCTTGCTCGGCGTCTTCGACAGCCAGATCAGCGGCGGCAAGCGCTACGACCTCGCCGAAGAAGGTCTGCGTCATGCCAACGCGACCTACTTCGACTCCCACACGACGGACAAAACCAGCCTGCTGTCCTTCGCCCTCGATCTCACACCGCTCGTCGAGGACGATCAGCTCGATGTGGAGGAATACACTCTCGGTTATGTGCGTCGTCTGGAGAAGGACGTGGCGGATCGGCTGAGGAGATACGTTTGATCTGACATGCGTCGCTTGCCCGCTTTCATTGGCCTCCTCGTGGCCGTGCTGCTCACCGCTGGTTGCGGGAGCATCGGCGGTCACGGCCCGGTCAGCGCAGGCACGATGCGAAAGCTTCAGTCGCGCGCTATCTCGCGTGATGAGTTCGCTCGTCGATTGAAGGGAGCTGATGGCGATATCCGACACTCCTTGCCTGAGCGCAGGATCACCATTCCCTTCAGTCTTCAATCAAACACGCCTGTCATCAAAGCCGCCGGCCCGGAAGATCAGCCGCTCTCCATGCTGCTCGACACGGGTGCTGCACGCATGGTTCTCGGTGCCAGCACCGCGACGGAACTCCGCATCCCCACCATCAAAGCCAGCGAGGCTCAGGCGATGATGATCGGAGTCGTGGGAAATGAGGCGGGGCTTGTCGGCCTCGTTTCGCCTTTCCGCATCGCCACTTGGACCGTGCCGACGTATCCCTGCTTTGTCCGCACCCACGAGAGCCATGGCGAGGGCGTCAGCTATCCCTCCAATATCCTTGGGTTCGATCTGCTCGCCCGTTACTGCTCCTATCTTACGCTCGACTATCCGAAGCGCGAGGCCACGCTGGCCTTCAAGGAGCGCTTCAAGCCAGCGCACGCACGCTCGTCGTCCGCGCCTTTTCGTATCAAGCACGACGTGCCCTTCATTGACCTCAAAGCCAAGGGCGTGAAGTGGTCCTGCATCATCGACACCGGTTCCTTCAATGGCATCGAGATCGACGAGGCCATCGCTAAAAAACTCGGAGTGCAGGATCAGGGAAAGATCGTTGAAGGACTCATCCTAGTGGCAGTTGGCGGCATGGTCAGTTCTGACAAAGCACGCCTCCGCACCGTAACGTTGCCCGAGATTACGCTGCTCGGGGAAAGCCACAAACAAGCCGAGGTGGACATCTCCCCCGGCATCCCGCGTGTGGGCTCCTTCTATCTCAAAGACTACCGCGTCACCTTCGACTTTCGCCAGAAACGCGTGTGGTTGGAGTGGTGATCAGCCAAACAAAGCCGCTACAGCCTTGCCACCGTCGGTGATCGGCACAGGGCGTGTGCCATCCATGAGTTCCTTGCTTGGATCAATGCCCATCGCGGCGTGAATCGTGGCGTGGAAATCGACGAGGGGCACGGGGTTCTCGACCGGTTTCTTGGCGAGTTCATCGGTGACGCCATACGCGCCGCAGTGGTTCAAGCCACCACCGGCGAGCACCATCGAGAAAGCAGTGCCCTGATGACCACGTCCGCCGCGACCATCGAACTCTGGCGGACGACCAAATTCGGTGCCGACGACGATCAGCGTCTTGTCGAGGAGCTTCTTGTCCTTCAAATCGCGGATCAGGGCGGAGAGGGCAGTGTCGAGTTCCTGAATGAGCAGGTGCTGGTTCTTGTAACCTTCGTTGTGGATGTCCCAGCCCGTGCCGTTCATGAAGTTGAGATTGTGTGACACTTCGATGAAGCGCACGCCAGCCTGCACGAGGCGACGTGAAAGCAGGCAGCGCTGACCGAACTCGCCGCCGTAGTCGTTGCGCAACGTGTCGGGCTCCTCCTTGAGATTGAAGTGGCGCATGAACTTCGGTCCCGCGAGGCGGAGAGCTTCCTGCTGCGCCATCTCGTAGTCAGCAGCAGCGGAACCTTTCGAGGTGCGTGCCATCAGCGGCTTCAGAAGCTGGTGGCGGATCTCCGCACGCTTTTCATCGACATATTCAGGCCGGGTGAAGCCCGCAGGGCCGGTGTTCGTGTCCGTGAGATAAACATAGCCGCTCTTCGCGCCGAGGAAGCCCGGGCCGCGGCTCACGTTCGGATAGCCGATGAGAATATAAGCCGGTACATCAGGGCTGGCTGCGCCGCGCTGGTTGGCGATGATGGAGCCGATGCTCGGATACACCACGTTGCCAGAGATCATGCGGCCCGTGTGGACGATGTTTGTGGCGAAGGCGTGCTCGTCGATGACGTGGTGATTTACCGTGCGCATCACGGTGACGTGTTCCATCACCTTCGCGGTCTTGCTGAGGTGCTCGGTCACCTGCACGCCTTTGACGGTGGTATCGATGGACTTGTAGAGCGAACCCGCCGTCTGCGGCTTGCCCAGATTGTCGCCGAGCTTCTTCGGGTCAAAGGTGTCGATCTGCCCCATGCCGCCGCCGAGCCAGATGAAGATGCAATGCTCAGCCTTGCCCTTCGGTGTGTGGACGGGTGTGTTGTTCGCGAAAAGAGGCGCGGCACTGAAGGCGGCGGCGGAGGAGAGAAAGGAACGGCGTTTCATGAAGAGGGAGTATCAAGTTTCAGGTTCAAAGTTTCAAGCAATGGCAGCTACGGGCTGAAAGCCCACTCCGGCGCGTTCAGCATGGCCCAGAGCACGTCTTCCATGCGGGTGCGCCAATAGGCGTCGAGTTTTTCAGTGGGTGGTTCGCCTTGGCGGGCGGCGGCTTCTTGGGCCATGCGGACGGTGGTGGCTTCGCCGTCGAGATGATTGGACCAACTCACATACTTTTCGCGAGTGCGTGTGGGCTTGGAGCTTGGAGCCTGGGGGGTGGAATGACGGGTGTCGAAGCCGGCGCTGAGGTGCTGGGTGTAGAGTTCGCGTTCCTGGGCGGTGGGTTTGCGGGTGAGGAGCTTCAAGAACAGGGTGTCGATGAGTTCATCCACGGACTGAGCTTTCAAGGCGATGTCGGTGACACCGTGATCATCACTCATGCGTGTGAGCCAGACGCCGAGGGTGCCGTTGCTGAGGATGGCGGGCTGCAGGACGTTTGGATCGGCATCGCGTTTGCTGATGGGATCCTGCCGTGCGCCGCGCCAACCGAAGGCGCTGAGCACGTCGGTGACGGCCTGAATTCTTGGCAGGGCGAGGCTGGGGCGGTCGCGTTCGTTGCTGGTGCTGGTGAGCATCCAACTGCGATGCGGTTTGCCCATGTGAATGGCGTTTTTGAGGTCGCGGGTGTTGTCGATGTCGAGGCAGACTTCTTCAGTTTTGAATGGCTTGCCTGTGGCAGCAAACAGCGAATCCACGATCTGCTCAGCCTGGAGACGACGCGGGGCTGGGCTGGTGTAAAGCGGGCTGGTGAGCTTCAACTCGGGATCGGTGGCACGTTGATAGGCGTGGCTGTTCAAGATGAGGCGGGTGAGATTTTTCACGTCGTAACCGCCGCGCACGAACTCACGGCCAAGCCACTTGATGAGCTCTGGGTGCGTGGGCTTGCCCTTTTCCCAGTCTTCGACCGGTTCCACGATGCCACGGCCCATGAAGCGCGACCAGATGCGATTGGCGGTGACTTGAGCGAAGCGTTCGTTCTGCGGTGCGGTGATCATGGCGGCGAGCACATCGCGAGTGTCCTGCGGATCTTCGGCGAGCTTGCCGGTCGCCTCATCGCAGAACTCGGCGAAGGGCCACTTCGGCTGCACCTTGGTGCCGGGCATGAGTGTGACTTGAATCAATGGCTTGCGGCCACCGGCGTGGATCTTGTCCATCGGCACGCTGCTGGTCTTCGGTACTTCGATTTCCTTCGTGCCGAGCATGGCGGCGAGTTCAAAGAGGTCTTGTTGCAGCGATTTGCCGGTGGGCGAGTCGTGGCAGCGGGCGCACTTCATTTCCACGCCAAGGAAGGCGGTGCTGACGATGGTTCCTTTCGCGGCCATCGGCACGTCGTTCTGTGATGCGGTGCCAAATCCGGCAGGTCCGCCGAGACGCTCGCTGCCCTTCATGCGCAGGAGTTCGGTGACGAAGAAATCCATCGGTTTGTTGTCCTTCAGCGATTCGTAAAGCCACCAACGGAAGGGGCCAGTGTTGTTGAGCGTAGGATTGAGGATATTCGGATTTTCGGCGAGCACGTCCTGCCAGTAGCCCATCCAGTTGTCCGCCCAGCGTGGGTCATTGAGGAGGCGGTCGATGGCGGCCTTGCGGCCGGGGTTCTTTTGAAAGGCTGCGATTTCTTCGAGCGTCGGCACGACGCCAATGGTATCGATGGTGACGCGGCGCAAGAAGCTCAGATCGTCGGTCAAAGGCGTGAGCGTGAGATGATCAGCGCGGATGTCGGGCCAGTGCGCACCTTCTTTGATCCACTTCGTCAGCACGGCGACCTCGTCTTTGGTTAAAGGCTTGCCCTTGGGCGGCATGACTTCGTCTTCATCGTCGGAGGTGATGCGGGCGATGATGGAACTGTGATCAGGCTTGCCGGGTTGAACGGCCGCGCCGTCGGATTTACCGCCTTTGAGTGCATCAGCCAGCGAATCGAGATGCAGCCCACCTTTGGCCTTCGCGCCGCGATGACATTCGTTGCATTTCGCCTCAAGGATGGGCATCACATCTTTGAAATAGTCGATGCTGCCTTTGTGCGAGTCCTGCGCCTTCACGCCGTCGATGCGGGCGGCGATGAAATGGTCGATCTCATTGCTGGCGGGGAAGTTTTTCGGCAGTTCGGGCACCTTCACGGGTTCCACCTTCGCCAACCAAGCTTTCGCGGCCTCGCGCCGCTGCGTCCAATACGGATCGGACTTGGCGCGCAGTTCGGCGCGCTTCTTGGCATTCACCACATCGTAGTGCGTGGTGCGTTCCTTCTCATACTCGGCCCAGCCAGCGTCGTTGTAGGTCACCCCGCGTTTGCTTGGTGTCACGAGTTCCCAGGTCTCCGTGCCTTGCTTTGACCAAGCAACGACGGTTTCGCCAAGCTCAGGGCGGCGAATGCTTTTGCCGACATAGCTGCCCACGATGGTCTCCAGCACGAAGAATTGCGGCTTGCCCGTGCCTTCGAACTCACACCAGGATTCGCGATTGCCCGGCGGCACGAAGCGGAAGTCGGGGCCGAGGTCGAGGTAATCTTTTTGGTCAGCCACGAGATGATGGCCGTCGCTGTCAGCGGGCGGAAAGGACGTGGTGAGGGTCGTTTTCCCGTCGATGTAGAGATTCGTGGCACCACGTGCGCGCAGCAGCAGGCGATGCTTGCCTTTAGGAAAGGTCACGCTTGCGGCGGCACGCAAAAGGAAGGGCACATGGCGCTCACCGCGCACACCGGTCTCCACGTACTTCTGCGGCACGTCGAAGAAGCCAAAAACGTCCTCGGTGTAGGTCTCGCCGACCTTTGGCGGCTCGCTGGGCCAAGCATTCGAGTCGGGCATGCCATCCTCGGCCAGTTGCACGAGCACTCGGCCTGCGGGCACTTCTTTTTTCGCGATCGGCGGTGGAGGCGGGACGAATTGATACTTCGCCTTCAGCGCTTCGGTGTCGATGGGGCCGCGATAGATCGCCACTTCATCCAGCCAGCCGTTCAATGAATGCGAAGAGGCCAAGGTGGAGCCACTGCCGATCATGACTGCGTCGCCATCGGTCACAGGGCCGCGATCCGTCGCGCCACCCATGTCCCAGGTGCCGTCGGTGGGCTGGCCGTCGATGAAGCCTTTGATGCTTTTCGGTTGTCCAAAGGTGTACGTCACCGCGATGTGGTGCCAGCCTTGCAGCGGCATGGTGTCCTTCGACCACCATCGATGCCAGTCACCCTTTTTGTCGGGAACATTGGCGCTGTGGAATAAGAAGCCGATCTGCGCCCCGCCTTTGCCTGTTTGCAGGCGCAGCGCGTAGTTTTGATTGTTTTGGCCAAACTCCTTGGTGCCGAGTCGTCCCTTCCCGATGATGTAAGGCGTGCCGCTGGCTCCAGGAGCCTTCACCCAAGCTTCGAGCGTGATCGTTTCGTTCAGACCGAAGCGCAATTCCTCGCTGTCCGCGATCTTGAGTGCCTTTTTGCCTTCACCGACGAAACGGCTGGCCGTGTTTTCCTTGGCAAAGCCGGGATAAGTCGGCGCACGCGGACCGGGTTCTTTTTGGTCATCAAAACGCCACTGCATCACTGGCTTGAGCGTGGCCTTGTCGGAAACATCGTTGCCCGCGTTGCTGTCGTTTTGGGCGAAGGCGGCGGATGTGAGAAAGAGGGTGCTGAAAAGGACGGAGCGCGTCATGTTCCTACCAACGGCTGTTTGCCCCGTCTTTCAGCATTCCTGGCCCCCCACTTTCGTGAGGGGCGACGTAAAACGAGTTGGGAAACTCGTTCTACACCTGCACCAAGCCGCGTCGAATGGCCTCCGCCGTGGCTTGGGCGCGGTCGTTGACCTTCAGTTTCATGAGGATGCGGCTGACGTGCTGCTTCACGGTGTCCTCGGAGATACCGAGGGTGGCGGCGATTTCTTTGTTGGCGTTGCCTCGGGTGACGAGGGTGAGGATCTCGCGCTCGCGGGGGGTGATCTCGGGCTCGGAAAGGCGGTCTTGGAGGCGCTTTTCGATGTCGGCGGGCAGGGAGCGCTCGCCTTTGGCGACGGTGCGGATGGCGGCGAGCAGGGCGTCGCGGGAAGAGGATTTTTGCAGGTAGCCGAGGGCACCGGCCTTCAGGGCGGCGTGGATCTCGTCATCGCGGGCGAAGGTGGAAAAAATGAGCACGCGGGCGCGGGGATGCTCCCGCAGCAGCGCGGCGGTGGCGTCGATGCCGCTGAGGCCGGGGAGCTGGAGGTCCATGAGCACGACATCGGGCTTCGTTTCGGCAAACAGCCTCGAAGCGTCCTCCCCGCGATCCGATTCCCCGACGACCTGGAGATCGTCCTCAAGCTCCAACGAAGCCACGAGGCCGCTGCGGACGACGAAGTGATCGTCGATGAGGAGGAGGGTGATCATGGGGGAATGTCGAATGAGTAAAACCGAATGACGAAGGGCGTTCGCACCATCGAGTCACGGTAGGCACTTCGTCGAGCGACTCCTATGATTTCCCACAGATTCAGAAAACCCGCAGAGCCCGCCGCCTCGGCGACCCGCCGCAGCCAAGGCTTGATCTCAGGCGGCTTTTCCGCTCCGATCGGTGCATGGATTCACAAACCTTTCCTACTGACATGATCAGCTACTACGGAAGAAGGGCCAGCGAGTATGAGCAGATCTATGCCAAGGCAGAACGTCAGGAAGATCTTCGGCGAATACGTGGAATCGTGGGTGCGGCATTTTGCGGTCTCGACGTGTTGGAAGTTGCGTGTGGCACTGCCTATTGGACGGAAGCCTTCGCAGCGGGGGCAAGATCGGTCTTGGCATGCGATCTCAGTTCAGAGGTGTTGGAGATTGCACGCGGCAAAGACTGGGGAGCCTGTAACATCGAGTTTTGCCAAGCCGACGCTTATGCGCTGCCATCGTTTAAGCGCCAGTTCTCAGCGGCTTTCTCTGGATTTTGGTGGTCGCATATTCCGCGAAGCAGGCTCGCAGGCTTCCTCGAAGAACTTCACAAGAAGCTTCAACGAGGCTCCAAGGTGATGTTCATCGATAATCGCTTCGTTGAAGGAAGCAGCACCCCCATTACCCGGACCAATGAAGATGGAGATTCGTTTCAGCAACGCCGTTTGGCGGATGGCAGTGTCCACGAAGTCCTCAAGAATTTCCCTTCGGAAAGTGAGTTGTTAAGTGCGGTCTCAGACTCCGCTTCAACGGCAGAGGTTCTGCTAACCGACTACTTTTGGATTCTGAGCTACCAGATCAAATAAAGAAACAACCCAACATGAATGAGGGCAGGGCTGACGATGAGTTCGTTGCCTGGGAAAATCCAAACACCGCGCACCTTCGTCTTGGAGCATTCGACATGCGGGAATTCGGATCTCGTCATTTTGGTTTTGGCCGCGCTTCCTCCTGATTTTAACCGCTGATAAGACAATGATTTTCCATTCGTCCGCGACCTCTGGCCATGAGCGTTGTTTCACGCGATCACCCATTCATGACAAGAGTCTTCGCTTTCTCACTCCTCCTGCTCACCAGCATGCTCCAAGCCCAGACGACGGTCAGTCTCGGCACCGGCAAAATCTCTGGCTCCGTCACGGGGTTGAGTTCGGCCAATCCGAATATCACCGGACTGAGCGCGGGCATCAGCTTTGATCTCACCATTACAGCCACGAGTGTCGCCACGCCTGTGCTGACGGTGGCAAGTCACAACGACGGCATCGGTGTGGTGGGTGGTGCCAACAATCTGGAAATGGACAACCTCAACAATCTCATCGCCGAGGATGATCAGTCGCTCGTTTTCACCCTGAGCAATGTCACCGGCCTCACCGCCGGGCAGTCGCTGCGGATTTCGGGCATCGGCGCTCGTTCGGGGAGCGGCACCACGACCAAGCAATATGCCATCTACGACGGCACCACCTCCGTCAGCAGCGGCTCGTTCACGGCCACGTCCTTTGCCATCTCCGTGCCGAATCTCACCAGCGTGAAAATCACCGCCACGGGGCCCACCACCGCGCCTGCCTTGGATTCGCGGTTCATTCTCAATCAATTGCTCCTCACCGTCACGGGCGGCGGCGGCACTGGTGGCAGCGCCAATGCGGCGGCGAAGATCACTCATTCGGGCCTCAATGGCAGCGGCCAACCGTTTTTCACCTTCGATAGCGTCGCGGGGGAAAGCTACGAGATCCAAAGCTCCACCGATCTGCTTTCGTGGACGCCGATGGCCACTCTCTCCGGCACTGGCGGCTCCATCACCTTCACGGACGAGTTCACCCAGGCCCCGAGCGTGCCGAGGCAATTTCACCGCGCCAAGACGGTGCTCACGCCGAATGGAAACCTCGCCAACACCACGCTCAGCATCACGCAAACGTGGGCGCAGCAGCCGAGCGGCTACGCCCGCACCGCCGCCGTCCAAGTGCCCGCAGGTGCCGGGCCGCACCCCGTCATCATCCTGCTTCATGGCAATGGCGGGACGGGTGCTGGCACCATCGCCGCGCTCAATCCGCATGTCAGCACCGCCATCCGCGTGGCACCGGATGGCTATCTCACGAGTTGGAATGTCGATGGCGAAGCCTCCCTGGCACCCGATGTCGCCTTCATCCGCGATCTCATCGCTTTGCTGAAAACCTATGACAATGTCGATGCGGGCAAAATCTCCATCTTCGGCATCTCCAACGGCTCCGGCATGACGAATCGCCTGCTCATTGAGCTCGACGGTGCCGCCTTTCAGAATGCAGGCTGCCAGGTTTCCCAAATGCTCGCCAAGATGTATCACGACGGTGCCTTCTGGTTCAATGCCACCGGCAGCAATGCCTACGACCAGATCATCATGCCCGCCAAACGTCGCCGCATCATCAGCCTCAACGGCACGGCGGATCCCCTCATCCCCTACACCGGCGGCACCAGCGCCATCGGCACCTTCATCTCCGCTCAGGAGAGCATCTATCGCTTCGCCCAGGCCATGGGTGAAACCGGTCCGCAGCTAGCCGATGCCGCCGGCATTCCCGGCACCGGCACGAACGGTTACTCGGCCCCCTTCGTGAAATACACCTACCGCAGCGGCCAATTCGTCCACTACAAGCTCATCGGCGGCAATCACGGCCTCCAAGTCAGCGGCAGCTTCGTCTATGCCGATGAAGCCAAGCAGCTCGTCGCTGCCTTCCTCTTGCAGTAGCGCTGATTGGACGCCCACCCCAATCCTCTGACGTGAGGCACGCCGCCTCGACGACCCGCCGCAGCCAAGGTTCTTAAATCCTGAGGCGCTTCTGTTTTGGGAAGGTCGTCTGGAAAAGGCGTGATCTCAAAAGGCAAAAGAATGGGGCCAGAATCAAAATCATTCTCTTGCCCCCATTGATACGCTTCACTTCCCTTCGGGCAGCCTTTGGCTGTCTGTCTCGTTTCACTCGGCTCTCCTGCATATTTCTGACTCATCTGTTCGCCTCCGAAGTGCCGCTCCGCCTCACTTCACTGGATCAGACAAAATCATGGAGGGTAAAATCATGATTTTGTCAGCCATGATTCTGTCTTCTCACGGTTCGATTCGGTCATCCCTGCAAACGGGGAGATCATGGCAACAGAATGGGGGCAGCAGAATGTTGAGATTCAAAGCCATTCTGCTGCCCCTATTCTGTTGCCATAAATAGAGTCAGCATCGCACCCAACGCACCCGCCGCCTCGAAGACCCGCCGCAGCCAAGGCTTGATCTCACGCGGCTTTTTCGCTTCCATTTGAATTACGCCAAGTGACCTTATCTGACGATGTTGTCCACCAGCACGGGAGCGAACAATTTCGTTGTGGGCTTGCCAGTTTCGTTGATGGTCCTCGCCAGATGTATGCAGTTTTTGACACCAGCACTCTCATATCTGCCTTGCGCTCCAGCGCGGGAGCAAGCTATGCCGTGCTCCAAGCCATCCGAGCCAAGCGCATCAAGATCGCTTTGTCGGTCGCCTTGGCTCTGGAGTATGAGGATGTTGCCACCCGACCAGGGGTGGTGCCTGCGCTTGATGCGCGGAGCGTTGGGGTCGTCGTCGATGTCCTATGTGCCTTGGCTGTCCAGCAAAAGGTCTATTTCTCATGGCGTCCTTACCTCATTGATCCTGGAGATGACATGGTTTTGGAGGTGGCTCTTGCGGCTGGCACGCCCTACATCATCACAAACAATCTTCGCCACTTTAGTGGTTGTGAATCGCTTGGCATACGAGCGGTCACGCCAGCCGAAGCGCTAAAACTTATCCGACCCTGATTTATGGCTACGCTCTCCATCGACATTCCCGACTCACTCCGCGACGGCATCGAAGAACTGACGGCCAAGGATGGCTATTCATTGAACCAGTTTCTCGTCTGTGCGGCGGCAGAAAAACTCTCCTCATTTGCCACCATGGATTATCTTCGTGAACGTGCTGCAAGGGCTGACTTTGCGGAGTTTGATCGCATCATGGCGCGGATTCCCAACGTGGCACCAGACCCAAGCGACGAACTCCCATGACCGCAAATCAGGCGGCAAACGGCAACAGCATGGGGGCAGCAGAAGGTTGAGATTCAAAGCCCTTCGGGGGTCTTCATTCGGTGGCCCTCAAAAGGGGCGGCATCGCACCCAACGCGCCCGCTGCCTCGACGACCCGCCGCAGCCAAGGCTTGATCTCAGGCGGCTTTTCCGTTTCCATCGGCGCATGGATTCAAATGCCTTTCCGTCGGGAAACTTCGCCTCGCTCCCGCATCTCAATACCGTTATTCCCCAGTAAACAACGTTCGCCCCAAATTCGATGCGCCTCGCCCAAACTAAAGAAGCCACAAGAGAGTTTGTTGCTCTGCTAGAGTCGCATCTGGCTACAATCCACCCCGATTACAAATGGAGTCGTCATGCGAAGGGGATACGACACGAATACATTCGGGAGATTGGAGACGGCCTATATGCGATACACAGCGTGTTGTGCATGCGGGGCAGATACTACCATTGCTTTTGCCTCTCGGAGCATCTTGGACACGTTGGCCCGACTCTGTATAGCCCGTTTACCATAGGGGGACGCTGTGACCACAACTACTCGATCACGAGAGCTTGCCACGGAGACCTTGGACTTAGCCCAGTGGATCCTGTCACCCCCTTTCGGATGAGTGATTCACATCAGTTTCGGACCGGGGCGGATAAGATTGTGCGACGCTGCACATCGGAAGCAGAGGCTCGCCTTCTACCTTTCTATCAATCAGTTTGGAAACAGACTCGGCCAGTTCTACAAGAGATGCTTGACTATATCGCAGCTACTCCCGCAGATCGGCTAGCCAGTGCTGCCGCAACATATCCTGGCCCCCAACATGAGTTGTCATGCCATATGCTGGAGTTTCAGCGTCTCTACGGTTCATTACCAACTAGCCAGCGACAGGCTTTCTTTGCCGCTATTGCCGTTACCATCCCAGAAATCATCCGGGACATTACGACTACCGCAACCATACCATGATCGAATGTGTCCCAAGGACGAGCAATCTGTGGCTGCCCCACTGTAAGCCAGATGTATCATCGTAGGTTGCTCGTGGCTTCAATATCGACTCCCATTGCGACACTTGCTCCCGCTTTAAGTCTACCAATGCCTTCGTCATTTCCCCAGCGGCAGATCGACACACACCGCCGTTCCTTTCCCCGTCTCGCTTTCCCATCGCACCTCGGCGCCGACTTTCCTGGCTCGTTCGCGGATGCCGATGCAGCCGAAGTGGCCGGGTTGGCCGTGGGTTTGGGCGGAGGGGTCGAAGCCTTGGCCGTTGTCGGAGACCCGGAGAGTGAGGAGTGATGGAGTGGTGGAGAGGTGGAGGGTGATCTGGGTGGGGTGGGCGTGTTTGAGGGCGTTGGTGATGGCCTCTTGGGCGATCATGCGGAGGTGGTGGGTGACGTGCGGGGGGATGGGGCCGATGGGGTGGAGATCGAGCGTGATGGCGATGCCTTCGGGGGCGCGGGTGGCGAGGAGTTCGAGGGCCTCGGTCAAGGTGGTGGCGTGGCCGGTTTCGCGGAGGTTGGAGACGAGGTTGCGTGCCTCGCTCTGGATGCGGGAGACGAGGCTGCGGCTGGTTTCGAGCAGGGTGCGGGCTTTTTCCTCCAGGGGGCGCGTGGTGGCGGCATCGAGGCGGAGGGAGAGGCCGGTGAGCTCCTGCTCCAGGGTATCGTGAAACTCGCGGGCGATGCGCTGGCGCTCGTCGAGCGTGGCCTGGTGGGCGATTTTGCTTTCCAAACGGGTGATCTGTCGGCGCTGGAGGGTGATCCAGACGAGGGTGAGCAGGACAAGCCCGCCGAGCAGGGCGATGGCGAAGACGAGTCGGCGGGCATTCCAAAAGGGCGCGGTGCTGAGCGTGCGGATGTCATCGACGGAGCGCAGGAGGAGCGAGGCGCGGTCGGGCTCGGAGCGGAAGCCTTTGTCCGTGGTGGCGGACTCGACGAGGCAGATGCCGGTGAGCTGGCAGAGGGAGCCGAGCTGGAGACTGGGCGCGGTGTTTTGCAGAAGGAAGGCGCGGATGGAGGTGCCGCCGGAGGTGAGACGCAGCTCGTAGCCGTCGCGGGTGCGGAAGAAGTCGTTCAAGACGGCGGGCGCGGTGAGCTGGACGAGATCGGCATCGTGCGAGCCGTCCTGAAAATCACGCAAGGTGACGGCGGCGGCAATCGGTGGCTCGGCGGGCTGGCTGCTGAGCACCTGGGCATCGGCCAGCGAGGCGCTGAAGCCGGCCATGACGGGAAAGCCGGTGATCTCGGCCAGATCCCCGGAGCGCAGGGATGGGGCTGACGGGAGTGATGGAGTTGTGGAGTGTTGGAGCAGTGGATTGCTGATGAGATGGACGGCGATGGCCGGGGAGAGCGGCGGCTTCGGCGGCTCGTCTTTTTTGACCTCACGCGGCGGTGGTGGCGGGGTGACATCCCGCAGGAAGACGCGACCATCCTCAAACGCGGCCAAAACGGTGCCGCGAATGCGGGCGCGGTGATGCGGCTCGTCCGCCGCGCCAAAGCGCAGCAACGCGGCGACGGAGATGACGGGCAGCGAGTCGGGCGCGGCGGCGCTTTGCGTGAGGGCGACATCGCTCCAATCGGTGACGCGGAGGTAGGGAAAGACGAGCTGGCGGCGGTCATTGATGCCACCGGCGGCGAGGGCGGTGATGCGCAGTCGGGCATCAATGAGCGAAGGCGCGGCCTCCAGCGGCGCATCGACCCGCACCTCGATCACTCGACTGCCCATGGCGAGACGCAGGAGCGAGCGATTTTCATCCAGCGGTGTCAACGTGCGCCCGAGGCCCTCGGCGACGACGCGTTGATAATGAAAGCGCCCCGTGGCGAGGTCGTCAAAGCTGGCCGAAACGCCCGCCGGAGGCGATTCGTGGCCCAAAACGTCGATCTCCGTCACCTCGACACCCGGCAGGTAAAGTCCGGCCATGGTGACGCCTTTCACCTGCACGCGGTCGCCGACGCGGAGGTCGTTGCGAGCCGGTTTGAAGTGCAGATGCGTGCCTGCGGTGTCGTCCTGCACGAAAACGGTCCCACCGCTCTCCACGAAGCCGACGACGGCCGTGAGCTCGACGGGTAGCTTTTCCAAACTGCGCTCGTAGGGCAGCGTGCGGATGTCCAGAGCGCGGGTGAGCTGTGCATGGGCGATGCCTTGTGAGGCAAGTGCAATGCAGACAGCTTGAAGGAGCTGGTTCATGCGTGGAGGTCGATCATCCGCTGACTCAAGCGGTGATTTGGAGTGGTTGCAGCCCGCTGGTCGCCCCACTTTCGTGAGGGTTTTTTCCCATTCAGAGTTCGGGTATCTGGCCGACGATGCGTGGGGCGAGGCCGACGTTGGTGAAGGTCTCGGTGAGTTCTTCGAGGGTGACTTTGCCGCGCTCGTTGATCTCGAAATAGACGAGGTCGTGGTGGGTATCGACCTTGTAGCGGACGTGCGGCAGGAGATCCATTTGATCACGGAACTGCATGAGGACGGTGTCGTCGCGGAGGCCGGGGGCGTAGATTTCAAGCTCGATCATGGCTAGGTTCTAGCCGGTGCGATGGCCTGAGGGCGAGCAAAAAATGACCGATCAACTGCGACCGCGCTCGTTGAAGCGGGCGACGACTCGCTGGGCCTCGCGTTTGTCAGCTTTTTCTTTGTCTGCTTCACGCTGGTCGCCTTTGGTTTTACCGCGGCCGACGCCGATCTCGATTTTGAACCGGGAGTTCTTCCAGTAGGCGCGTAGGACGGGGAGAGTGAGGCCTTTGATCTGGGTTTCGCCGAAGAGCTTCAGGATCTCGCGCTTATGCAGGAGGAGGCGGCGGGTGCGGCGTGGCTCATGCTGGGTGAAGCCGTTGGCCTTGTCGTAGGCCTGGACATCGAGGTTGTAGAGCCAGACTTGGCCACGCTCGACCCTGGCGAAGGCATCGCTGATGTTCAGGCGGCCTTGGCGGATGGATTTGACTTCGGTTCCCCGGAGTTCCACGCCCGCTTCGTAGCGTTCGAGGATTTGATAATCCCGGAGCGCTTTTCGGTTGGTGGCGATTTCGTCAGACATACGGCGGCGGGGTTGAGGGGGCCGCCCGTGTGGGAAGACTGGCTATTACTCAGCGATGTCCTGGATCTTGATCTTGCCGTGGATGATCTCAAGCAGAGCGATGTCAGCGTCACGGAGACCTGGACGGCGCTCGACGAGCGGGGATCGGCCACTGGCGAGTTGTTTGACGCGCTTCGAGACCATGTTGATCAGGATGGGCGGATCTTTGATGATCTGGGCGGCTTGTTCGACAAGTTCGGCTTTCATCGGCTATAAGGGGGACGGGGGCTGGCCCGGAGGCCGGGCGGAAGGGGGGGCAGAGAGTAGTGGGGTCTGCCGATCTGGCAAGCGGGAATTGGGCCTGAGACAAGGGGAGAGCTTCAAAGCTGGTTCAGCAGGTCGCGCTGATGGCGGTCGGCATCGGTAAGGAGCTTGGGATCGAGGTCTTCGAAGACGCGGAGGGCGAGGTCGGGCTGATGGGCGGCGAGGTGGGACTGGATGAGGCGACGGGCAGCGGCGGTGTCACCAGGGAAACGTTTGAGATAGGCCTGCCAGAGGCTGGCGGCGGAGGCGGGTTTGCTGGCGGCTTCGGCGAGGGTGGCGGAGAAGTGGAGGTCGCGGTTTTTGGGCTCCAGGCGAAGAGATTCGGTGATGACGCGTCGGGCGAGGGGGGTGCTTTGGGCCAAGGTGTGCAGGGTAGGGCTCAGGGCTGGATGGGTGAGAGCTTTGCCGAGGAAGTCGATGGCCTGGATGCTGCGTTTGGACTCTTCAGCCAGGAAACAGATGCGGGCGAGGGCGCTGGGTTCACCTGTGGCGGCGAGGCGGAGGCAGGCTTCAAGGGCGCTTTGTTGGGGGAGTGCACCGTCGGCGAGGGCGGCATATTCGCGCAGCCACTGGGAATACTCAGGGGCGATCTCGGCGCGGGTGAGGAGCTGGGCGGGCGGGAGTTTGTGCTCGGGGTAGGTGGCGAGGAGCTTTTCGATCCAGGGCAGGATCTGGGTGGGCTGACCGCAGGTGCGGGCACTCATCAGGCCGTGATTGAGGATGGTTTGAAAGCCGGGGTCTTCCGGCGGGGTGTGGCTGAGACGGTCGAGCTGGATGGAGAGGGCTTCTTCAGAGCGGTGGAGCTGCAGGAGGTAGTGGAGCTGGAGTTCGTGGGCTTCGGCGAGATCGGCGGAGGGGGTGTCTTTGCCGTGGGCTTTGAGCCACTCACTGATGCTCGTGAGGGCGGCGGCGGGTTGGTTTCTTTCGCGGGCGATTTGGATGTAGGTGCGGGTGAGGTTCCACTTGGCTCCGGGGGTGTCGATGGCGCGTTCGAGGATGTCCATGGCGGTCTCGAGATCGCGCTGGCTGCGGGCACGTGCGGCGAGAGTCTCGAAGGCGTAGAGGCGCATGGTGTCATCGAACCGGTTGCCTGAGGCGGCGATCATGAGGTGGGCTTCGGCGGTGGAAGTGCCTTTGCTGCCCTGACCGAGCCAGCCGAGCAGCAGGGAGTCGCGCAAGGAACCGGCGTCGCGGAGCATGGGGCTGTCCTGAATGGTGATTTCCCGGAGCTGCTTCATGGGAGCGAGGCTTAACCACTGATCCACAAGCGCGAGCCGTTCGTCCGCGAGGAAGGCGATGCTCATCAGGATGGGTTGGGCGGTCTCGCGGGGGACTTTCACCAGATAGCGGGTCAGTCGCTCGATCTTCGGTGTGCGGTGGTCTTCCACCACGGGGGCGGGGCGGAAGCGCCAGGCCCAGGCTCCGGCGAGGGCGATGTAAAGGAGGGCGAGGAGGAGGAATTTGAACATGAGCTGCGGGGATCAGCGCATGGCGGCCTTGGGTGTCTCTGGCAGGATGCGGAGCTGGACGGTGGACTGGCTGGGGACGATGAATTCGATGCGGCCCTTGGTGTCGGCCATGTGGTATTCAGGCAGGCCGTTCGCCAGCATCTGGCACATGGTGCCGGGCTTCATGCCTTCGAAGGCAAACTCGACGGGGCGTGTGTGGGCGACTTGCAGCAGGGCACGGCGGCTGCCCGCTTCCAGGTAGCGGACGCTGGCGCTGGAGGAGGCCAGGCGGAGGTAATCGGCTTCGGGCTCGGTGCGCATGACCAGCTCGGTGCGGCGCAGGCCGAGGGTGTGGATGTAAAGCTGGTCTCCCTGGCGGACGAAACCGGATACTCCGGTGCAGAGTGAGAGATCCGGCACCCCGGCGGCCACCGGGAGGCGGAGAGTGCGGGCAAAGCCTTCATTGACGATGATCCAGCGGCTGGGGCCGGTCTGGAAGATGCGGGTCCGGGCGGCATCCCGCATGATGCGGGCGTAGTGCCCGGCGGTCACGGCCTGGAGGGGCTGGGAGGCGCACCAGTCGAGCAGGCGCTCGACCTGCTTCAGAGTGGAGGCGCGGGCAGCATCGTGGAAGCTGAGGCTGAGCTGCACGGGGCTCAGCCAGCGGTGCTGTCCGGTGCGGTGAGCTTCGTTGATGAAGGCTTCGACTTCGGGAGTGCCCTGAGCCAGGGGGCTGCGGGTCATGAGGGTGGAGAATTGGCCACCGATACCCCAGCTCCGTGGGGAAAGGGCCGGAGTGCGGCCAGCGAGTGTGGTCTGGGTTTGAAGGATGAGATTCTCCACACCCATGTCACGGGAGAAGGCCACGGCTTCCTTGCTGGGAAAGCTGTCCTGGGGCCAGCTCATGAGGCCCATGGTACGATCGGGGTTGAGCAACTGGTGATGGAGAAAGGCGAGTGAGCCTGCGACCTCGCGCTCCAGAATGAGCGGGGTGTTTTTGGCCGAGGCATTGAGCGTTCCGCCGACGGGCTTGCGGCCGTCCCAGGAGGTCGGGCGGCTCAGGCCACCGGAGGCGGCCTCCACGGAGGGGAGGGCAAAGATGGCGCGCGCAGCTTCCTGAAGACGCATGGCCTGGCGTGGGTCTCGCCCTGGGGTCCAGCCTCGGACATCGCCCTCGCAAACGGCGACGGTCATGGGCAGGGAATACTTGTCGATGACCTTTTCCAGCATGACCTCGGCGGCGATGGGCAGGCCGGGCTGATCAGTGGTTTCGGCGAAGCCATCGGCCTCGATGTGAGTGATGAGCATGCGCTGGCCGTCCAGGCTCGTGGTGTCCACGACGGGGGTGACGGCCTGAGCGGCGAGGAAGCTCTCCAGGAAGGGCAGGGGATCGAGCTGGGGGCCGGCCTCCACCGCCAGAGGGTCCAGCCAGAAACCACCCCAGGAACTTAGGAAAATCTGGTCGCACACGGTGCCGTCAGCACGCACGGAGAGCAGGATCTGGCTGCTCTCCGAGGCCGCACGCACCTCGCGCAAGCCGGTGGTGCGAGGGGCGATGGTGCCGCGATTCATCAGCAGCGCGTTTTCGACCTGATGGATGATGGCTTCTCCAGATTTGGCGATGTTTTTGCCGCTGCCTTTCAGGTCCAGAGCGGTGGCCACTTGGCTCCAATCCGCGGCGGTTTCCCAAGGCTGGCCGGTGATCAGAAGAGGCACGTTTTCGGATTTCAGACCCGTCACCAGGCTGATCAGACTGTGCTGGCGCTCGAGATTCAGGCAGAGCGACTGATCCAGGATCACCGCGTTGATGGTGACATGCTCGGGCAACCAGGCGGCGCTGGCCTCCAGGCTGGCGTCGTGATACACGATCTGGTAGCCCAACCATTCGAGCGAGCCATGCAGCACGCGGGCGGTGTAACTCGTCTGAGCGGCGCCGGAGTGAAGCACGAGGACGCGGCGGACGGTTTCCTGCAAAGGGCCGAGGTTCACTCCAGTCAGCTCTGGGGTGGTAAAGAAAGGTACACCGCCCAGCTCGCGGATGCGGCTGGCACGTGGGGCCACATCCGCCGTGTGTCCGGGCTTGGCAAAGCCGACGACGTATGGCTGCACGCCCTGGCGGGTGGCTTCGTGGATCTTGCGTTCGTTGCGGGCGAGGTCGTCTTTGTCGGCGTCCTTTTCTTCGATGAAAAGGATGCCGTCGAGGTAGCGGCGGGCCTCGTGCAGCAGGGAGTAACCGCCTTCGAGGAAGATTTGCTTGTCAGGATACGCAGCTTTCAGCAGCGGCAGCACGCCCAGCACTGCGGCGCGTTCAGCGTCCTGGCTGATGGTCTCCAGCCCGGCGAGCACCACGCCGTTGAACCCACGCTCGGCAGCCGTTTCCACCAGTTCATGCACCACGACGTGCGCCCAGCGGGGGTGGGTGGCATCCAGCCGGAAGATTCCCCGCGCACTGCCTTCGAGCAGGGGCACGCCGAGCTTTTGGGCCAGCACGGCAGCAGGTGAATGGGCCGCGACTTCGAACAGCGGCA
>NZ_JBILYB010000280.1:0-3770 GCF_044378005.1 Prosthecobacter sp.
GCAGTTGTTCCTCGTCCTTGAACTTCGGCGCTGCCAATGTGTTGCCGGTCAGAATGTTGGCCGTTGGGAAATCGTGCAGGATCATGTTCATGCGGGCGAGACCGGCGGTGGTCACGTCCTTCTCCTGCCCTTCCAGCGTGATGTGTTTACCCGCCTCCGCAGCGACCTTGAGCAGCAAGGAACCGGAGCCGCAGGTGGGGTCATAAGCCGTGGTGCTGCCCACGGTATTGTGCGGGCCGATGCCGACGACCTTGGCCATGATGCGGCTGACCTCGGACGGCGTGTAGAACTGGCCTTTGCTCTTCCCGCTCTCGCTGGCGAAGTGGCGCATGAGATACTCATAGGCGTCGCCGAGGATGTCATCGTTGTCGGCGCGGTTCTTCGAGAAATCGAGCTCCGGCTTCTGGAAGATGGCCACGAGATTCGTGAGGCGGTCCACCATCTCCTTGCCCTCGCCAAGTTTGTTCGGGTCGTTGAAGTCCGGGAAGTCCGTGCGGGCGAGGCGGGAGTTCGCCTCGATGAGCGGCTGGATGATCTGGGTATTGATCAAGCCGCCGATGTCACTCTTGCCCTTGAGGGCGATCATGTCCTTGAAACTAGCCCCCTTCGGTATCGTCACCGGCGGGGCAAAGTCATCGCTGTCGCCGTATTTGTCGGAGACGTATTTGATGAAGAGCATGAAGAGGACGTAGTCCTTGTACTGGCTGGCATCCATACCGCCCCGGAGTTCATCGCAGGAGGCCCAGAGGGAGGAGTAGAGGTCGGATTTTTTAATGGCCATGGGCTGGTTCTGAGAGGTGCGTGTTTGAAAGATCAGAGACGGGTATGCATCCGATGGCAAGGAACCCGCCTCCCCGGCTTCCATGGCGCGTGGGAGGTGAATCGGCTGGGGGATGTTGTCCAGATTAAGAAAGGGCAACTCATCACAAGCAGCACCTTGATGCCGGGGGAGATTCCCGTAATCGCAGGAGGCAAACAACCAGCCTATTATCACGCTTCCGCAAATCGGTTTGGCCGCACGGTCACGATCAGCGCCTCGGGAGCAAGCGCCGGTTATGTTGCACTCTACGCCGAACCGATTTTCGCTTCGGACTGCTCCACCATCAGCGAATCAGAAAGTTACTGCCTCGATTTCGTCTTCTACCAACTTCTGTGCAAACAGCAGACGATCTACAAGGCACAGACTGGCGGAGCACAGCCCCACATTCACGCGAAGGATTTGAACCCCATCCTGTTCTCATTTCCACCTCTCCCCGAACAAACCGCCATCGCGTCGGTGCTGAGTGAGATGGACGGGGAGCTGGCGGTGCTGGAGCAGCGGCGGGAGAAGACCCGCGCCCTCAAGCATGCCATGATGCAGGAACTCCTCACCGGGAGGACGCGGCTGGTATGAGCGGCAAGGTGCTCAAAAGCACCTTGGTTGAACATTGGCCTTGCGGAGGTGTCAAAAAGCACCACTATCGCGCGTTGCATGAACCCGCCGCCCCGATTCGCCACCAGCACGGTCCGTGAGAAGATCACCGCCGCGCTGCGGGACCGGAGACGCAGGTTCCTGGATGCCAACGACAGCACGAGCCGGAACTATTTGGACAAGTGGGGGATCACTGCGGACGGCCTGTTCGCGGATCTCGTCGCCGACCTGAAGAAGTTCCAGCTCTACCTCAAACCGAACACCACACCGCAGCGCTACCAGTACGTCCTGCCCTATCCCGAGGAGGAAGGCCTGCCCGCGCTGCTGATCCACATCACGCTTTCAGCCAAAGGGGAACCCCCGAGGGTGAAAGTAGCCGTCCATCCTCACAACACCGGGCACGCGCCCCTGCCACGCGTGCCCATCGCCTGAACCCGACCCCGAATCCAAACCGCCATGTCTGCTCGTAAAACCAAAGATCGCGTCCCCTGCTTTGAGTGTGATGGCACGCTCGAAGCCGTGAAGCTGCCCTACACCACCGAGTTGCCAGACATTGGCAAGGTGGTGATCGAGAACGTGCCCATGCTGAAGTGCCCGAAGTGCGGTGACACCGTGCTCGGCGAAGAAGGTAACCGCCTTATCGACGCCAGCCTGAATCGAATCACGGGTGCCATCACCCCCGAGGAAATGAAGCTCTTCCTGCAACAGTATGGACTTACCCACAAACAGGCGGCCGCCGTCACCGGCTACGGGGAAAAGAACATCTCCCGCTGGGTGGCCGGGAAAATGCGCCCCACTGCCTCTGTCTCGAACTTCTTCCGCCTGCTGATCGCCGACCGGTCCGCCTTTGAAACGCTCAAGGGCCGTCAGTGGGGTGCTGCCGCCGTAGTGAGCTTCCCCACGGAAGAGAGGCCGCCAGATGAGGCTGAACGGAAGATCATGAAGGAAGTGGATTATGCTTCGCTGGCCCGCATCCAGCTCGTGGCCGCCAAAACCAGTGCCAAGGACCGCCGCACGGAGATGTGTCGGCGTTTTGAAGTGCCTGATCTGCTGGCACTGGGCAAAATGGCCAATGACAATCTGCTGGCGATGGCCGCCTACAAGGACACCAGCCAGAAATTCAGCCGGATCAGCGGCGGGCTGTGGATGGAACTGGGCTGCCGCGCAGCCGAACGCATCCACGTGAAGCCGTATGATCGCGACAAGCTGGCGGTGGCGGTGAAGGAGTTACGTGAGCTGACGCGAACCAAGCTGGTGGATGTGATCCCGCAGGTGCGCCAAATCTTGGCCGAGGCCGGGGTGGCGCTGGTGTTTGCCCCCATCATGAAGCAGTCCGCCTTCCGTGGCTGTACGAGACTGATGTCACCCACGAAAGCGGTCATCATCCACAGCATGAAGTACCGCAACCTCGCGCAGTTTTGGCTGATCCTCTTCCACGAGATCGCGCACCTGATGCTGCACATCACCGACGTGAAAGACGTCTTCGCCGAGTATGTGGACCGCAAGGATGACATTCGCGAGAAGCAGGCGGATGAGTGGGCGCAGGACACACTGGTGTATAGCGACAAGCTGATCGCCTTCAGCACTCGCTGGCCGAAGCCCAAACCAGAACAGATCGAGTCCTTTGCTCGCGAAGTGAAGGTGCACACCGCCATCGCCGCCGAGGTCTTCAACAAACGAGCGGGCACCGAAATCATCTCCTACTCCCGCCTCACCCAGCTCGGCCTCTTTCCAAACTTGTCAGAGGAGGAGGCGACGTTCCTTTGGAAGAACAATCCGCTGGGAACCGCCGCATGAGACAAAAAAGCCGGTGGATATAGGTTTCGCTGGTCGTGAGACCCGAAACACACGGCGCTGAGGCCGAGTTTCATCCACCGGCAGGTTGAAGCTGCCCTCCTGCGTTCCAAAGTCAATCCTCCACCTGATGCCTGAAATCCCCCGCTCCGAACGCAAGACGCAGAACCGCGTCATCCAGCTCTTCACCGGGCCGGGTGGGTTGGGCTACGACTACCTGGGCGAGTGGAACAAGCGGGAGAACAACCGCTGCATCGAGGTGGAATACCTGCGAGCCAATTTACTCAAGCGCGGCTACTCCGAGGCACACATCTCCGCCGCTGTGCAAAAGCTGATGGCCGCTGCGGACGCTACGGGCATCACCTTGTATCAAGCCAACCTGCGCACCTACCAACTCCTGCGCTATCCCGTGCAGGTGCAGATCGCCGCCGGGAAGCCGAATGAGAACGTCCACCTCATCGACTGGGAGCACCCAGAGAAAAACGACTTCGCCCTGGCGGAGGAGGTCACGCTGAAAGGCGGCTATGAGCGACGACCGGACATCGTGCTCTACATCAACGGCATC
>NZ_JBILYB010000008.1:0-83267 GCF_044378005.1 Prosthecobacter sp.
CTGTGGAGAAATCCGCCGGAGCCAAGGTAACGGGCGGCACGCTCAATCAACACGGCAGTCTGATGGTGCAGGCCGAGCGAGTGGGCGCGGACACGATGCTGGCGCAGATCGTCCAGCTTGTCGGGCAGGCGCAGCGCAGTCGTGCGCCGATCCAGGCACTGGCGGACAAAGTGGCGGCCTGGTTTGTGCCTGCGGTGCTGGTCGCGGCGGCGGTGACCTTTGGACTGTGGTTGTGGCTCGGACCGGAGCCTTCACTGGCGTATGCCATTGCGAATGCCGTCGCTGTTTTGATCATCGCCTGTCCCTGTGCGCTCGGGCTTGCCACGCCGATGAGCGTGATGGTCGGCATCGGTCGTGGGGCGAAGATGGGCGTGCTTATTCGTCAGGCGGAGGCCATCGAGAAACTGGCCGCACTGAACACGCTGGCCGTGGACAAGACCGGCACGCTCACGCTCGGCAAACCCGAAGTCACCGAGGTTCTTCTCTCGCCGCAAAGCCAGCTCAGCATCGACGACGCGCTGCGTTTCGCGGCGGCCTTGGAGCGTCATAGCGAGCATCCGCTGGCCTATGCCGTCATCCAGGCAGCGGAGAAAAAGAAGCTCGCTTTGCCAGACGTGCCCGACTTCCAAGCCACGCCCGCTGCGGGTGTCAGCGGCATGGTCGATGGCAAAGCGGTGATGGTCGGCAAGGCCGACTTCCTGCGCGAACAAGGCATCGAAAATCTCGCCGCACTCGAAGCACTCGCGACATCGCATCAAAGCGAAGGCAAGTCGGCCATCTTCCTTGCCGTGGATCGTCAGGCGGCAGCCGTCATCGTCGTCAGCGATCCCATCAAGCCAACCACTCCCGAAGCTCTCGCTCAACTTCGCGCACTCGGCATCTCAGTCGTCATGCTCACGGGCGACAACGAACGTACGGCGAAGCGCATCGCGAGCACACTTGGCATCGAGCGCTTTCACGCCGGTGTCACGCCGCAGGAGAAGCACACTTTCATCACCCAGATGAAGAAGCCTGGAGTGGTCGTCGGCATGGCGGGTGATGGCATCAATGACGCACCTGCTTTGGCCGAAGCCGATGTCGGCATCGCGATGGGCACCGGCACGGACATTGCGATGGAGACAGCGCCCGTCACGCTCGTGCGCGGTGATCTGCGCGGCATCGTCCACGCCATCCAGCTTGGCCGCGCGATGATGCGGAACATCCGGCAGAACCTGCTCTTCGCCTTCCTCTACAACGCGCTCGGCATCCCCATCGCGGCTGGCATTTTGTATCCCTGGCTCGGCGTTCTGCTCAGCCCGATGATCGCCGGTGCGGCGATGAGTCTGAGTTCCGTGTCGGTCATCGCGAATGCACTGCGGTTGCGCAACTTCCGCCCCTAGGACGCGTTACGCTGAGTCATGAAAGCCATTCTTTTTGCCCTGCTGCTCATCACCCATTTCGCGGAAGCGGAGGTGCGGGTGGAGTCGGTGCCTGAGGGTGGCATTCAGCCGCAGATGCTCGTGGATGCGAAGAGCGAGGTGCATCTCGTCTATCTCAAGGGCGACCCAAAGGCTTGTGACATTCGCTACACGCATCGCGCTTCAACCGAGGCGAGCTGGGCGGAGCCGATCACGGTGAATTCTATTCCGAGATCTGCCATCGCCGTCGGCACCATCCGTGGCGCACAACTGGCACTGGGTCGCGGCGGCAGTGTGCAGGTCGTGTGGAATGGCGTGCCGGAGAAGACCGGCGAAAAGCAGCATCGCTCGGCTCTGTATCATGCGCGGATGACGGCAGGTGCAGGGCAGTTTGAAAAACAACGCGACTGGCTCGGCGATACGGTGGCGCTGGACGGCGGAGCCTCGATCGCGGCGAATTCAGACGGGCGTGTCTGTCTCGTCTGGCACGCGGCCACGGAGCCTGGATTGCGCGAAGGAGCGCGTTTCGTTTTCGTGCGTGAGTCACAGGATGATGGCACGACTTTTTCCGAGCCCAAGCTGCTGAACAAAGAACAGCCCGGTGTCTGTCCGTGCTGCTCATTGCGTGCGCATCTGGATGCGAAAGGAACGCTGCATGTGCTTTATCGTGCGGCGATGAAACCTGATGAGCGAGGCATCGCCATGATCCGCCAACCTCTAGGTGGTGCTGCCAAGATCACGCGGTTGGATGACTGGCGCATCGCCATGTGCCCAATGAGCAGCATCAGCATGAACGAAGTCGCTGGCACCCTGCGTGTCGCGTGGGAGAACGATGGCCGCATCGTGACTGGCGCGCTTGGCGGCGACTTGGAAAAGCTTGGCCCGCCAGGAGCCAAGCATCCTTCTTTGGTCACGAATGGTCAGGGTTCCACGCTGATCGCCTGCATCACCGGTTCAGGCTGGATGAAGGCCGGGCAACTGCACTGGGAACTGCGTGATGCAGCGGGCAAAGTCACCGGAACGGGTGAAGGCGGGAAGCTGCCCGTGTGGAGTTTCGCGGCAGCTTACGCTTTGCTTGATGGCAGCTTCGTGATCCTCCGCTGATCAGCGGTTTTGGAATTCCCCGCCACCGCTCTGCTTGAAGTACTCGTCACGGAGTCGGCGGAGTTCTTGCAGACGTGACATGGTGTCGGAGGTGTTCTGTACTTTCTGCTGCTGCTGGGCGCGGACGAAGTGATTGTTCGTGCCGAGATTACGCCAGGGTCCGGGCGGCACTTCGCTGACATCCACGAAGCGCCAGTCACACTTGCTCATGCTGCGCAGGCCGAGGTAATCACGAATGGCGGGGGAGATGTCGATGCCTGCGCCGTTGTTGCTGGTGTTTTTTGGGCGGGAGCTGCCAAAGACGTATTCGTGGTCGTCCGTGAGGAAGGGGCCGCAGTCCTCCCATTGAGCGTAGCAGACGCGGTTGCCGTATCGGATGGCCAGCCACTGGCCCTGAAGTACGCTTTTGCCGGAGCGCTTGAACTTTTCTTTGAACCAAGGGATGACCTTCGAGGCTTCTGACTTGTGCGAGTTGTAATCAAGGCAGTCGTTGTAAGGCAGAGCGATGTAGAAAGGATTCAGTCCGGGAGTGAAGCCAAGCGGGCAGAAGTTCGAGCCGCGCTTTGCTGGATCGGGGTCATCGTAACCGCCGAAGTTCTTTGCCCACTCCGTATCCCAGGAGCTTTTGTCATTGGGCGTGGGATTGTTTTCCGTCGGTTGCTCACCCACCCAAAAGACCGTGGCCGTGATGTCGGTCTTCCATGGATACCGCGCATATCCCATGCGCGGCATGGTGGGGGAAGTCACGCGAGGAACCGTGACGGATGGCACTGCGGCGGTGAGCGGGGTCTTTCCCTGAGTGGCAGCAGCAGCTCCCGTGGCACTGACTTTCGGCAGAGACTGCGCCATGCCAATACTCCCCAGTGCCAAGCACAAGGCTGGCAGCAATGCTGAGAAGCATGGGGTGGAGAGTGGCTTCATGCTTTCCGGGGGGGAGGGACGGGAAGTTTACCCTCATGGGGCAGGGGCAGGCAATTCTAAAAATGATGGAAGGCATTCAAAAAGCCTGTTCGTCTGACGGGTGCGGCAGGAGTTTGGTACGCGTAGTGGGACACCGGAAAGTAAAAAGTTTTTCCATTGTTTGAACCGATCTCCTCACCCCCGGTCTGACATTTCAGGTCGCTTTTCACGAGATTCGTCCTGAGCCATTTGCCTTCTTTCGCCCGGGAGCTTGAGAAGAACAAAACTCAAGACAAGAACCGCAGCGGGCCGGGATGACGCAATCCCGGCCCGTTCTGTTTTCAGGCGGCTTCGCCGTAAAGGCGCTCAATCATCCCAACGCACTTCGGCCCGGGCAAAGCCCCGGTTTCCATCTGGTTCATGGTGTAGGCGAAGCTGATTTGATTCTCTGGATCGGCGAATGCCAGACAACCGCCGGCTCCCGGATGACCGAAGGCTTTCAACGACGGCCCGTAATGCTGGCGCAGTTTTCCTGGCGGTAGGTCAGGGTTGGTTTGAAGCGGATCTTTCATGACCCCGGCACCAAAAGAAATGGGCGTGCATAGCACCAGATCCTCCTGCTCGGAGAGCGTCTCACCCAGCAGCCGCGTCACTGCGGCAGGCACGATCTCTCGCCCGTTCCAAGTGCCGCCCTGAGCGAGCATGGCGTAAAATTTCCCCAGCCCACTGGCGCTGCCCACGCCACCCATGCTGGCGTAGCCATGCTGCCACGTTCCAGGTTGATTGAAGTCCTGAACGGCATTCAGACCGAGCGGAGAGGCAAAAGTTCGCTGAGTGATGCTACCCGCTGTGCTGAAGGCTTTGAGGAATGGCCGGTCACCATCGGCGATGCTGATTTTCCCCGGATAGACGGTGGCCACCCGCTCATGCTGCGCCGTGGGCAGGCCAATCCAGAAATCCAGCCCGAGCTGGCTGCCGATCATCTCACGGAAATACTCGCCGAGTGAGTCCACCCCCGTGATGCGGCGGACGATCTCGTCCATGAGAAAGCCGAAGGTGCGCGCGTGATAGCCCTGGTTCATCCCCGGTTCCCAGAGCGGGCGCTGGCGTTCCAGCGCCTCCACCACGGCTTCGTAGTTCATGATCGAGACGCGCTCGTCGAGGGCGCACAACCCCGCCGTGTGGGAAAAGAGATGGGCAAAGCTCATCTCGCCTTTTCCTGCGCCGACAAACTCCGGCCAGATTTCACCCACCGGGCAATCGAGCGGCAGTTTCGCCTCATCCAAAGCCATCAGCGCACAGACCGCAGCGGGACCTTTCGTGGCGGACCACACCGGCACGAGGGTGTTGTTTGACCAGGCTCGTGTCCGGGCGCGGTCGGAATGGCCCGAACTCAGCGCGAGTATCTCCGCCCCGTTTTGCCAAATGGAGACGGATGCACCCAGCTCCCCGCGTTCGCGGAAATTGTCCTCGAACCATGAGGTGACGGCGGCGAGGTGACTGGACGTGGGCTTGTGCATCAAAAAGGAATCGAAGATCAAATCGTCTCCAGCTTCTGGCGCAGGGAGAGGAGGTCGGGGTCCTTGCGGGCATCGCGGCGGAGGTCGCCATCCATTTCGAAGGACTGCTTCAGCACTTGGAGCGCCTTTTCCTCCTGCCCGAGGCGGGCCAGATAGCAGCCCACATTGTAATAGTACACCGGTTTTGTTCGCAGCGCCGCCGGGCCACTGGCCAGAAGATCCAGCGCCGCCTCCGTGCGGCCCAGCTCATGCAGGCAAAAAGCTGCGTGGATGAATCCGCCCGGCTCATCCGGTTCAGTGCGGCAGAGTTCCTGAGCCAACCCCAGTGCCTCCGCCCAGCGGTGGTCGTTCATGTGACAGAGCACATTCAGCTCCATCACGTCGGGGCGCTCATGCACCTCAGGCGGCAGGTGTGAAAGTTCGCCCCGGGCCTCTTCATGGAGGCCGAGTTCCACATAGCCCTGTGCGGCCACAATGCGGCGATCCCACTCGTTCATGGTGCGTTCTCTGCTTTCACCCCCATGTGAACAGCATAGCCGCACCCGCGACAAGCCCTTTGTCACCGCCCTCGCCGCTTGCGTCCCGCTCATCTACCGCTACCATCGCGCCCCATTTATGGCCCTCGCAAAAGCCCCCACGCCGAATCCCGCCGCCGTCCCCGTGAATCAGAAGCTCACTGCTGATGATAAAATCGAGATGTATCGCAAGATGGTCCGCATCCGCCGATTCGAGCAGGTGTCCCTCCAGCATTACCAGGCCGGACGCATGGGCGGCTTCCTCCATCTTTATATCGGCCAGGAGTCCGTCGCCGTCGGCTGCGCCTCACTGCTGGGTGAAAATGACCACATGATCACCGCCTACCGCGACCACGGCCACGCCCTCGCCGTCGGCATGGGCATGAACGAGTGCATGGCGGAGCTTTTTGGCAAAGCCACCGGCTGCTCGAAGGGCAAAGGAGGCTCCATGCACTACTTCGCCCCCGAGAAAAACTACTGGGGCGGCCACGGCATCGTCGCCGGCCAGACTCCGCTCGGACTTGGTCTCGCCTACGGCCTGAAATATCGCGGCCTCAAAGGCGCCGCCCTCTGCTTCCTCGGCGATGGTGCCGTGAACCAGGGAGCCTTCCATGAATCCCTGAACCTCGCCGAACTCTGGGATCTTCCCGTCATCTACGTCATCGAAAACAACGGCTATTCCATGGGCACCAGCCAGGAGCGCAGCTCGGCCTTCGGTCAATGCCTCGCCCAGCGCGCTGAAGGTTACGGCATGGCCTGGGATCACTTCATGGGAGAGGACCTCTACGAAGTCCGCGCCCGCGTCGGCCAGGCCCTGGATCGTGCTCACAACGAGAGCAAGCCCAGCATCATCGAGATCTCCACCTACCGCTGGGAAGGCCACTCCGTCGCTGATGCGAACAAGCTCAAGTACCGTACCAAGGAAGAAGTCGAACGCTTCCAGAAAGAGCACGACCCCATCCAGGTCTGGAAAGCCACCCTCATCGCCGAAGGCGTCGCCACCGAAGCCGAGCTCAAGAAGATCGACCGCGAAGCCCAGGCCGAAGCCGAAGCCTCCGCTGACTTCGCCAAAGCCAGCCCCTATCCCGAGCCCGAGTCCATCTTCGAAGACGTGTATTGGGAAGTCGATAACAAGACCGAAGCCGGCCAGACTGGCCGCCACTTCTTCAACGACTGAGCCTGACGCACTGGCGCGGCCGACATCGTCATTCGTTCATTCGGGTTTCGTCATTCCCCACCGCCATGCCCTCGCTCGCCGACCTCACCGCCCATCTCAACACCACGCTCCGCATCGCGGAGCTGCCGGACTACTCCAATGCAGTGAACGGGCTCCAGCTCGAAAACCGCAACGGGCAGGTCACCCGCATCGCCGCCGCAGTGGACGCCACGCTGCCCGTCGTCAAAAAGGCCATCGCTGCCGGCGCGGACTTTCTCATCGTCCATCACGGCATGTTTTGGAGCGGGCTCCAGCCATGGACGGGCGGCACCTTTGAGCGCATGAAGCTCGCTCTGGAAAACAACCTCGCCATCTACAGCGCACATCTGCCGCTGGATGTGCACCCTACGCTGGGAAACAACGCCTGCATCGCCAAAGCCATGCAACTCACGCCGAACGGCGGCTTCCTCGACTACAAAGGCATGTCCGTCGGTGTCACCTGCGAGGCCGAACTGTCGCTCGATGACGTGCTCGCCCGCTTCACCACGGCTCTCGATGGTGGTCGCATCCATGTCTGTGCCGGCGGACCACGAATCACGAAAAAGATCGGCATCTCCTCCGGCGGTTCCGGGTCCGAGATCGCTGCAGCGGCCAAAGCGGGAATCGATACCTTCATAACCGGCGAAGGCCCGCACTGGAGCTACACTCTCGCCGAAGAACTCGGCATCAACGTCCTCTACGGAGGTCACTACGCCACCGAGACCTTCGGCGTGAAGGCGCTGGCGCAGCATGTGCAGGAGCAGTTCGGCCTGCCCTGGAGTTTTGTGGATCATCCGACTGGGCTGTGAGCCATGCCTCGCGGTTTCCTCAAGCCCGACTTCTTCCAGCGCGATGTCCTCACCGTCGCGCATGACTTGATTGGCGTGGAACTGGAGTGGCAGGGCTGCTCCGGCATCATCGTGGAGACAGAAGCCTATGCCGCGGAAGGAGATGCCGCCTGCCACACAGCATCCCGGCCAAGCGCGCGCGACTTTGTGCAAAAGCAGCCACCCGGCACCGCCTACGTGTACCTGAACTACGGCATGTACTGGCTCTTCAATCTGCTCGTCAAAGGAGGTGATCGAGATGGCCTCATCCTCATCCGGGCATTGGAGCCGCGTCGGGGGATCGAGGCCATGCAGCAACGGCGTAACAAACAAAAGCCGCACGAACTCTGCTCCGGTCCCGGCAAACTCGGCAGGGCTCTCGGCATCACCGGCGAGCATCACGGCACGATCATGGCGGGCCGTGGCAAACCCGCCGCCTGTGGTTTGCGTGCCGCTTCAGACACAACACATGTGGTCACGGACATCCGCGTCGGTATCAGCCAGGCCGCGGATTTCCCCTGGCGATTCCTCGCTGCCGATCATCCGCACGTCAGCGTGCCACAAGGGAAAGTGAAGGTGCCGTCGTAGAACGAGTTTTAAACTCGTACACTGGTGCCGCGGGTTTGTAACCCGCCGGTGGGTTTTCAATTCCCTTGAGACATCGAGATGAAATCTCGCTGCACCAGCCTGCGAGTTAAAAACGCGTTTTACTCCTCAATCTTCACCGCCTCACCGTTCTCATCCACGCGCCAGCCGAGGTCTGCGAGCACGTTGTCCACGGTTTGCAGATGTTTGATGGGCAGCCGTTTCCGCTGATACTTGCGGAAGAGCACATCACGCAGCGCCAGCCAGTTTTCCACGGTTGGCGACATCGGCATCCAGGCCTCGCCATCCGGGTGGGCCAGGCGGAAAAGCCATTCGCGGGAGTTCCAGTGGGCGCGGATGTATTGCTTCCGCCCGTCTTCCAAGCGTTCGTGCCATTCGTGGATTTGGTTTTTGGTCATTGAGAGCGCGCAGGATGCGCTAGCTTGCCGCCGATGCAACCCGCCATCACCCCACCTGTCTCCGCGCTGCCAAAGCTGCTCCTCTACCTCCTCGCTGTCATGCTCGGCGGGGCGCTGCTCTCTGCACCGCTTTTTGAGCTGGGGCAGAGCACCCTCGCGTGGCTGAAAAGCTCACCCATGGGTGAAAGCGGCGTCGGGCAGTGGCTCACCAAAGAAATCAACCGCGCCCACCTCACGCGCTACTTCAACCGCGCCGTCCTCGTCTGCGCCATCGTCTTCATCTGGCCCTTCCTGCGCAGCGTTCAGTTGGATCGCAGCCTGTTGCCGAGCTGGAAGCCCTTCGCGTCCGGCCTACGCCAGTGGCTGCTCGGCTTTGCGCTCGCCGCCGGGTTGCTTTTGATCATGGGCTTCGTCTTTTTTCAGCTCGGCGCTTATCGCCTCCGCCCCGAGCCGGGCTGGATGAAGCTCAGCGAGCCCATCACCGCATCCCTGGGGGCTAGCATCGTCGAGGAGTTCTTCTTCCGCGCCCTGCTGCTCGGCCTCTTGCTTCGCACCATGACCACGCGCGCAGCGGTGCTTTGGGCTACCTTCATCTTCGCCATCGTGCATTTCATGAAGCCGCCGGAGGGCTGGCAGATCGCCGATGATCAGGTCGTCTGGCACAGCGGCTTCGCCGTGCTGGCGCAAATCGCTCGCGGGTTTGGCGACATCGACTTCCTGCTCGCCGAGTTTGCCACGCTCTTCGCCGTCGGCTGGGTGCTCACCCAGGCGCGGATGCAAACTGGCTCACTCTGGGCTGGCATAGGACTGCACGGCGGCTGGGTCTTTGGATTGAAATGGTTCAGCGGACTCATGTTATACCAGAAGAGCTGGCTCCCCTGGATCGGCCCGAATCTGAAAATCGGCCTCATTCCGTTGGTCATGGTACTGATCACCGGCTGGCTGGCGCTGCGTCTGCTTCCCCGACAAGAGCGCTGACAATTCATTTGCAGGCTGCGCCGAGTCTGGAATCATGCACGCTTTGCAGCCCTCAATGCCTGAGTGGCGGAATTGGTAGACGCGCCAGACTTAGGATCTGGTTGGGAAACTAGTGCAGGTTCGAGTCCTGTCTCAGGCACCACTCCTTGATTTTCAAGGAGTTATGACTCATGCGAAAACTCGGATTTTCGAGTGAAAATTCTGCGGCTGTGCACCGGCTGTGCATCTGTAGCGACCAAAACACGCCCCGGCAGACGCTCGAGGCCCGCGCATTGGCGAGATTTCCCCGGCCTCCAAATCCATTCCAGAGGCTCCTATCTGATCCCTCTGCCCTTCGTCCGCTCCGGTGTTCCTACTTTGTCAGGAGGTGGGCGGGTGATGCAATAGACCGCTCCAACTGCTCCACAGCGCGCTGATCTGCTTTTGTGATACCTCAGCGCCCGTTGCCACTTCTGCGCTCATCATGCCCCAGAGTCGTAGAAGCTCGCCAGCGCCCACAGAGACGCCCACAGAGACGTTGACTACCTCAGCCCTGCACTTGGCTCTCCCCTGGCGTTATCCAGCGCCATCATGGCTATCTCTCATCTCATCCCCTGGCACTCGACAAAAAAAGAAAAAGGGGGCGGCCCGGCTTTGTGGCTCTTCAATGCGCTTCTGAAAATCAGAAAAAGAAAATCGTCGGTGCTGGATTGCGTAGCAACTCCGGCACCTCATTAAAGACTTCCATTTCATGCTTCCATTACCACTACCATTATAGTGGGGCGGTCTGTGGGGTAGCCTGTGGGGCGGTCTGTGAGTTTGTCGCATGGTTGCAGAGGGGGTTTGGAGCTGTTTTCCGACATCGTCGGCAAACTTCACTGCTGGAGTCGTGCTCGACTTCGTTTCGCTGGGCAGTCTAACTTCAGCGACCATCAGCAAACTGTGGATAGCGCGGTTGGCCTCCGTTCGGCTACCGATCGGCTACCGTTCGGTCTCTGCTGATTATCAAATGACTATCAAATGATTATCAAATGACTATCAGGTCCAACCTCAGGTCCACCATCATTCGATAATCACTTGCTCTGCATCCGTCGAGACAACTCCGCCTGTGCCTCCTGTTTGGCTCTCAGCTTGCCCTTGTAGCCTCCGGCCCGTTTGCCCATCTGCGCATCTGCCCACGCGATCAACTGAGTATCACTGACACCGTAGCCATAGGCGACTGGCTTCCATGCCTCCTTGCCATTCTTGCCCCTGACTCTCGGCGTGTAGCTCATCATCATATCGCCAGCACGGATACGCCTAGCACGCGCTCGGATCACATCGCGGCTGAAGGGCTTCACACCATCCTCTCGGAGTGGGAGACACCGCTCCATGTCAGTCTCAGTGAGATAGCCAAGGCTCCGGCATTGGATCTCCGGCCACGTCACAAAGGCCATTCCCCGCTCGTTCTTGGGCTTCTTGGGATCGTCGCCCACCTTTGACTTGATGGCGCATAAGACCGCGAAAAGATCCCACGTCAGCGGGCCATTATGCTTCCATCCGCAGGCGGGAAAGTAAGCCCGCCAAAACCATTCAAGCGGCAGCATCACAGAGCATCTTTTATCGCCCCGTCTGCCGCATCGCTCATCCATCACGGCCATGAATCGCTCAAGCTTTGCGTGACTTTCCAGACATTCCTTCGTGAGGATTTTTTTATTGTTCGCGCGTAGAATCTCACAGCCCAGCGCCCACGCCTGCCCATCTTCATAGCTCCACGGTCCATCCGGCTCCTCCAGCTTCTCCAGTCTGCCGGGATTCTCGATCTCGAATTTCTCCACAGCATCGCGCCCCGTTTGAATCACTGCCCAGCGGAGAAGTGTTTGCATCCTCTCTCTCTGATCACGCCCATAGGCCAGCGCCCACAGCGTGAATTTCACATAGTTTTCGTTCATCGCTCGTCATGCCTCCATATCACAGCGCGGCCTTGCGCGGCACCGTTGGCGATGGCATGATGGAGCTACCATACTGCATCATGTCAAAGCCCGGCAGCGCCGCCAAGGTGCGCCGGGTTTTGCGTTTCTGTTCTAAGTTAAAATGATAGTTAGACCGCCGCCGCCCTTCTTTTTTTCTGGCGGTATGTCAGCGGCTTCAGATGCAGGCGGAAAGCTCGCCCACTCATGCAGCACATTGATCAAGCATTCCTGCTCCTTGATCTCCGCCTGCAAATCTGGGATTACCTCCACGCCAACAGCCCGCCGCAGAGACTCAATTAGTCCCGGCAGTTCCTCCGCCTGAAAGTAGAGTGCGGGTTCCTTGTCCAGCCCTCGCATGATGCTAGAGGTCTGATCCTGCATGATCACCAGATGCCCGCCCGCGCTCCAGCAGCATTCAAATCCCAGCGGCTTTTCATCGTGTCTCATAGCGCGCCATCCCTCTCGAATCGTTCGACTTCTGCCGCCGTGATCCTGACCAAACGCCCCAGCCTCAACGGCTTGATTCGCCCCTCTCTGATCCAACGTCTGCACGTGACCGGATGTGCGCCAAAGCGGTGTGCGATTTCCGCCACGGTGTAGTGACTCACGCTCTCTTTTGCTAAGGTAGATTCATTCATAGGCGCTCATGATTGGTTCTTCAAAACACATTGGCAATTTCTGGTAGTGAAGTGCGATGAAGTTTGACGCAAGATTGCTTCATCAAAACGCATTGGCAAGGTCCGCTCCAGATTGCCCCGCCAATGTATTCTGACTGATTCTGACTGATTCTGACTGATTCTGGCGATGCTCTAATATGGCAAAACGTTAGGCGCGATTATCCATCCCAATGTATAAAATTTTGCGAGGCTGAATCCATTGAGAGGCGAGCGGGATCTGCACACCGCGCTCCCCCGCCCCCGGCATCTTGATCATGCCGACATCGTGCCGGGATTCTTGGCGGGCTTCGCCACGGGCGTAGTCACCGGTTCCGGCACCGGGAAGGCGATCACCTTCCCCGGCTCCGCCACATCGCCCAGCAAAGCGCCCAGCCCTGCCGTGATCGTCCGCCGCTTGTCCGCATAGTGCCGCGCCGTCGTGTGATCTCACTGGGGCGGTAGCCTTGACAGGCATTGTAGGGTGGGGACATGAAACTCAAAACCCGCAATTTCCTAGAAGCCGCCTCTGTCTATCTCATGAAGGGCGGCTTTCTGGCCGGATTCATCTGGGGTCTGACCTGGGATACCGAGCCTTTCTTGTGGCTTCTTCTCAATGCTTTTTCAGCGGGCGTGTGGTGCTGCGCACCTGGTGCTTTCCTCCTCTGCGGGTTCAAAGTCGCTGAGGATGAGCGCATGAAACGCGGCTGGTAGTTTGCTGCATTTAATGCTGCAAGCCTGATGGAATCAGGGGCGTGAGCGCACAAGCTTCTGACCCCTCCCCCGGCATCTTGGTCATGCCGACATCGCCCCGCGCTTCTTGGCAGACTTCGCCACTGGCGTAGTCACCGGCTCCGGCACCGGGAAGGCGATCACCTTTCCCGGCTCCGCCACATCGCCCAGCAAAGCGCCCAGCCCTGCCGTGATCGTCCGCCGCTTGTCCGCGTAGTGCCGCGCCGTCGTCTGAATGTGGGCGTGCCTCAGCACTTGCTGTGCGGCAAAGATGCCTTGCTCATTCGCCAGCACGCTGCCCAGCTCCTTCCTCAGAGTGTGCAGCTTCTTGTTATCCGTGATGCCCTGCTCTCCCAGCCAAGCATAGAGCGGGCGGAAATGCTCCTCAGCACGGTAGTAGCCCACAGGTGCCTTGTGATAGCGCGCCTTTCGTTTGCACTCGATCACGAAAGGCCCGCGTGCCTGTGCCTGCCAGCCACGCAGCAGCGCCAGCAGCTCCGCGTCACAGTCCACCTTGGCCTCGGACTCCTTCGACTTCGGCTCAAAGTGCTCTGTGCGGCAGATGTGAATCTGACCCAGCTCAAACTTCACCTGATCCCAGAGGAGCGTATCAATCTCCCGCTTCCTCAGCCCAGCCAGCAGACCAAGACAGAAAATCTTGAACTGCTCTGTGCGCGCCGGATCTCCGGCAAGGTCACGCTTTGCCCCGGCGATCAACTGCCGCGCATCCACCTTCGACACATAGCGCTTGGTCCCTTCATCCTCCAACGATACCCCCTTGAGGGGCAGCGGCTCCGGCAGTGAGAGCTTGGCCCGCAGATGCTTCAAGCGGTCCTTGCGATTCGAGAACAGACTCCGCGCACTGCGGATCATGGAGTTCACCGTATGCTTGGCCCGCTGGAGCTTCACCGGGTTCGTGCCATGCTCCGCCAGATAAGCCAGCTTCCACTTTTGCACGGCCTCATCCTTGAGCACACTCAGCGGCAGCGCATCCACCTTCGCCTGCCATGCGCCCACACCGCCACTGTAGCGGTCCCGACGTGAAACGTAGATGATGCGGCCACGGCGATCTTTGAGCACCTGCCCGCTTTCATCCACTGCCGCCTGATCACCGATGCCCGCCACGCCCGCCGCGATGGCGCGGAGTGCCTGCACATAGGCCCGCCCGGTGGACTTCCTCAACTGCACCGTCGTCTCCAGCTCCGCCAGATACTCCCCGATAGTGGCGCAACCTGACCGCCTTGCGGCCTTCGGGTTGTGCTCTGTCAGTGCCTCATCCCATCCCTTCTCCAGAATCGTGCGGTAGATGGCCTGTGCCTTGCCCGCCGCCGCCCGCTTCTCCGACGTGCGGAGCTTGAAGCGATGCCGCTTCCCGAGGTGGGCGATCTGCACGCTGTAGTTCGGACTCTCCTTGCCACCCCTGCCAGCGACCTTTTCCACCCGTTCCTGCCAGTAGCGAATATCAGTGCGGGAAACACCGCCCACACCCTTCAAAATCACCGGCTGTGCATTCTGGCTGTGCACCGGCTGTGCATCTGTAGCGACCAAAAGCGCCCCCTCATGTTCGCTCAAGTTATGAGTGCGTGTCGCTGGAAGCCTTGATCTATAAGGGTTTGTCGTGCTCATGGCCTAACTTGGCATAATCCGACGAAACCCGCAACAACTAGACTTAGGATCTGGTTGGGAAACTAGTGCAGGTTCGAGTCCTGTCTCAGGCACCACTTTGATAATCAACGAGTTACAAAGCGCGGAAGGCTAAAGTCTCAACAAAAGACACCACACTTCCAAAGAAGTCAGTGAAGTCATTGCAGATTTCTCCAGCTCATCTTGTCAGGCTGAGTTGCCACACGGCCACGAGTCTGATGAAGAATGCGGGTAGCATCAGGAGCGCCCTCGGGCGGGCGGGTCAGCTTCCGAACATCATTATTACCCGTTTCTCCGCCAGGGGAGACGCCGCTTCCGCTATCTGTTCCAGCCTCTTCCGGCTGATTTGTTGATCCTTCAGCATTTCCTCGGCCTCCAGCAACAGTTCCGCGCTTGCCTCCGCCGCGTCTTCCGCCATTTGGCTTTCCGGTGGAAACTGCTCCGCTTCCCTCTTCTGTTCCCATGCCTCCTCGAACATCTCGTAAATCAGGTCGTCCGACGCCGTCGCCAACTGGTTCTTCTGACCCATTCGAATCAGGAGTTCCGCTGTCTCTAGGTTGTTTAGTTGCGTCATTAAGTTACTCCTCGGCTGAAGTATCATTCTCCGTGGCAAGGGTTGTCAATGCCATCATAGAGGGCGCTCCAGTCGGGAATTGTGGCCGTGCGCAGCTCGCGCTTCATGCCGCCCATGATTTGCCAGATGCCGGAAACGTAGGGGCGGGACTTCCCACCAGGGAAGGTTCGCTCCATGAAAGCGGCGAATGCCTCAGGGGTGCGGATACCTGCGTCGAAGACGAGCTTTGTCGTCTGCATGATGCCAGCGATGCGCTCCTCTGGAATGTTAACTTCCTGCCGCTGTGAGGCGGAAGGACGGTCGGCGGCAGCGAGCGGGCTACTCTGGCTGGCGGAGTTGCCAACCCATGGCGAGGGACTGGATGGCTTCTCCGAGTTCCTCCCGCTCTGACTCGTTGGTGCTGGCGTTTCGCCGGGCTTTCAGTTCGGCGATCTGTTCGCGAACTGACTTTGAGCTAAATGCGGTCACATGACAATAAAGGCTTCTTCTTTGTTGCCGTCGTGAAAACCTCGAATGCCTCCGTCCTGAGACACTTTGATGCCTAGTCCGAGTTTGCTGAGTTCTTTCGCGGCGGCCAATCGGCCTCCGCCGCTACTTCCACCATCTATTTTCAAAATGGCCCCAACTGCCAAGATGCGGCCTTCAGAGTCCAGAACTGTCGCGCCATCTATGGCGACAAGTTCCTGTCTAAGGCGGCGGTCCAGCGCATAGAACCGATGATGTTCGGTCATAAGTTCGAGAGTCTTTGCCTTTGGTAATCAACAATTTACAAAGTGTGGAAGGCTAGCTAGGCTTTGATTGCGTGGAGGTGGATTACTCCAGTGGCCACCTCTCCGGTGACGGCGGCTGTTTGCTCTTGCGCGAGATGGACCGCGCTGAACGCCTCCCATGCTGGAGCCAGTCTTCTGGCAGAGCGCCGCCTTGCTTGATGAGGAAGCGGCGCTCTACACCAGCACGGCTTGGATTCGCGAGAAGGCGTGAGGAAATCTCAGATCTCGGAAAAATGAACTGGTCATTATTACGGAAGTCTCTCAGGATGGGATCTCTTACCCTATAAAACCATGAGTAACATCGACACACCCAAGGAAAAGAAAGGCATGTCCTGCCTGGCCATCGGCGGCATTGGCTGCCTCGTCATCATCGTCGCCCTTTTCCTGGGAGGTGGTGCGGTCGTGGCGAAGTTCTTCCCCCAGATCAAAGAGTTTGTCGGTGAGTTCCAAAAAGATCCGGAGCGCGCGGCCTTCATGCTCATGTTCAAAGCGAACCCCAATCTCGAGGTCGTGAATGATGACCAGGTGAAGCGCGAACTCACCTTTAAGGTGAAGGGCGAGGCCGAAACCTACACCCTGAATCTCAACGACCTCAAAAACTCCAAAGATGGCAAGATCAAGGTGAAGACCAGCTCGGGCCAGGAGATCGAACTTGATCCCAAAGTGCTCGGAGCTGGTGGCAGCCCTAGCGCCCCAGCCCCTGCGCCGCCTGCACTACCAGCCCCGGCCCCTGCTCCCAACAACTAATCTTCACCATGGCAGGGCTTACACATCCAAGCCTCGTCATTCTCTCCGGCGCCGGACTCTCCGCAGAGTCCGGCGTCGCTACGTTTAGAGGGGCCGATGGACTTTGGGAAGGTCATCGCATCGAAGAGGTTGCCACACCGGAGGCCTTCAAAAAGCAGCCGGAACTCGTGCAGCGCTTCTACAATTTGAGGCGGGCCGCTTTGAAAACGGTGGAGCCCAATGCCGCGCATCACGCACTCGTGCGTCTTGAGCGTGAGTGGCCAGGCTCCTTCCTTCACATCACCCAGAATGTCGATGACCTGAACGAGCGAGCCGGTGCACAGAAACTCCTCTACATGCACGGCCAGCTCAGACAAGTCCGCTGCACGTGGTGTCGCGCCGTGCTGACCTGGGAAGGCGATCTGGAAACCAGCAGCGACTGTCCCGAATGCGCGCGCACTGGCAAGCTGCGGCCGGACATAGTCTGGTTCGGCGAGATGCCCTACTACATTGATGAGATCATGCGTGCGCTGGAGAAGGTGGACATCTTCCTGTGCATCGGCACCAGCGGCGTGGTCTATCCCGCCGCAGGCTTTGCGCGTCTCGCCGCTGAGCATGGCTGTGCTCGACTCATCGAGATGAATCTCGAACGCACCGGCATCAGCGACCGCTTCACGGAACAGCGCCACGGCCCTGCGACGGTCGTAGTGCCAGCCTTGGTTGGGGAGCTATTGTCTGCCTTGTAACTTCAAGCCAGGTGACAGGCTCGCGCTGAAAGCAGCGTATGAACCCGCCACGCTTCCCATGCACACGCCGCTATTCCGTTCTTCCATGGATCGCCGGGCCTTCCTCACGGCCTCGACGATGGGTCTGGCGTCTCTGGGTTTCAAAGGTACGTCGAGGGCCACGACGGGTTCATCTGTCGCAGCACCCACGCTCGCGAAGCCCGCGAAATCGACGGTGCTCTTCTTCCTCTGCGGAGGTTCGTCGCACATCGACATGTGGGACATGAAGCCAAATGCACCGCTGGAGTTTCGCGGCGAGTTCAAACCCATGCGCACCACGGGCGATGACATCGTGCTCTGCGAGCATTTGCCGTTGCTTTCCAAGCAGGCGCACCGCTTCGCCATGGTTCATGGCGTGACGGACGGAGGCAAAGCGACGGGCGATCACCACGCAGGCTACTATTACAATCTCACCGGTCACGCGCCCGATCCCACTTTCAAACAACAGGGCAATGATCGTCGCCCTTATCCCGAAGACTGGCCCTACATGGGCAGCGTGGTGGCGATGAAGCGCCCGCAGCATCCATCACTGCCCTCGCTCATCACCTTGCCGCACAAGCCGAGCAAGCTGCCCTTCACCCGCCCCGGCCAGTTCGCGGGTCGCATCGGCATGGAGTTCGATCCGTTCATCCTCAACGGCAGCTTCGAGGAGCCGCTGAACTTCGCCGCTCCCACGATCTCCATGTCCGGCGGCATGTCATCGGCACGGATGCAGGATCGCAAATCGCTGCTCGGTGCCATGAATGACGCAAGTCGTGATCTCGATCATGAGATGGCCATCCAAAATTATGCGAAGCAGCAGGAGCGTGCCTTTGACCTGCTCTCCTCCAGCAGCACCACGAATGCCTTCGACATCAAATCCGAACCTCTGGCACTGCGCGAGCGCTACGGGCAGGACATCAACGGCATGAGCCTGCTCATGGCGCGCCGCATGGTCGAGGCCGGAGTGCCCTTCGTGACCGTCTTTTGGAAGGAGGACGAAGGCCTGCACAAGAAGTGCAAAAGCGCTGGTGGCTGGGACACGCATGGCAACAACTTCAACTGCCTGCGCGAAAACCTGCTGCCGCAGTTTGACCGCTGCTTCTCTGCTTTCCTGGAAGACCTTTCTTCGCGCGGCCTGCTCGATGAAACACTCGTGCTCGTCACCAGCGAGATGGGTCGCATGCCGAAGGTCGGAGATCGCCGCAGCGGTGGTGTCGGCGGAGCAGGTCGCGATCACTGGACCGCGTGCATGAGCGTCCTGATGGCAGGCGCAGGCATCCAGGGTGGGCAGGTCATCGGTGAAACCGATTCCCGCGCCGAGTATCCCAAAGACCGCCCCATCTACCCCGAAGACATCACCAAGACAGTCTATTACGCCATGGGCATCGACAACCTCGAGGCCCACGACCGCCTCGGCCGCGCCTACAACCTCCTCGATGAGGGCAAGCCTCTCACGGAGCTGTTTGGTTGATCGGTCTTCTTTGATTTATGCATCGCCACTTCCTCGCTGCCCTGTCGCTCGCCGTCACCCTTCACGCCGAGGACTGGCCGCAGTTCCGAGGCGTCAATGCGAGTGGTGTCTCCTCCTCGAAGAACCTGCCGTTGGAGTTCTCGGCTGAAAAGAACGTCGCGTGGAAAGCACGGCTCGGTGATGGCGTAGGCTCCGCCATTGTGAAAAACGGCGTCGTTTTTGCCACCGGCATGGCGAGTGACATGAAAGCAGCAGTGCATGCTTTCGATGCCGCCACAGGCGCTCCGAAATGGCGCACGGAATTTGAAACCGGCACGCTCCCACGCATCACGCCGCCGAACAGTCACGCCTCCTCCACACCCGCCACGGATGGCGAGCGCGTGTATGTCCACTTCAGCACCATCGGCTTGCTGGCGTTTGATGCTGCCACGGGCAAGGAAGCGTGGCGCTACTCCATGCCGCGCCCGGCTTATCTCATGGACTGGGGTGCCGCGACCTCGCCCATTGTGCATGAAGGCATGGTTATCTTTTGTCAGGACGACGACCTCGCGCCCTTCCTCGTCGCCATCGATGCGAAGACAGGCAAAGAGAAGTGGAAGACCCTGCGCAAAGACATGCTCGCCGGCTACGCCGTGCCGGTCATTTGCAAAGGCGACATCGTCGTGGCTGGCAGCGGCAAGATGAAGGGCTACGATCCCGCCACTGGCGTAGAAAAATGGACCTGTAACACTCTGCTGCGAACCATCATGGTCACGCCCGTCGTGCAGGACGACATCATCTACATCGCCGTGCAAAGCTACGGTGACAGCACCCGCACGCTGAAGCACGCGCTGCTGGAGTGGCTCGACACGAATCAAGACAAGATCCTCTCCCGCGACGAGACGCCGAAGGAATTCCACGAGCGCTTCGATGCCTCCGACAAGAATGGCGACAAAATGATCGGCCCCGAGGAGATCGACACCGCTTTCCAATCGCCCGACAACATGGCCGCCGGTGGAAACATCATCCAGGCCATCAAAGGCGGCGGCATTGGCGATGTGACGAAGACGCATCTGCTCTGGAGCATCGACCCCAAGACACCGTCGAACCTTTCATCGCCGCTGCTCTACAACGGCCGACTCTATCTCGTGAAAAGCGGTGGCATGTCGAGCTGCTACGACGCGAAGGATGGCAAGTCGCTGTGGGATCGCACACGTCTCGGCAACTTCGGTGACTATTTCGCCTCAGCGGTCGCTGCGGATGGCAAAGTCTATGTCGCAGGCAAGAACGGATTCATCGTCGTACTCGAAGACGGCCCTGAATTGAAGGTGCTCGGAAAAAACGACATCGGCGAAGAGATCATCGCCACACCGAGCATCGCCGATGGCCGCCTTTTCATCCGCACACGCGAGAACCTCTTCTGCATCGCCAGCGGCGCATCAGGTGCGGCACTGGCCAGCGCAGATGCGAAGACGCAAAGCCTCGAAATTGTATCTCGTCCAGTCAGTGGTTCGCGCGTCTGGAATGGCTACACCGGCAATGCGATGGGGCAGGAGTCGTGGACGGATGCTGAACTCGATCAGCGTCTCGAACAGCTCAAGAAGCTCAATTACACCGCCATCGCCATCCCGAGCAAGATCCAGCCGTTTGAACCGATTCGAGTCGATGGCGATACCGCCGGCCGCAAAGCTTTCGGCGGTGTCAAAACCTTTGCCAATCCCGATGTGGCTGCTATCACCGCACGTCTTCGTGACAAGGCTGCAAAGCTCGGCTTCGAGATCGTCGAGGCCAAACCCGCCCAGGGCTCGGTGCTTCCGCATCCGGAGTTCACCGATGAAAAATCACTGAGCGATCTCGTCACGCCCCTGTGTGGTGAAGGCGTGGCAGAGCGCATGTGGCTCGGCTTTCAGGAGATCGCCAAGGCGAACGAACTCATCGCGAAGCATGACCCCAGACTAGGCATCCCTGCGCCTGACATGCTCACGCGGCACCTGAATTCAAAAGAGATGCTGCCCGAATGGCTCACGCAGGTGAAGACGCACTACTTGAACGCCATGAACGAGATGTATCGCGCCAACACGCGTGCTCGCGAAGGCAGTCGAAGCCTCACGCTGTATCACGCGAAGAAGCTGGAGTTCACCTTTCACTTCATCAGTTGCATCGAGAACCTCTACAAAGCTCATGACTCTACCACCCGCGCCGAGTCTTTGATTGCCGCCGTCGAGTCCATCTACAACGCCCTGAACTCCTACGCCGATGCGGCCCGTGACTCTGGCGACCGTGGTGCCATCGCGCTGCTGAATGAGCATGGTTATCGCGTGCTCGCACAACTCAAAGCCAAGTGACCCATGTCCGTTCTTGATCGTTTCAATCTCACCGGACGTCGTGCTTTGATCACCGGTGGATCGCGTGGACTTGGTTTGGAGATGGCAAGGGCGCTAGGCGAAGCCGGTGCTCAAGTCATCATTGCAGGATCAAACGCCGACCATCTGCACAAAGCCTGCGAGGACTTGTGCAGCGAAGATTTACACGCAACCTCGGTCCAAGCCGATCTCTCGAAACCCGAGGAAGCCGAACGTCTCTGCGATGTCTTGCTGCGTGATCATCCGCCCATCGACATCCTCATCAACAACGTCGGCGGTCGCCGCATCAACACACCCACGGAGGATCTGGCGCTCGAAGACTGGCAGCGCATTATGGATTTGAATCTGACTCAGGCCTTCATCCTCACCAAACGCCTCGGCGGCGCGATGATCCCGCGAAATTGGGGCCGCATCATCAACATCTCCTCCATCAACGCCCTCTGGCCCGGCAAAGCGATGCGTGGTCGCAGCTACGAGACTTCCAAAGGCGCGCTGACGATGTTCACGAAAGCCGTCGCAGCGGACTGGGCCATGCACGGCATCACGGTGAACGCCATCGCTCCGGGGCCATTTTTGACGGATGCGAACCGCCGCTGGATCGGTGAGAAGCCCGAGTTCGAAGGCGAAGTCGCCAGCAGTATTCCGATGGGCAGGTGGGGCAGTCCCGAAGAGATCGCGCCACTCGCGCTCTACCTCGCCAGCGATGCGAGCAGCTACATGACTGGCAGCGTCCTCGTGATTGATGGCGGCAAGCTGCTGTGGTGAAATAAATCAACATGACTCCTTCCAAACACGAACTCCACGGCGTGCTGCCGGTTTTTCAGACGCCTTGGCACGACGATGAAACGCTCGATCTCGAAACACTCGAACGCGAGATCGCGTGGCTCTACGATTGCGGCTCAAATGGGATCGTGATGGCGATGGTGTCGGAAACGCTGCGACTGGACAGCGAGGAGCGGGAGGAGTTGGCTGAGGCGGCGTGCCGTTTCGGCAAAGATCGCGGCGTGGTCGTCATCAGCGTCGGTGCAGAGTCATCCAAAGTCGCGGAGCGATATGCAAAGCACGCTGAATCAGTCGGCGCGGATGCGGTGATGGCGATTCCGCCGGTTTCCATCGGCATCGGTGAAAGCGAGCTGCTGGCGTATTACACGCGCATCATTGAGGCGATCCGCATCCCGGTGATCGTGCAGGATGCGAGCGGGTATGTGGGCAAGCCGATGCCCATCGCGATGCAGGCGAGACTTTTGGACGAGTTCGGTCCCGAGCGCGTGCAGTACAAGCCGGAGGCGAGCCCCATCGGGCCAAAGCTGAGCGAGTTGCGCGATGCTACGCAGGGTCGTGCACGCGTGTTTGAGGGCACGGGCGGTATCGCACTTGTGGATTCCTTCAAGCGCGGTGTGGTGGGCACGATGCCGGGCGCGGATTTGATTCGCGGGCTCGTGCCGCTTTGGAAGGCACTGGAGGCTGGCGATGTGGAGAAGGCGGATCGCATCCACGGGCCGCTTTCGGCACTGATTTCGATGCAGACGAGCCTGGACGGCTTTTTGGCCGTGGAGAAGCATCTGCTTGTGCGGCAGGGCATTTTCAAAAATACGCTCGTGCGCGGCCCAGTGGGCTTCAAACTGGATGTTGAAACCACACGCGAGGTGGAGCGGCAGTTTGATCGGATGATCGCCGCTGTAGAGTCATCCTAGCAACTCGCCAACCACTCGCCCATGCACATCGGTGAGCCGTTGATCACGGCCGCCGTGGCGGAAGGTGAGACGCTCGTGGTCGATGCCCATTTGATGGAGCAGCGTGGCATGGATGTCGTGGATGCTCACGGGATCGCTGGCGACGGCGTTGCCGAAGTCGTCGGTCTCGCCAAAGGTCATGCCGCCTTTGAAGCCGCCACCGACCATGAAAATGCTGTAGCCATTTACATGATGGTCACGGCCTGCGGTGCCACTGACCTTCGGCGTGTGAGGTGTGCGGCCCATCTCACCAGCCCACAGCACGATGGTTTCATCGAGCAGGCCTCGCTGATCGAGATCGATGATGAGCGCGGCAACGCTTTGATCGGTGATGCGGGCGTTTTTTTCGTGGTTTTGCTTCAACTGACCATGCTGATCCCAGGGTGAGTTGTTGCCATCAAAGCTGGGGCAGGTGATCTCGACAAAGCGCACGCCTGCTTCGACCAATCGACGCGCTCGCAGGGCCTGCGTGGCGTAGAAGCGCTGGTGTTCGTCGGTGGAATCGACGCCATACATCTGCTGGATGTGCGCAGGCTCGTTGTTGATATCTGCGATTGTGGGGACGGCGCTCTGCATGAGAAACGCCGTTTCGTAGTTGGCGATGGCACCTTCGATGGCTAGCGCATCGGACGAGCTCGCGGCAAACTCGGCGTCCTGTGCGGCCAGCAGCGCGAGTTTGCGTCGTTGGATGGCCGCCGCGTCGTGCGGCACGATGTTATCGACTGGCACACCCTTTGCGCGGACCATCGTGGCCTGATGACTGGCGGGTAAAAAGGAGCTGCCGAAATTTTCAAGGCCACCATTTGGCACCCAATCATTGTTCAGCACGACATAGCCCGGCAGATTGCGGTTCTCGGTGCCGAGTCCATACGACACCCACGCGCCAAAGCTCGGTGCTTGGCCGAGGATTCGCCCCGTATGCAGCAAAAGATTCTGCTGCCCATGCAACGGCAACTCGCCCACCATCGACTTCACAACGCAGAGCTTGTCCGCCACTTGAGCGATGTGCGGGAAGAGATCGCTCACCCACAGGCCGCTCTGCCCACGCTGCCTGAACTCCCACGGGCTGCCCATCCACACGCGGTTCGCGTTCGACTGCGAGCGCTTTGTCACCGCGCTTTCGCCGATGGCCTTGCCCTCGTGCGTCTTGAGCATCGGCTTCGGATCAAACGTGTCCACATGACTCGGCCCGCCGTCCATGAAACAGAAGATGATGTTCTTTGCCTTCGCGCGGTTGTGCAGCGGTATGCCCGCCATCGCACGCAGCGCCAACATGCCAAAGCCTGTGGAGGCACCCGCCAAAACTTGGCGGCGCGAGCAGAGGCGATGGTCGTGCGTGATCATGTCAGCGGAAATAGATGAACTCCTTGGCATTGAAGAACGCATGAGCGAGCTGCTCCCATGCATCGGGTGTGTCTCCGCCCAGATCATTGAGTGCGGATAACCAGCGGTTCAGTTCCGCTTCGCCAGGTTGGCGGGCAAAAGCGCGGACGAACATGATGCGGATGCGTTCTTCGCTGTTCGAGGCCTTTTGCTTCGTCAGCTCACCCGCCCAATGCTTTGCCATCGCATTCACAAAGGGGTCGTTGAGCAGGATGAGTGCTTGCGAGGGTACGTTCGTGACGTCGCGTCTGCCGGTGGGCAGTTTGAGATCGGGGAGGTTGAAGCCGGTCAAAAACTTCGGTGGCTCCATGATGGACATTTGCAGGTAGATCGAGCGGCGGCCATGGCCGTCGAGCGGGCCGGTGAAGAGGCGCTTCTTGTCGTCTTCGGCGGTGCGATACGGCAGGATCGGTCGGCCGTAGAGCTGTGGATCGAGCCTGCCCGAAACAGCAAGCAGCGAATCACGGATGGCCTCGGCTTCCAATCGACGAGTGGGATAGTGATGAAGCAACCGGTTCGCTGGGTCGCGCTCCCGTGCTGCATCTGTCACGATACTTGATTGACGGAAGGTTTGACTCATCACGAGCTGGCGCACGAGCTTCTTCGTGGACCAGCCTTCGCGGATGAACTCGCGGGCGAGCCAGTCGAGCAGATCGGGGTGCGAAGGCTTGTCGCCGAGACGGCCAAAGTCATCCGGTGTGGCGACGAGTCCCGTGCCGAAGATCCACTGCCACACGCGGTTCACATACACGCGGGCGGTGAGCGGATGCTCGGGATGCAGCAGCGACTCCGCGAGATCGAGACGACTGGTGATGCGATCACTGGCGAGCATTTTTAGCGACGCGGGCTCCACCAGTTCGCCTGGGGTGTCCACATTGCCACGCACGTTGAGCGGATACTTCGCAGGCATCACATCGCGCTCGTCCATGCTGTTCACAGTGCGCGGGAAGGAGATGTTGGATTCGACGTGGCGATAGTCGGCGACGAGTTGGGCGAGCTTGGAGCCGGCATCGGCTTGGTTGGGCAGCAAGCCGTTCGCGAGCAGCCAGTTGAGCACTTGGCGGTCACCAGGCTGCGGTTTCTTCGTGTTCCAGCGCTGCACGGCGGCATTGAACCACGCGGCGATGCGTTCCCATGGATCGTTTGCGGTATTCGCTTCATACAAGCCGGTGAAAGTATCGAGTTCATCCTGAGGCGTGCCGCCAGCATCATGCGTGACGATGCCGGTGATGCTGAGCCAGCTTCGTTTGTCGTGGCCGAAGTCGTTGTTCTTGAGCCCCTTCGCCAAACCGGTGCGCGGCGGGAAATTGGGATTCAGCGCCGAAGTGCAGAACTCAATGGTGACCTGCTGCGCGCCGTTCTTCAGCTCGGCATCGGTGAAGGATTTCCACTGTGGCTCGGCGTTCGTGTAGAAGGAGATGGTTTCGTTTTGGAACGCGTGATCATCGACGACGAGATGGCCGCCAAAGTCGCCACCTGCGAGATTCAGGCTCACGAATTTGCCCGGCACGAGATGCTGCGGCGGCATGCGCAGACTGCCGGGAAGTTTCGAGCTCAACGCATGTGAATGCCAGCCACTCGGCAGCAGTTGCGCGACGACGTTTTCGCCTTCGAGGGCGATGAGTGGCGTGGCGTCGTCGGTTTGGCCGTGCGTGTAGCCATCACCTTCAAAGACCCAATTTTCGAGCGTGGCCGGTTTAAAAACCAAGTTGGCCTTTTGAGCTGCTTCGCAATCTTTTCGCCACGTAGCAGCCAGCTTCGGTAAATCGGCAGGTGTGGCGAGTGGAGTCCCGATACCTTTTAAAGCGTCTTTGTGAACTGAAGCCCAGGTCTGGAGTTTGGAAGGCTCAAAAGGTCGTGCCCAGCGCGTCGTCAGCTCCTGGCGGATGGCATTTCGTAGTTCTTTGAGCTTCGTGATCGCGGCGTCGTTTTTGCCCGGCGCATCGACGATACGCGAGGTCCAGCGCGGCGTGGTGAACATGGCGGCGAGCGCGTAGTAGTCACGTTGCGAGACAGCCTCCAGCTTGTGATCATGACATCGTGCGCAGGCGACCGTGGTGGCGAGGAAGGCTTTGGAGAAAGCATCGATCTTGTTGTTCACCATCTCCTGATGAATGCCGTTGAACATGAGGCTGCTGCCGTGGCGATGCTCGCCCAGATGGTAGAACATGGGGCCGATGAGGCTTTCGTTCGTCTGCGCCCTCGCGTGGATGCGCGGCTTTGGCAGCAGGTCTCCGGCGAGTTGCTCGCGCAGGAGTTGATCGAAGCCAATGTCGTCGTTGAAAGCGCGGATGAGGTAGTCGCGATATTCGTGGGAGCCTTTGGCGGGGTTGTCCCATTCGTAGCCGTAGGTGTCCGTGTAGCGCACGACATCCATCCAATGCCGGGCGAAGTGCTCGCCGAAGTGGGGGCTGGCGAGGAGATGATCGATGTAGTCAGACGGGTCGGACATGTCGGACGAGTCCGACGGTGGCAAGCCGGTGAGCACGAAGCTCAAACGACGCTTCAGCACCTCCGGCGAGGCCGACGGTGCCATCTCGAGCGCGGCGGCATTCAGTGAGGCTTTGATGAAGCCATCAACGCTGCCGTTGGTGGCCGGGCGCATCGGCTTGAGGCTCCACCAGTCGAGACGCTTTTGAAACTCCACTTCCCAGGCATTATCGGCGGCGAGTTCGGTCGTTTTTGTGCCCACTCGCGGATCAGGCGCGCCCTGGCGAACCCATTCGGTGAGCAGTGTGATCTCGGATGCGGGCAGCATCTTCTTCGGCGGCATCTTGAGATCTTTTTCCACATGACTCACTGCCTGGATGAGCAAGCTGGCCTCCGGTTTTCCGGGAACGATGGCCGGGCCACTCTCGCCGCCCTTTTCCCAGCCGCTCTTCGAATCCAGCGCGAGACCACCTTTGATCTTTGCCTCATGCGAATGGCATTCGAAGCAGCGCTGCTTCAGCAGCGGCCCGATCTTGGAGGCAAACAAATCAGCGGCATGAGCCATCGCCGAAGAAAAGGCGCAGATGCAGATGAGAAAGCCACGGGAAGACATGCGCTTTAACCAACGCTGCATGATCGCGAGGTCTCGTGGCTGGGCATCAAAAAGTGATGATCGGCCCGCATGGCTCCGTAATGCTCCATTGCCATCTCATGATCATCGACGTCCACTCCCACGCCTGGAACTTTCCCACCGACTTTTCGGATGACTTCATCCATCAAGCGGGTCGAGCGCGGCCGGGAGTAAAAGTGGACATGAGCGCGACCTATGAGGCTTATCGTGCCACCGCGCCCAAAGATACCTGCACGATTGTTTTCGGCGGCAAAGCGCGGCTCAGCGGCCTGTGGGTCGATGACAAGACCGTGGCGGATTATGTGGCAAAGGATGCGCGGCGCTTGATCGGCTTTTTGTCGGTCGATCCGACGCAGGGGGGCTGGGAGCGTGAGATGCATGTCGGGCACGAAGAACTCGGTCTGCACGGCATCAAGCTGCTGCCAATGTATGCCGGATTCAGCCCGGATGATTCGAAGCTGGAGCCGCTGTGGCAGTATGCGGAAGCAAAAGGGCTGCCTGTGCTGCTGCACATGGGCACCACGTTCATCGCACAGGCACCGCTGGCCTTCACATTGCCGCGCTTGATCGAGCCGGTGGCGCTGAAGCATCCCGGGGTGAAGATCATCCTCGCGCATCTTGGTCATCCGTATGAGGGCGAGTGCCTCGTGACGATTCGGAAGCACGAGAACGTCTTCGCCGATGTCAGCGCACTGCATTACCGCCCGTGGCAGCTCTACAACTCGCTCATGCTCGCGCAGGAATACGGCGTGTGGCACAAACTGCTCTTCGGCACCGACTTCCCCTTCACCACGGTGAATGCGAGCATCGACGGCATCCGCAAGCTCAACGACATGCTGGAAGGCACGAAGCTCCCGAGACTCGATGTGACGCAGATCGAGGCGATGATACACCGCGATTCGTTGGCGCTGCTAGAATTGAATTCAAGCAGAGTCTAGAAAGGCCACTTCCGAGTTCGCCAGCTCCATAACAGGAACACGCCGCTGCCAAGCAGCAGGGTCAAAGCACCGAAGCCGAGGAGTGTACGATCTGTTGTGATCAGCAGATAAATCCAGCCGATAAGCGCAACGAAAGCGGGAAGGGGATAAAGCCACATGCGAAATGGGCGTTCTGCATTTGGCTGGATCTGCCGTAGCATGATTAAGGCCCCAATCTGACCCACAAACTGCACCACGATGCGCGTGGAAAGTAGGGCGTCGATCAAGGTGCCGAGTTTCACAAAAGTGGCTGCCACAGCGATCAAGCCGACCGTCACCAAGGCAACATGAGGAAAGCCGAGACGTGGATGCAGACGTCCAAAAACACGGAAGAAGCTGCCATCTCGTGCGGCTGCATATGGAATGCGTGAGTAGCCCAGAAGCATGGCGAAGCAACAGGCGACCATGGTCCACAGCACGAGCACGGTGAATAGCTGAGCAAAGTCATTTCCATAGATCTTTGCCATCATCATTGTCACCACGGGTTTGTTTAGTCCTTCGGGGCTCACGAACTCACGCCACGGCACCACACCGATGATGGAAAGATTCACTGCAAAGTAGATCAGGGCCACCAGCACGAGGCTGAGCATGACCGCGCGTGGGATGACGCGCCCTGGACGCCTTACTTCATCGCCGATGAAGCAGATGTCGTAGTAGCCGAGGTAGTCATACATGCCAATGCGTGCTGCAGCTCCAAGTGCGACCCATTTGGCAGCATCAAAGGTCCACGCGTCTTCCGGGATATCGAAGGCCAGCTTTGGATCGAAATGCCTCATGCCTGTGAAGATGACGACGCCCATCGCCAGCAAAGCACCGAGCCATAAGGTCACCGTGATCTTCCCGATCGACTCAATCCGACGATAGAGCAAAAAGATCACAAGCAGTCCCACGCCTGCGCCAGCACACAAACGTGTGAAGTCACTGCTCTGCGGCCACAGCGGCTGCAAATACTGCGCCACACCCACATAGGCCGTGGCCAGTTCCAGTGGACCACTGAGGATGAATTGCCAGATGAAAAGGAAGCCCATGAAGCGTCCCCATTTCTCACGCCCATAGCCCTCGCAAAGGTAAACATACGACCCACCCGACTTCTGTAGATTGGCCCCGAGTTCACTCCATACCAATCCATCTGCCAGAGCGATGATCAATGCCACGGCCCAGCCAAGCATCGACTGTGGGCCACCCATGGTCAGCATCAGCGCTGGTATGGTGATAAAGGGCCCTGCTCCGAGCATGTTGGACATGTTCAGTGCGGTGGCCTGCAGGAGGCCGAATCGGCGCTCGGGCTGACGATCGGCATCTGGTGTCATAGGCGATCAGCGAGAACGCTTCATTCGAAACGGAACGAGTACACATCCGCATCCTTGAGTGCAAAACGCAGACGAACTGTCTTCCCGGCGAGCGAGCTGACATCGGTACCACTTTTCCAGACCACAGTGCGCTCAAGAGAATCACCAAAGTGATCCTCGCAGTCGCTCAAAGCGAAGCCGGGCATCGCTTTGCCATTTGCGTCCTGGATTTCGATCTTCACGCCACCGGCGGCGGAACTAGCGAAGTTCATGCTGAGGGCTTTGCCGGTGAAGGTGAAGGGCTTCGTGAGGAGCTCGCCGCCGCTCATCGGCGCATGGATGGAGATGAAGCCGTCGAGCCGCAGCGTGTAGCGGCGTAGTTCGCTGCTCTTGCCGGTCCAGTAGCTTTCGGTGGCGTAGAGACTGAGTTCGTTTGGTGCGCCTTCCATGGATGACTTTGTCTCCACGGGATGCCAGGCGATGTATTGATGACCGTAGTTCCAGGTGCCGGGACGCTGGATGCCGGGCGGGAGGAAGGCTTCATTCCAGCGCTTGAACTTCACGCCATCGCGGCTGGCCATGAAGAGGCCTTCGGTGACGACCATGCCGTAGCGGTCGCTAGCCTTCGAGCGCCATTCGCGGTGCTCGCGCTCCGGCAGTGCACGCATGCTTTCGGACCAGCCACGCTCAAGATAGCGCGTGGGAAAGCCGAGGAGAAGATGAGGGGCACGGTGGTAGGGCTTCACCTGGTTCGTGTAGAGCTGCTCGCTGGGCGAGTCGGTGTAGCTCAAGTCGTGCTGATTTTCCCAATGGATGAAGTCCTTCGATGTCGCCGTGCGGATGGCGCGATCACCGGAGGGCCTCCAGTTTTTCTCATCCGTCGTTCCACCGGTGAAGTAGCGCCAGTAGGCACGGTATTGGCCGCTGTGCGCATCCCAGAAGGCGAGATTTTGCGAATCAAAGGCCCCATCCGTGATCACCGGCGCATCGGCCATCGGCGACCAGCTTAGGCCGTCGGGCGATTTCAGGGCGAGCAGTCCTTTGGGCGAGTTTGAGCGCACGATGGCTTTGTACTTCGCATCGGCTGCAGCAGCCGGATTTTCATCTTTGAAAACAGCGGGATGGCCGCCATCGGGATCGACTTTCCCCATCTTGCCATGTGGGATGACGATGTTGTTGGCCTTCGAGCCTTTGAAGTCATTCAAACCCAGCTCTGGCTTCCGCCAATGAATGCCATCATCGCTTTCGGCGTAGCAGGTGAAGAGCGGATGCTCGCCCGTGTTCACCTTACCGGGCGCGGTGACGGTGAGCTGCCACGACTTGTAATACATCCGGTATTTGCCACCGTCCTTGAAGACGCTGTGGTAGCCGCTGCCACTGCCTTCCCATGGCATATCATGCGTGATGGCGATCTCCTGCGGCTGCGGATGATGCAGGCGCTGCTCGGCCTTGCCTGATAGCTTCTCGATCAAGAAGTCGTCCACGAACAACTCACGACGTGAACCGATATCGATGGCGTGAACAGAAGAAGCCACGATGACGGTGGCGAGAGCAAGCGGGAGGAATCTCATGCTCTGAAACTACGTGGCGGCAGGCCACGAGCTTACGGTGATAGAGTCACCGAATAGATGGCTGACTTCGGCGGCACGACGCAGCGAAGCCATGGTGCGGCGGTGGTTACGGGCATTGATTTGCCGCTGGCATCTTTGATGATGACCACTGAGGCATTCGAGGCGACAGGCATCGTGATTTCGAGAGTCAGCGGCTGATCGTAAAGCTTGGCATCAGTGGCGCAGTCGAGCTGGATGATGAGGCTCCTCGCTTCGGACTTCATCAACGTGAGCTTGGCCGAGTTGCGTTCGGTTTGATACTTGTAGATGTCTGCCATGCCGGCGATCCAAAGCTTGTCTTGCTGCTGCTTGGCGATGTCGAGCGCGGCGCGGAAGTTGGCTTCGGTGCTGCTGAGACCTTCGCCGATGTAGTGGTAATGCACGCGACACCAGAGGCCGCGCTGGAGGTGGGTTTCGAGCGCCTTTCGGAAGGCCTCGACGCGGCCGCCATAGCTGTCGTCCATGCCGAGCGAGCCACTGGAGGCGTCGAACTGATGATATTTGTCGAGGTAGTAGCGCAGGGTGCGCGTGGTGTCCCAACGCGTGCCACCGCCGAGATTGAGGGCCATAAGGTTGCTCTTGCCGGGTGTCAGTTTCCAAATCGCCTCCGCAGCACTGCCGATCTCACGCTCCATCTCTTCATCGCCCCTTGCGCCACGATGATGTGCGGAGTGGTTCGCCAACTCCATGTCGCCCTGCTTCATCACGGCCTCCCATTCGGCGAGTTGCGTTTCAAAGGAGTAGCTTTGACGGCTGCCGGGCTCCTTGGGACCGGGATTGACCATGAAGGTGCCTTTGAAGCCGTATTCGCGCAGGATGGGAATGGCCTTGCTGAGATGCGTGGGATGTGAGTCGTCGAAACGGATGCTCAGCGCGGCGGTGCGACCCTGTGGCCAGTTGGCGATGCGCACTTGAGCGCCGCTGATGGCATCTTGAATCATGCGATCCTTCTCTGAGGTGGCTCGTGGTGCCGGAACTGGTGGCATCACGGCCTGCACGATGAAAGAGCTCACCTTCTCTGTGATCGGCACGAGGAGGTTTTCCCATTCGATGCCGGAGCGCTGCACGAGCATCGCAGCGCCCGCTTCATCACACACCTCGACATCGTTTGCCGGCCAGACGTTGCGTCCGGCTTTAGGCAGCTCAACGCGCACGTTCAGCGGCTGCGTATCGCCGTTGCGGTTGACCTGCACGTGCAGCTTGAACTTGCCCAAACTTGCCGCGCTGATCGTGGCAGTGCCGGAGTAACGCTCGAGCGACACCTTCACGCCGCCGAGATCGGGCGACTGGGCGTTCAGCGTGACCGCGAGCAGAGAGAGAAACAGTCCATGCAGCAGAGTTTTCATGGCGTCGGAATGCTCTTGCCCAGACAGATGCGGAAGCCGTCACGCGAGTCCGAGTAAGTCACGTTCTTGATTCCCAGCCGGACGGCGCAGCGCGCGTTGCCCGGCACATCGAAGTAGTTTCCGCCACGGCACACGGGGCGCGATACGGCACGTTGTTCCGCGTTCTCATAATGGATGTCTTCATGCCCGCCCTTCGGATCGAAGTGGTCGATGACAAACTCCCACACGCCGCCGCACATGTCGGCCAGGCCGAAGCCGTTGCGGCCTTTCTCGCCGTAGTGATCGACGGGCGACACGAACGCGAACCCATCGCTCCACGGCACCTTGGCGAGCGGCCATGCCTTTGTGCGTCCCGGCAGGACATCCATGCTGGAGATGTTCAGCCGGCCTTCGCCGTTCTCGATCTCATTGCCCCACCAGAAGTAGCGGCTTTCCTTGCTGCCACCACGGCAGCCATACTCCCACTCCGCCTCCGTGGGCAGACGGTATTCCATGCCTTCCGGGAGCTGGCCTGCCTTGCGTTCGCGCACAGTCAGCCATTGGCAAAACGCCTTCATGTCGTTGTAGCTCACGCACACGACCGGATAGTCATCCTTGTTCGGGAATCCCCAGTTCGGATCGCGCCAGCTCTTGCCCTTCACGGATTTCCACGGATGCACCACGCTGGTCGTGAGATGATAACCATCCCATTCAGGATCGAACACCTGGGTTTCTCCACCGGGCTTCTCCGCATCGGTCACAAAGCTGGAATCCTCCACAAACCTCCGGAACTGCCTCACGCTGACCTCCGTGCGGCCCATCCAAAAGCCGTACTTCACACGCGTCCGTCGTGGTTGTTCGCCCTCAAATGATTCCCGCGTCGTCCCCGGCTGCGCACCGCCTTCGATGCCAGTGGCCCACGCTTTTTCCTCCGGCGTGCTACCCATCATGAACTCGCCCGGCGGAATGAAAACGACCTCCAGCGGCATTCCGCCGAGATCGATCGCTTTCACCGTGCCTTGGGAGGGATCTTCGGCGTGTGTCATCGCGATGGGAATAGCCAACGCGGCAATGCGGGGGAGAATTATTGCGCGGATTCGTTTCATGGCTGGTTCGTCGGGTTGGATTCGGAGGTGCGGTAGAGGTCACTTATCGAGCGTCCACGTCACCGCGTTCATCAGCAGTGTGCGCACATCCGCGATCTGCATGTCCTCGGGAGCACCGAGGCTGGTGTAAAAGATGCGTGCTTTGTTCGGGCCGTAGGTGCGCGTCCAGGCGACGGGCATCGGAGGACTGGTGTCGGTCTTGGCTATGCCGATGAGGATGGGCGTGGCGTCAGCGACGAGCGGCAAAACTTTGTAAAGCGACTGATGACCGAGGATGTTCGCGGTGTTCACACCCGGGAGCAGCGGGCTGTTTTCAGCTCCGAGGGCAATGCTGACAGCGTAAGGCAGGCCTTTCGTCTCGTAACCAGTGTTCGGTGCGCCGAGGACTTCGTCGGTGAACTCGGGCCAAGGAGCGAGGCTGGGATCGACGACCTCCTTGGGCTTGGGGATGAAGGCATGATTCGCGGTACGGATGCCGAGCAGTGGCTTGCCTGCATCGAGATGGGCGCGGATGGCGGCCATTTGATCCTTCGGCGGAAAACGGCGGCGTGAGAAAAGCACCAGGAGGTCTGCATCCTTCAACGCCTCGACGAGTCCGGCGAAGTGATGGGGCTGCGGCTTGTCGCCGTCGATGATCGTGAACCGATGACCGAGTGGCTTGAGCTGTTTCTCGGCGAAGTCACGCATGGTGCGCGGTGCTTCGTAATTGTTCGAGTCTTCGACGACCATGATGACGATGTTCGAGGCCGGAGCGAGCGCGGTGAGCGTGACAAGCAAGGCGATGACACTGAGGAGACGTTTCATGGTGTGCGTCGATTACGGACCAGTAAGCGCGATTCTTTGGCGGAGTCGGCTCCTGCGGGTGAAAGGACGAGACGTGCCGCCGCGACTCTGCGATGCGACTTCTGATGAAAAATCACCCCTCACTTTTCCTGGTACTAATGTTTGTCTGTTGTGGTCTTGCTGCTGAACCGATCAGCGAGAGGCCTGATAGCATCGGCTACACCTCGCTCTTTGATGGCACCACGTGGACGGGCTGGGATCATCCGGCGCATCTCGACGGTGTGTGGGAGATCGCGGATAGCGTCGTCAGGCTGCGCACGGATGAACCGAAGCTGGTCAGCGGGAAGGACTACAACCTTTCCACCGCGAAGAAGTACAAGGACTTCACACTGATGATCGACTGGCGGCTCACCGGAAAGCCGGTCGTGAAACCGCATCAGTGGCTCACGGACGACGGGCAGTTCCATCTCGACGCCAACGGCAAGGTGATCATGAAGGACAACCTCACCTGGGGCGACAGCGGCATCTACCTGCGCGGTGCCCGTGCGGCGCAGGTGAACATCTGGTGCCAGCCCTGTGGCAGCGGTGAGGTGGGCACGAAGTTTAAAAATCTCTCCGCCACCCAAGCGGAGCGCCTGAAGACCATGCCCAGCGTTCGTGCCGACAAAGGCCCCGGCGAGTGGAACCGCTTCATTATCACGCTGCGCGGTGATCGCGTGGATGTGACCCTCAACGGCACGCCGGTCATCCAAGGTGCCCGCGTGAAAGACATCCCCGCGGAAGGACCGCTCACACTCCAGAATCACAAGGACGCGGTGGAGTTTCGCAATGTGTTCATCAAGGAGCTGAAGCCATGAAACGCATCTTCCACACGATGCTGCTGCTTACGTGCTTCCACACGGCTCACGGCGAGGCATTTCATCGCGACAAGCTGGCGGCGCTCGACGAGGCGGTGCAGCAAGCGATTGCCGATGGCAAGATCATCGGCGCGGCGCTGTGGGTGGAGCGTGAGGGTGAGTCGTATCACAAGGCCTTCGGCCAGCGGGCGCTGAAGCCCCAGCCCGAGGCGATGACGGAAGACACGCTCTTTGATGTGGCGTCGGTCACGAAGGTGCTGGCGTCTGCCAGCGCGGCCATGCGATGCGTGGAGCGCGGACTGGTGAAACTCGACGATCCCGTCTCGAAACACCTGCCCGAATTCACAGGCGATGGCCGCGAGAAGATCACTGTGCACCATCTCCTGCTGCACACCTCGGGGATGCCGGTAAATCTTGATCCGAAGACGCAGCCGTTTCGCAACCACGAGGAGGCAATCGCCCAGCTTTGCCGCACGAGGCCGATGTTTGAGCCTGGAAGCGCGTTTTCCTACAGCAGCGTCGGCAGCATGGTGCTCGGCGCGGTTGTCGAGCACGTGACAGGCCGACGTTTCGACGACTTCTGCACTCGCGAGCTGTTTGAGCCGCTGGGCATGAAGGACACCGTGTTTCGACCTAGCGGCGAGCTGCTGAGTCGTGTCGCACCCTCGAGTGCGCCGGAGCGCGGGCTGGTGGATGACACCGTGGCGCGGCTCGCGGGCGGCGTCGAAGCTCACGCATCGCTTTTCACCACCACGGCGGACGTGGCGCGCTTTGCCCGCATGATGCTGAATCACGGCGAGCTCGACGGCGTGCGTGTCTTCAAGCCTGAAACAATCAAGCTCATGACCAGCGTGCAGAGCCCGCCGGACCTTCGCAGCCCGGCGGCAAAGAACCTGCCCGTACAGCGCGGCCTCGGCTGGGACATCAACACGCCCTACCGCACACCGCCACACGACTACACACTGCCTCGCGGCGCGTTGTTCCCCATCGGCGGCTACGGCCACACCGGCTGGACCGGGCAGATGCTGTGGATCGATCCGTTCTCACGCACCTTCGTGATCTTCCTCTGCAATCGCTACGGCCCGGATGGCAAAGACACCCGTCCCGAGGTGTATCAGCTTCACCATCGCCTATCCACACTCGCCGCCGAGGCGGTGAAGGGATACAATTTCAAATCCGCGCACTCAAAGTGACCCGCACGATCACTTCTCGATCACCAGTCCGGCTCTCGAATCGGGTTTGGCGATGAAGACCTTCGCTTGGTTGCCCTTGCCTTTCACGACGGTGTTTTGGGCGATGAGAAAACGTCCACCGCTGATCGGCGCGATGCCCACCGATGCATTGAACTCCCATTTGCTGGTGAATTGGAACTTGTCATCAGCACGCAGCAGCACGGCTGGCTTGCCATAACAGCCGAACCACCACGCGCCGTCAGCCTGCGCGATGGTTTGGATGCCCATGAGCGTGTAGCCGCTCGCGATCACATGGCGCTTCACGAACCGAAAGTTTTCGTCATACTCATAGGCGTAGTTTTCGTTCACGCCCGGCGGCAAACCGCCAACGATGATGAATTTGCCATCGTACCACGCCATGCCGCCCGCGCCGTGCACCAGCTCGGGCACGCGATGTTTGGCGATCTCTGCAAGCGTGTCACCATCATAGACATATACCCACGAATCGGCCTCGCCAGCCGGCCGGTTGAACTTCGCGAGGTTGGTGGCGACATAAACTCGCCCGGCGAGGAAGCACAAATCGCCGTGATGGTTCGCAACGGGCACCTTTTTGAGCACGCGGCCGTCGGTGTCGGTTTTCACAAGGAAATCCGTCCAGCACCAGTAGATGGCGTCTTTGTTGTTGGTGCAGATGCCTTGGAGATGCCGCGGATACGTGCCTTCGCACGCGGTGGCGTGAAACACAGGTTCTGCTGCGAGAGAACATGCCGTGAGCAACAGCCAAACTGCGACGAGGCTATATGCGAATCGTGTCATGGGCTGTCACTTCCCAAAGAGCCACAGGGCCAAAATCAGGGTCCACGCGATGTTGAAGACCTGGCCACCGAGGAAAGCGATGGCGGGGCGTCCGCCGCCGAGCCTGAAGAGTTCGCCGAGACGTGTCTCCAGGCCGATGCAGACAAAGGCGGCGGCAAACCAAATTTCACGCAGACCTTTGAGCGGCTTGCTGGCAGCCTCAGCGACGGCTGGTGATACGAAGTAGGAAAAGACGATGGAGGCGATGACGAAGCCGATGACGAACTTTGGGAAGCGCTGCCAAATGACGGCAGCCGATGGTTTCTCACGCTTGGCTGTGCCGTCTTTGCCACCACGCATGGTCCACCAGATGGAGAGCACAAAGGCCGCCACGCCGATGAGCACGTTTTGGGAGAGCTTCACAATCACGCCGACCTTCGTCGCCTCTTTGCCCACCTGCTCAGTCGCCGCTGCCACGGAGCCGCTGGTGTCCAGCGTGCCGCCGATCCATGCGCCACCGACGGCTTCAGAAAGACCGAGCTTCTGCACGGCGACCGGCATGAGGATCATCATCGGCACCGCACAGAGCAGCACGATGGAGGTGACATAGGAGAGCTTTTTCCGATCCCCCTGAATGGCACCGCAAGCAGCGATGGCTGCGGAGACACCACAGATCGAAACTGCCGTCGAGAGCATGACGCCGAACTCGTCATCCACCTTGAGCTTCCTCGCGATGAAGAAGCAGGCATACCAAACCACGGGGATCACCAGAGCGCCCTGAATCAAGCCCGGGAAGCCAGCTTTCATCATCTCCGGCAGCAGGATCGTGGCTCCGAGGAGAACAATGCCGACCTTGATGAAGAACTCCGTGCGCACTGCCTCACGCAGCCACTCAGGCACCGGCAGCAGGTGACTCCAAACCATTCCGAGCCCCAAGGCGAAGACGACATATTCGATGCCCCACACCTTGATGCCCGCATTGCCTGCGATCCAATGCGACAGCCATCCCAGAACAAAAACAACGGTGGCTCCACCGAGGAAGGAGAGGATGCGTTTTCCCAACGAAGCCGCGAGAGCCAGAGTCGAGATCACAAGAAAGACAACCAGCAAGGTGCCGCTGAGCGCGAGATTGTCAGTCGCAAAGGCCTTGGCTACTTCGGCTGTACCGCTCCAACCCATCGATGGCATCTTCGGGCTCCAACCATTTGCCACAGCGATCAAAACCGGCAGCGCTGCGAGCACGGCAAGCCAGTCTTCATTCTGCCACCAGCGTGCGGTGGAGGGACCTGGAGAAGGATAGGCGGAGTCGGAGGCAGCAGCGTTGGCAGACATGATGATGGGAAGAGTATGTGTATGTGCGGCTCGCAACGAGCGAGTGTTATCAAACGAGTGCGATGATGGTTGTTTTGCGTTTCATTGCCGCTGCCCCCATGCGATTTTCATCACGGAGAATCGCGGTTCAGTCCGCTCCATGCGCGAGCTTGTTGTTGGCCAGCGTGTTGTCCTTTCCGCCTTCGATGCGGATGGAGGGTGCTGCAGCGCGATCAGGGCGGCGGTCGGCGATGAGGCAACCGGTGATGATGCTGTTGGTCACGTTCTTGAGCAAGAGGCCCGCGCCATCGCTGTCGAGGATGGTGCAACCGGAGAGGTTGAAGGTGTTGCCGTTCTCGATCTGCACAGCGGCGGGATGGCTGCGGATACCGTCGATGTGCAGGCCGGTCAGGGTGATGTCGCGTGAGTCACGGAAGACGAGCCCGCCCTTCGCCGCCTCAGCTTTGCCGCGATAGTAGGGCGGGTTGCGGTCGAAGGTGTTGCTGCCGACGGCGATGTTGCTGCAATTCGTCACGAGCAGGTCGTGCTCGTAGCCGCCGCCGAAGGTGTTGCCGGTGATCACCGCGCCGCGCACATGCTGGAGGTCGATGTTCACCTCCACGTCGCTCAGCACGTTGTCGGAGATGCTCAGGTGGCCCCATTGCGTGGTGTCGTCGTCGCCACGCGGCTTGCCTTTGCCAATGAAGCGCACGTTCGCAGCGCCTGGCGAGGGATTGTGCTGGATGGTGCAGCCGACGATGCTGACTTCGGCGGTGGAGCCGTCGGTGCAGTCGATGAGCACATTCGCCGTCGGCGGTGCCTCGGACGTCATGTTGCTCTCGATGTCGCAGGTGCCGATGTGCAAGTTGCGCACGCCACCGCCGTGAGTGACCACACCGCCGCCTGCGTTGTAGCTGATGTGGCTGCCGATGATGTTCGACTGGTGGAGATCGACGTTGTCGTAAAACACGCCGATGCCGGTGTTGTGATACAAATGGCAGTCGCTGATGATGACGTTGCGATTCCGCACGGTGAGATGGATGCCATGCCGCGCTTCATGCACCGCCACGCGCGTGATGGTGATCTGCATCGTGCCCGTCGCCTCGATGCCATCCGCCTCAGGATGTGCGCCAACGATCTCGATGCCGTCCACCATCGGCGTGCGCTGCCGCTCAAAGATCTCCGGTTTCAGGCTCTTCGGATCCGCCGTGCCGCCATGTGTGCCTTTGAAATGAAACGCCGGTCCCGCGCCTTCCATCACGAAACGCGCCACGCCATCGCCGTTGATCGAGATGAAGACAGTCTTGTTGAGATCGACGACGATGGTTTTCTTCAGCCGGTAGGTGCCGCGCGCAAAACGCACTGCACCGCCAGCATCGACAGTCGTTTGCACCGCCGAAGTGTCATCGGCCTTGCCATCGCCGACCGGTTGGGCGTGCAAAGCGAGTGAAAAAGCGATCAGCGTGAGAAGAAGGAAGCGTGAAAACATGAGATGACCTCATACGCAAATGAGGTGGCCGTTTGCGCGACGCAAAGTTGGCCTCTCACTCCGCGAGAGGCACTCAGCACTGGATTCACTGCCAACGCTCTCGCCTGTCGAACGCCTCATGCTCATCGTGCGGAGAGAGAGATGGCTACTTTGCCGCGAAATACGCCTCAAATGTCTTCGCTAGCCCTTCGCCGAAGGTGATCCAGTGCCTGCCCATCGCGGGCTGCTTGAGCCCTTCGATGTAGTTGCAGTTGAACTCGAGGATGACCGCGTCGATGCCAAAGCGCTTGCACCAGCCCTCGCCAAGTGTGCCTGGATTGTGAAACGAAGGCTTCGTGGAGCCGACGGTGAACCAAGTATGGTTACGCAGGCTTTGCTCAAAGCGGGACATGCGGGCCAGATATGCATCAATGTCGGGAATGTCCGGCCGACTGATGTGAAGCATGCCGTTGCCGTCGTTGTGTAGATCCATGGCAAAGGCCGGTCGACGCCCCTCTTTGATCTCGCCAGCGAGCCAATTCTCCAGCGCGGCGTTTTCGGGTGCGAGTTTCGGATCGGCGGGCTTGTCCCACTTCCGGTTCAGATCCCAGCCACCGAGGTTGAAACGTGTGCCGCCACGCTCGACACCATCCTTGTTAGCCATCGGCAAAATGCACACATTGTAGAGCGCTAGACACTTCTGCGCGTCCTCGTCGCCCTTCAGCAGGCGGCGCACAAGGCCCTCGACTACCCAGTTGCCCACCGGCTCCCACGGATGTGCACGGGCGCGGATGAAGACTTGATTTGGCACGTTGTCTTTACCCACACGGATGATCTCGAGGTCGCGACCCTGTACCGTTTTGCCGATGGTTTCGATTTTCACCAGCGGACTTGTTTTGATCTCGGCGAGGAAGCGGTTCAAATCCGACACGCGATACGGTTCAGCCCGCGCGACGAAGAGCGAGGTGCCAGGCATCTCCAAAGTGACGCGCACACGGCCTTCCTCGGGCGATTCTGTCAGCACAGGCGTCCAGTTATTGCCATCTTGCGAGACGACAACCTGTTTGATCTCCTTCGCCACTGAGCCGGCCTTGCTGTTCCAAACGTTGGCCATGTTTTTCAGCTCCAGCGTGATTTTTTGACCCTTTGCAGCCTGAATGCGGAAGTGAAAATGCCCCGCCGCGCGATTCGGCGAGAGGCGCTCTTGGTCGTAGAGCAGATAGACCAACACCGTGCCGTCCTCCGCGAACTCATACCACAGCGGCGAGGCATTCTCGAAGCTGGTGTCGATGAAATCGAGCGGCGTGGGCGGTGCATCGGCGGCGGATGCAGAAGCGAGCAGCGATGCGAGAAGGATTGAGACGAAGCGAGTCATGGTGATGGAGAGAGTTACTTTACAAACGGCTTATACTCGCGCGCGGCTTTGATGACACGAATGCAATCACCCGCACCGAGCTTTTATAGACCTGCTTGGTCCGCTCAAAGGCTGGCGGAAGCTTCTGCGCGAGCAAGCTCATGGCGATGGAGGATGCACAGTGCGTGTGGTTTCATGGTAAGGATTGGTTGGGCTTTGACCAAAGAATGCGTGCCACAAAGGTCGCGCCCTCGGCCCCGCGTTTGGCGGAGTCCTTCATGAACATGCCTTCGGAGACAGTGACCCAGGACTCATTCGCGTTGATGGCGCTGGCACCGAAGTTGCCCATCTCCGCGCCGCGCTCAGGCACCACGATCTTTTCACTGCTGCGGATGATGTGCAGCTTGTCCGTGTTCAACCGTGCCATGAAGAGCGGCGCGCGATGGCGGACGATGTGGTCGTTGTTTGCACCACGTCGGGTGTAAACGAGAAACAAGCCGTCGCTGTGCGTCAGCCAGTGCTGCTGAGTGTTGTAGCTGCCGAGTTCGGCACCGTCGTCGAAAGTCCAGGGCTTCGGCTCGGCAAACTGAAGGCCATCGTCGCTCACACTGACGTAACCACGAACGTCATTGCGCAGGGTGAGGTAGTAGCGACCTCCAAACACGGTCAGCGAAGGTTCATAAAGTCCGCGGGCGACATCCAGCCGCAGCACGCTGCCGTTTTTGACAAACGCGAGCTTGTCGCCGTCGAAGCGGCACTCGGCCACGGTGGTGCTGAAGCGATCCTTCGTGCTTTTGCCGATGTAAAGCGGCACGAGCAAGGTGCCGTCGGGCTTCACGAGCCATTGTGCGCAGGCGTTGCGGGCGAAGTTGAACTCCTCACCCGCTGGCAGCTCCAGAATCCGCCACGGCGTCCATTTCGAAGTCTTGGGATCGTACACCGCATACACCGTCTGGTGCGCGCGCTTCACATCGTCGAGCTGCTTGCCCGCCGGGCTGTAGCGGACACGCGCGCCGATGGCGATGAGTTTGCCGGTCTTCTCGTGCCAGCCGGGCGTCACATCAGCCACGCTGAGCGTCACACCATCAGGCTGTTTCAGCCAATCCAGCTCCGGTGTCAGCAGCGGCCCGGTCCATGCTCCGTCCACGCCCTCGCGCGTCATGAAATGCAGACCGGAGTAGTAGTCGGAGACTTTGAGATGCTTCTGGATCGTCATCATCACACCGCCGGGCATGGCGGTGGCGCGTGGATGGAACCAGAGGAACTTGCCGTCATCATGTTTCATCACCGTTTCGAGCTTCACGGTGAATTCGACTGGCTCGGCAGCGTGCGAGTGAAGTGCCGCAGCAATCAATAGGATGCTCAGGAAGTGGAGTCGGCTAGCGGATCGCATGTGACTTGTCTCGTGGGTTCTTCGTTGAGTTGGAATCCGGTTTACTTGAGCTTCGCAAACAACTCCTCTAATCCCGCGATGATCTTTGTGGAGGCATCGACTTCGAGGCAACTGGAGCGGGCACGCCAGGTTTCGTAACCGCCAAGCGCGTGATGCTCCGGCGTTGGCAGATAGCCGTGATAGGCGTTCGCCAGCGAAACACTGAAAGTCGGTGCATGACGTTTTTTGAGCTCCAGACCGATCTCGACGAAGACTTCGGCGGGAATGGCCGAGACATGAAGATCGCCTATTTTCATGATCTGAAGCGGTGCGGAGACTTCTTTGGGGAAGTCGGCCAGCAGCACGGTTTCACGTGCATAGACCTGCTCCATCGTTTCCATGCGAGGTAAGAGCATGGAGGTCTTCATGACCTCGCGGGCCTTTTCGACTTCGTCCTTGGTTGGAATGCGCAAACCAAGCTCGAATTCCTTCTGTGCGACTGCGAGCGGTACCGTGTCAGCATGCTTCACGGTCTTCACCGCTGCGGCGACGGCTTGCGCGACATCGTTGGCGACGATCTGGATGCGGCCATACGGCGCTTCTTTGGCCTGACTACCTCGAAAGTCGATGTTGTTGATGTCGCCACTGGTGCCGTTCGACATGATGCCGACGAACTCCGGCCCAGCGCCGAGCAACTGGCCGATCTTCACCGCGAACGCGCCGAAGTAGTCCGCCGAGATGTGCCCGGGGCCGACGCCGCCGACGTAGTGCAGCGAGTAATTCGCGAGCAACGCGAGCGGCTTGCCGTCGGCGCTTTGAACACTGATGAAACAGACTTCGGGATCAGTGGGACCGGCGGGTTCAACGAGGTTCGGGTTGTTGATGCCGGGATTGGTCTTCACCTGATCCGTCGTGACGCCCAGCGGTGTCGGGAGAATGCTGCCGGGTTTCATCTTCCATCGACGATTGAAGACCTGCTGCGGCACCGAGGCGCTGCCGTGGCCGATTATCGCCGGTGCGAGGTTGTTCAAGGCACGCCTCACACCATCGGCGATACGCCGGGCCACGAAGCGCTGATAAATCGGGTTCGGCTCGCTCTGACCGACGGCTTGCAGCGTCCCACACGAATGCGAGTGCGTGGCAGACATCATCATGTTCTCCATCGGCAGCCCAGTGGCCTCGTTCACCATCTTCTTGGCCTCATCAAAGATGCCGCGACCAATGACACAACTGTCCGCGACGACGAACACGAGCTTTGTTTTGCCATCATCGAGCGCGAGGCAGCGGGCATTGAGTTCATCGTGAATGACCGTGGCTTTTCCATCCTGAAAGCCACCGTTGATTGAGCTGCCGAGTTCCGGCGTGATATTGCTGGTGGCGGCACCGGCGCGGAATTCAGCGGCTTGGACAGTGGCGGCAAAGAATGCCAAAAGGGTGAATAGGTGCTTCATGCCCCTTTGATACGGAACTTAGACAACAACCTTCGCGAATCACGGAGAGGTTGTGACACGAAGCCGGATGAAACGCCTTGTTGAGGAATTCATCGGCACACTGTCGCGGGCGCTGAAGGTGCTGCCGTTGTCGATGAGGGTGACGGTTTGCTCGGGGTGCCAGGTGAGGAGGTCGTTGCTCGATTCAGCGCTCCATGTCACGCCTGATGCGAGTGCGTTTTTGTTGATGTTGAGGCTCAGGTAGCCGCCGCTGTGACTCGTGGTCCAGGGTGATGACGAGCTTTGGGCGGGGTGCGATCCCACAGCGTATTCGAGGAGATTGGCGAGGCCGTCGCCATCGGGGTCGGCATCGTCGGCGGCGCTGCCGGTGCCTGCGACGGTGCCGAAGTGCTGGTAGCGCCAGGCTTGGCGGGCTGGCGGTGTCCATTGCAGCAAGGTCATCGAGTAAGGCGGCAAGGAGAGCGGCTGGGCGGGATCAAAGCTGGTGAGCGTCTGCGATGTCGGCGCGACGATGTCGGCGGTCTCGTTGTTGTCGGTGATGTTGGTGGAAGTGAGGCGGCGCAGCGTCAGTGTGCCTGCGGGGGCGTTCGGGCCGGTGAAGCGCACGTCGAGCGCGCTGGTGCGATGGAGATTGAAGACGACGAGGCCGCGCTGGGTGCCGTTTTGAAAGGCGAAGCTCTGCAAGTGATGCGCGTTGGTGAAGGTGACGCGGTTCATGTTGTTGATGCTCCATGTGGGGTTGTCGCCGCTGTGCTGGGTGGCGACGAGATCGCCAGCGAGCACGTCGTTGAGCATCTGCATGGCGTGGTAGTGCGGGCGCTTGCGGTTCGTTTTGCCCATGTCGAGAACAGAGCCCCAGAGTCGTGCGGTGCGGCCATCGCCGATCGAGTAGCTGTGACCGGCGAGGGAGAAAAAGACCTGCTCGCGGCAGTTCAGCTCCTTCAGCATGGTGAGCATGTGATCGGCCACCGCGATGGCGGAACCGACGGAGGGCGTGAAGCTATCGAGGGCGCTCTGGCTGATGCTGCCGGTGGTGGTGTGGAGGTTCACCTCATAGACGTTGAGCGGCACAGGACGGCTGGAGGATTGCAGTTGGTCAAAGGCGTAGCGCATCAAGCCGCTCGTCGGAGATGGGTTGAAGCTCCACCACTCCGGCTCGGCAAAGAGCGGGCCGAAGAGATCTTCGTTCGTGGCGAAGTTGTCCACGCGATAGGCCATGTAAGGGGCGAGCGTGAAGACATCGTGCTGCGAGGAGGCATTGTGCAGCGCGGAGTTCAGCCCGGCGTTGCCGTTTTGGCCGCCGAGGATGCACTGGACCTGCGCGGCGTTGTAATGCGGCGAGGCTTTGATGGCGCTGAAGACCTCGCTGGCACGCTGGCCGCAGGGCACAGGCTGCGTGATGGCGGCACCGCGATAGGCGCTGTTGTTCCAGTTCTCATTGCCGAACTCGAGATGGATGCGGCTGAAAACGCTGGTCCATGGCGCGGGATGGCCGCGTGCGTCACGCAGGGCTCCCATCGGCGTCGATGTGGGGCCGCCGAGGTATTCCATGAGGGTTGCGGCCTCTTGCGGCGAAAACGGCGCAGGCATCGAATACCATGGATTCGCGCCGAGATGCTCGCACAGCACGAGATACTCATGCAGGCCTGGCATCATGTTGTTTTCACTCGTCGCATAGACCGAGTAACCGGTGCGCTTGCGGCCAAACAGCGGCGAGAGTGCGTTCGCGAGCGAGTCACCCACCTGTTGCCAGTTCACATAGCGCAGGATGCCGGGGCGCAGGCCTTCGAGCGTGCTCACCACATCGTCGCGAAACTCGGTGGGATTTGTGGCGCTGCTATCGGTCTGCCGCAGACTCACATCGTCGATGAGGATGGCACTTTGATTCGTGGCGGAAAGGCCCACGCTGATGGTGCCGGACGTGTTGATGGCCTCGCTTACGGAAAACGGCAGCGAGTAGTCCGCCCACTCGCTCGTGAGCTGCACGGTCTGGCTGAGGTAAGGCGTGAGCGAGCCGCGACGCACGGTGACGAAGGCACGATTCGCACCGCCGACGCCCTTCGCTTTGAAGGCGAGTCGGAACTGGCCATTGAGCCGAATGAAACCAGTCAGCGTATCAAAAGCGCCTGTCACGCCAGCTTGTTGGCCACTCGCTGCGGCATCGAGTCGAGCACATTGCTGGCCTGCGGTGCCGGGAGGTAGATCGGTGGTCTCGCTCGTCACTGTGCCGCCGCCGCCAGCGCTCACGGACCAGCTCGCAAAGGCCGCGCCACCGCCGCTGCCGCCCACCTCGGTTTTGCGCAGCACCATGTAGTCGCCATCGAGCGGAATGCGCACGGCATCGTTGTCGGCAAAAAGATACGTCGTGCCCTGGGCGCTGCCGCTGGGATCATTCGGCGGATTGGCCCGATTCGGCGCGAGCGAGTTCGTGATGGTGCCGCTGCGACCCTTGGTGTTGCCAGACGACCAGATGATCTCATACGACGCCCCCGCCCAGAAGCCGCTGGGCCATTGCGTGAAGGCCTGGTCCTCGATGGCGCTGCTCGCTGTGCCACCCTGGCCGAGGCGCACGACGGATTGATAAAGCAGCCCCTCGAACCCCGGATTGCGAAAGAGCAGCTCCTTCATCATCTGGTTCGAGTCGTAGTAGTTGTGCTGCGCGAGGCCAATGCCGAAACGCTGCACGCCGGGGCGCAGCACGGTGTTGCCCACGTTGATGACGGTGTCCGCGTGCGTGAGCGCTGCGAGCGCGAGGAGGGTGAATGCGATGGTTTTCATGGTGGGATCAGGATTGGTTTAAATGGGTGCGCAGACGTGTGCGGGCGCGATGCAGCGCGACGCGATGCGCGGGTGTTTGAGCGCTCGAGATGCCTTCGAGCAGGTGGCGATCGCGCTCAGAGAGCTGGCTCAGGGCTTGCGTCAGGTGAGTCTTCTGCTCCTTCCGAATGAGCTGGGCATCCGGGGCTGTTTGCGTGCTTGGAGTTTCGTCGAGCAACTCCTGAGCACCGTCTTCAAAGCCTGCGCTGAGCTTGTGACGATGACACCAGTGCCGACGAAGCTTTGCGCAGGTGTTTCGCGCAATGACTGACAACCAATGCGCAAACGGCATACTCGGCTCAAAACGAGGCAAAGAACGAAACACACGCAAAAACACCTCCTGCACCACATCCTCCTCCATCCAGTGCGGTGCTCCCCAGGAGCGTGCCGCGCGGAGCACCTGCGGGCGATGCTCATTCACCAGCCAGGCCGCCGCGTTTTGATCATGACGGCTGAGCCAGCTCTGAATCGCGATGATAGGATCGTCGAACATGGCGGTGGTGGTTTTGATGTTCGCTCTCAGTCCTTCTTGCGGGTCAGGATCATGAGGTAGGGGCCGGACGAGCGGGTTTTGAACTCGGTGGGCCTCGGCTTGCCGCCATTCGCGCTGCACCAGCGGAGGGTGTTGCCCTCCAGCTTCCAGATGCCGAGCATTGTCTGGTTCATCGCGGGTCCATTCACACCCGTGGCATCAATTGTCAGAAGGCCGCCCTCCTCGGCGAGTTTGTAGCTGCCTTCCCCGAGACTGCGGCCATCGCCATCGGTGGCGCTGATCTTATCCATCGTGATCGTCAGCTCACGGATCGTGGCGCGGCGTGCGCCTGTTTCTTCATCACTCACGACGGCACCTTCCCAGGTTCCGAGCAATTGCTTTCGCCATGCGGCGTCATCCGCGTGAGCGAGACTGAGAGCAGAAAAGAGCGCTGCGCACAGAAGTCGCAGCCCGGCGGGGAGAAGGTTTGTTTTCATCACGCTCCGAGACTCGCTCCCGGAGCATGAAACGAAGATGAAAGGCAGATGAAAAGGTTTTCATCTTCGCCGTCGTGCGAAGCAAAGCGGTCCTCTAGCTCATCAATGGGAGCTGCACGGTGAAGGTCGTGCCATGTCCCACGACGCTCGCAACGGCCACCGTGCCTCCGTGTGCTTTCACCAACGCCTCGACGATGGCGAGACCAAGGCCAGCGCCGCCGTGCTCGCGGGCACGGGCTTTGTCCACGCGATAGAAGCGCTCGAACAGATGCGGTAGATGCTCGGCACCGATGCCAGGACCGGTGTCGGTGACGGTCAGCACGGCCTCGTTACCTTCCGCGATCACTCGCAGCATCACGCTTTCACCCGCAGGCGTGTAGCGGATGGCGTTTTCGGTCAGGTTCAGGCACACACGCTCTAAAGCGACGGCATCGCCATTGACGCAGATCGGCTCGGCAGCATCGACACTCAATGCGATGCGTTTTGCCTCGGCCTGAGCTGCCAAGGCATCGCGCACACGTCCGCACAGGGCGGAAACATCTACCGCCTCACGAGTGGCGATGGATTCACCCGCGTCCGATCTCGCAAGTGAAAGAAGATTCTCCGTGAGCTTCGTGAGCCGCTCGATCTCCTCGCGGCTGCTCTCCAGCACCTCGCGATATTCCTCCGCAGGCCGCTCGCGACGCAGCGCGACCTCGATCTCGCCACGCAGCACGGTCAGCGGCGTGCGCAGCTCATGCGAGGCATCGGCAAGGAAGCGCTGCTGCGTGCCGTGAGCGGATTCGAGCTTGTCGAGCAGCTCATTGAAGGCTCGTGCCAGCCGAGCCACTTCATCTTCATCCGACGGCACGAACAACCGCTCCCGTAATGTCTCGCCCGAACCGATGCGGTGCGCTGATTCCGCCGCCGCATCCACGGAACGCAGCCAGGCTTTCGCCAGCACATGGGCCAGCAGCCACGCCACAAAAGTCGCCGCCATGACCGCGCCGAGGAGTCGCGTCAGGACAGCATGAAGCCGCTCATCGCGGGCCGTCTCCGGTAAGGCCACCTGCGCAAAGCCGATCACCGCGCTTTGACTGTCGCGAAACGTCGTCACCGGCACCGAGGCAAGGCGCACCAGCGTGCCATCCTTCATCTTCAAGGTCTCCGTGAAGGACGACATGTTCGTCGTGGCCGCATCGCGTGCGGAATCCGAGAGCGGCAGAGTTTCCTTCAGATTCGCCGACTGGGTGAGCACGGTTCCATTTGGATCAACGACCTGCACCCGCAGGCCAATTTTGTCCGTCTCCAGAAACGCCTCCATCCATGGTGCGAGGCGCATCGCCATCGGCGTCACCGATTTGGAGAGCACATAGGCTCGGTCACGCAGCAGGCGATCCGTGTCATCGCGTAGCGCCTCGGCACTTGACTGAAAAACCCACGCCGCCACGAGGGCCGTCACCACCGCCGTCAGCAGGGTGAAGCTCAGGACGAGTCTAGCGCGGAAGGATTTCATGAGGCGGAATTTTTCAAAACATACCCCACGCCGCGCACGGTGTGAATCAGCGGCGTGGCAAAGCCGCGATCCACCTTTTCACGCAGATGGTAGAGCGTCACGTCGATCACATTTGTCATCGAGTCGAAATGCTGATCCCACACCTGCTCCGAGAGCCGCGTGCGGGAGATCACCTCGCCCTGATGCCGCATCAGATGCTCCAGCACGGCAAACTCGCGAGCGCTGAGCGCCACTGGCTGGCCTGCTCGCGTTACCTTGCGTGCCTTCACATCCAAAACGAGATCGGCAAAGCTCAGCGTCGTCGCCTCCGCACCGCCCGAACGACGCAGCAGCACCCGCACGCGGGCCAGCAGCTCCTCAAACGCGAAGGGTTTCACGAGATAATCATCAGCGCCGCCATTCAGGCCGCGCACGCGATCCTTCACCGCATCCCGCGCCGTGAGCATCAGCACCTTGCAGGGCCGTTTGGACGCCCGCAGCGCCTCCAGCACCTCAAAGCCATCTTTTTTCGGCAGCATCACATCAAGGATGACGAGGTCATAAGCATGCACCAGCGCCAGATCGAGCCCCTCTTCGCCATCAAAGGCCGCATCCACTGCAAAATGCTCCTCCCGCAGCCCGCGCTCAATGAAGCGGGCCACCTTGGGTTCATCCTCGACGATCAGCAGGCGCATAAAATGAATCTAGGGGCATGAGTCTGATCCGGCAAGGAGGCGAATGCAGCCACTCGAATTTGAGATCTCTCCCCTTATCAAATCAGCTCGCGGATCGGCAAGGCACCGTTTTCGACGAGGTAATGCTGGCGGCCTTTGGTGTCGGTGACGGTGGTGGTGGCCACGTCGATGCCGAGATTGCGATACAGCGTGGCAAAGACCTCCGCGAACGTGACGGGGCGGCTGTCAGCCTCGCCACCGAGGCGATCCGTGGAGCCGATGACCTGCCCCATCGGCATGCCACCACCAGCGAGCAGCGCCATGGCGACGCGGGGCCAGTGATCGCGGCCGACTTGCTTGCTGATGACCGGCGTGCGGCCGAATTCGCCCCACACGAGCACCGTGACATCTTTGTCGAGACCGCGCTGATGCAGATCCTCGACGAGCGCGGTGATGCCTTTGTCAAAGATGGGAAAGTCCTCGCGCTCGCGGGAGAAAATGTCGTTACCAGCTCCGCCGTGCCAGTCCCACTTGCTGTAGTTCACCGTGACGACACGCGCACCGGCCTCGACGAGCCGACGCGCGGTGAGGAAGCTCTGCGGCACGCGTGGGGCACCGTTTTCGTCGATACGCTTCACGATGTCGCCGGTGCCGTAGCGCTCGACGAGGCGCGGGTCTTCTTTGGAAAGATCGAGCGCGTCCGCCAGCTTCGAGGAAGTGAGCACGCCCATGGCCTGCTGCGTGAAGGTGTCCATTGCCTCCATCTTTCCGCTCGAATCGATATCGCGGCGGAAGTTATCGAAGCTTGTGAGCAGCTTCGCACGATCGGAGAGGCGATCATAGGTGATGCCTTGCAGCGTGAGATCGCCACGGCTCGGACCTGTGTGACGGAACGCTGCGCTGGCAGAGCCGAGCAGGCCGGGGCCGGGCTCATTGTAAGGACCGTGCGTACAATCGTAGCACATGCTGACGAACGGAGGCACGGCGGGATCAAAGGCGCCCTTCAATTTGCCAACCACACTGCCGAACTGAGGCCAGCCGCCGGGCGGAACGGTGCCGGTGCGATTGGGGAAGCCGGTGTAGCACTGGATCGCATCATGACCAGCCTGGGCACCGACGAGCGAGCGAATGATGGTAAACTTGTCCATCATCTTCGCCATCTGTGGGAAGAGTTCGCAGATTTGGATGCCGTCCACATTTGTGCCGATGGGCTTGTGCGGTCCGGCGATCTCGCGCGGTGCATCTGGCTTCAGGTCAAACATGTCCTGATGAGGCGGACCACCGACGAGATAGATCAGGATGACGGATTTGTGCGAGTTGCGGATGCCCGCCTGATTTTCCAGTGCCAGCAGCTTGGGCAAAGACAAGCCGATGGAGCCGAGGCCGCCGACTTTGATGAAGTTTCGACGCGAGACGCCATCACAGAAGGCGCTGCGTTTTTCGGCGGGAGCGAGAATCTTGAGCATGGCAGGTGCGGCGATGGACGCCGAACAAGTATGGAACTCACGCCTGCTTTCTTTCGGCTGCTATGACAGGTCCTCCTCCTTTGTGACGGGTGCCCACCAGATGACGATGAGACCGAGGGCGTAGATGGAGGCGCAGATCGTCCCGACGCGCGGATAATCGCCACCAAGCGCGGTGAAGAGAAAACCAGCGGCGAGAACGCCAAAGGCCGTGGCAAAGCGGCCCGAATTATAAGCGAGGCCGCTGCCGGTGGCTCGAACACGCGTGGGAAACAGCTCCGGCAGATACAAGGCAAGCCAGCCGAAGAACAGCGTGGCCACGAAACCTTGTGCGAACACGATGGGATGAAACGACGACTGCAAAGGCGCGGTGAGCTGGAACATCGCGAAGGTGATCATGACGGTGGCGAGGCTGATGAGGCCATAGCTGAGCCGACGTCCGAGCCAGCTCGCGAGTTGGGCACCTGCGAAGCTGCCGAACGTTGCTCCGAGCGCCCACCAACCCTGCGTGGCGGCTTTGTAGCCGACGTTCGTGGCTCCGGCGACTTTGTCGGCCCACGGAATCATCCACTTGCTGGCCGACCACGCGCCGATCATCGGAATGGAGCTGAGAAAGATGCCGATGATCGTGAAACGGATGAGCGAAGGCTGAAACAGTTCGCGCAGCGGGGCGACTTTTTGTGTCACGCCACGATTGGCGAGCCATTTCGGCGACTCGGGCAGCGCGATGAGCACAAAGATGCCGAGCAACGCCGGTGCGCCCGCAAATTGAAACAGCCAGCGCCACGAATCCGGCGTGATGGGCCATGCGCGGGCGAGTTGGGACAAGAGAAGGATGCCGGCATTGAGTCCGGCCATCATCGCACCGGAGACGAGCGGGCGTGACGCCCCGGACCAGCACTCCGAGACAAGCGCGATGCCATTCGGCCACAAACCGCCGACACCGAGGCCGACGAGAAAGCGCAGCGCGAGCATCTGCTCCTGCGTTTGCGCATACGCGCCGAGCGCGGCGAAGATGGAGTAGAACAGGATGCACACGCCCATGGCACGCGTGCGACCAATGCGATCTCCAAGGCTGCCAAGCATGATGCCGCCGATGGCCGCACCGAGCATCAGGGCGGCGGTGAAGCGCGCAAACCACTCGCCACCGAGTTCCGGCGTGAATGCAGCCCCGAGCAGGCTCTTTGAAACGGAGAGCGATGCCACGGGCATGAGGCCGAGTTCGACGCCGTCGAAGACGAGCGCGAGGAAGCAGGTGATGAGGACGAGGTAGCGTTGCGAGGCGCTCATGGTTCCAAAAGGGCTTTGATGACGGCGCTGTTGTCCGCGTCGCCGAAACCGAGTGATTCGGCTTTTTCGAGCAGTTGGCGGTGTGTTTCGCTCAACGGCAAAGGAATTGAGCTGGTGGAGAGCATGAGGCGCACGTCTTTCAAATGCTGCGAGAGCTTCGCCTGCGGTGTGAAGTCCTGCGTGATCATCTTCTCGCCCTTCGTGTCCATGATACGGGAATAGGCCATGCTGCGGCGGAGGACATCGAGCGTCTCCACCGGGTTGAGGTCGAGGTCCCACGCAAAGGCGAGTCCTTCCGCCAGCGCGGCGCGATTGAGGCCGAGCACAAGGTTGGTCACGAGTTTCATCTTTGCTCCATTGCCGCAGGGGCCGACGTGGATGGTCTCGCGGGCGAATTTGGCGAAGAGAGCATGGCATTGCTCAAACACCGCCGCTTCGCCTCCGACTATGACGAGCACGTCACGCTGCAACAACTGCGCGCTGCTGCCGGAGATGGTCGCGTCGAGGTAATGCACGCCTTTGTCAGCGAGTTCAGCACCGAGCGCGGCCATTTCGGCAGGATCGCCGGTGGTGGTGTCGATGAGGATGAGGCCGGGCTTCAAACTCGCCGCTTGGAGCACGGAACGAACGATGTCGGAGTTTGGCAGGCAGAGGAAAACGACGTCGCAGTGCTCGAAGACTTCATTCACCGTTGAGGCATTCACGCAGCGGCTCGCATCGATGTCCCAGCCGCGTGAGGCACCGGTTATCCGCATCAACGCGGATCCCATGAGGCCCATGCCGATGATGCCGATGGTTGGTGATGCGGGAATCATGAGCAGAGCTAAACGCAGCCAGGGAAGGAGTTCCAACGTCCACTGCATCGCGAGGAGCCGAAATCGAGCATTGCTTGGGTCTTGCCTGAATGCTCCCAAGTCTGCCGGGCATAAATCGCTGGAGAAATGGGTAAATCACCGCCTGAAGTTAATAATTTCCACAAATTAAGCTAGCGAGGGGGTGACTCGTGAGGGAGATTTTATGGAAATTATGGATTCAACCCGCCTTCCTTTCTCACCCAGACGCACTCTGGCGGCTCTCTTGCTGTTCTTGATCGTGGCTGGCGGCCTTGGCTGGAGATGGGCGACGACTTATCAGGACCTATCCGCCGTCGTTTCGGCGGAGCAGACCGCCAACGAGGAAGAGGCAATGCCCGTCGAGCCAGCGCTGCCAGGGATGCGTCTGCCGGTGCGTGATCAGACGCCACGCCAGTCACTGGTGCCGGATGACGAACCCGAGCGGTCGCTGTTGGAGACGGGTCGGGTGACGCTGCGGGAGAGTTCGAGGGCGGTGCGGCGCTATCGTCTGGCGTTGGATGAGATCTACGTCATGACCTCGGGGAGCGAAGGACTGCGCCGCATTCCAGTCCAGCCGAGCGCCCATGCCTTGGCTGACTACACGGCAGCGGAGGCCGGACGAGGGACGCCGTGGCCTGCGATGGTGCTTTATCCAGAAAAGGGTCCGGCGGACAAGGCCACCCGCCGCATCCTCACCGGGAAGATGCTCGTGGCTCTGGAAGATGCGGCAACAGCTGTCCCGGCACTAGCTGCAGCAGGGCTGGAATTGGTGGAACGCCCCAGCTACTCGCCGGATCATTTAATCACGCAAAGCAGGACTGGCAGTCCGCTGGAGGCGCTGGCTAGCATCCGCAAGCTGGGCAATCTGGCGAAGGTCGTGTCCGTGTCACCGCTGCTAAAACGGGCGGTGGAAGCCATGGCTCTGCCGAATGATCCCCTGTTTCAGCACCAGTGGCATTTGCTCAACTCCGGTCAGGGCAAGGGTGTCGCAAAGATGGATGCGCATGTCACGGAAGTCTGGGACCAGTATCAAGGCGATGGCATCCACGTCGCGATTGTGGACACGGGCATCCAGATGCTTCACGAGGATCTGGTGGGCAATGCAGAGGACTTTGGTCATCTGGAGATCAGTGCCCGGGAGGTGGGTGCTCCTGGTGAAGACGTGGACGGTCATGGCACGGCGGTCGCGGGGATCGTGGCCGGAGTGGGAAACAACAGCCTTGGCGGCAGTGGCGTGGCCCCACGGGCAAAGCTGCACAGCCATCGCATCCTCAACGGGGCTGCGGCACTGGATGACAGCCAGATCGCAGATGCCACGGTTTATGGTGCCTATGACACAAGGACGGTAACGGACGAGCTAGGTAACACGACGACCTTTCCCAACACGAGATTCATCGAGGTGAAGAACAACAGCTGGGGATGGGTCACCGGCCCGATGACACTTGGAGAAAGCGGACCGCTTTTCCAGGATGCGATGAAGTTCTCCGCAGAGCTGGGCCGTGGCGGCCTCGGAGTCATCTCGGTGTGGGCTTCCGGCAATGGCAGGACGAGCTATGAGCAGGGCAACAAAGGCGGTCTGGCCAATGACATCCATGCCATCGCCGTGGGAGCGCTGACGAACACGGGCAAGCTCGCCACTTATAGCGAAACGGGGGCGCATCTCACCTGCGTCGGCCCCTCGGGTGGTGGCACTCTTGACATACTCTCAACAGACATGGTGGGCCTTGAGGGGATGAATCCTGATCCAGAGCATCCCGACCTGGAGGGCAATAATTACAGCTACACCCGCAACCTCCAGGGAACCTCGTTTTCAGCTCCTGTTGTTTCCGGTGTCTGCGCCCTCATGCTTCAGGCGAATCCGAATCTGAGCTGGCGGGATGTGAAGGAGATCCTGCTGCGCTCCTCCTTGCAGGTCGATCCGAGGTCCGCGACCTGGGTGAAGCGCACGGGCAATCAGCCGCTGCTCCCGCCGATCAAACATAGCAATCTGTATGGCGGAGGTCTCGTGCAGGCCAAGGCGGCGGTGGACATGGCGCGGAACTGGACGCCGCTCGGCCCGCAGATCAGCGTGAGCAAAAAGATCGATCCGAATCTCGCCATCAACTACACTGGCACGCAGCCTAAGCCAGACACCGTTGTGGCAGCCAAGCACGCCACCATCATCACGCCGCCGGAGAAGCCAAAGCGCAGGACGCTGAAAACGCAGTTCGACATGCGCGGCATCCAGCCCATGCGAGTCGAGAACGTATCGGTGACGCTGGACATCTCGCACGCTTACCGTGGAGACATGATCATCATCTTGCGCAGTCCGTCGGGAGTCACGAGCACCCTGGCCAATGCCAGCGAGTGGGATTTCGGGGCGGACTATGCGAACTTCAGCTTCAGTTCCATGCGCCACTGGGGTGAGTCCGGCCAGGGTTTGTGGACGATCGAGATTACCGACAAGTACATTGAAGATGATGGCACCTTCGAGTCTGCCGTACTTTCCCTCACTGGGGCGGCTGCCCCGGCGGCAGAGATTATCAGCCAGTCGGGCCCGCAATTAGTGGCCGAAGGCATGCCAGCCACCCTGTCTGTGAATTCCGAGCTTTCCTCCGAAGGCGGCACGCGGGTCTGGCGCAAAAACGGCAAGGTCATCCCCAAACAAACCTTGGCGACACTGCCAGGCGTTGGCCAAAAGGTGACGGATGCGGGCACTTACGATCATTTGATCTCCAACCAGTGGGGGCACATCGCCTCCACAGTCATCCCCATCGCTGTGCTCCGGCGCAGCGTACCTGCCATCTCCCTGGTCGAGGGCAAAACAGCCATCTTCAGTGCTGTCGCCTCGGGTGCTGGGCTCACCTACGAGTGGTATCGCAGCTCCAGCACGGACCCGCTTGTGGACAACGGGCGCGTCACCGGCACACGCACGCCCAAACTGACGATTCAGGCCGCCACAGCACTGGACGAGGACACTTACTTTTGCCGTGTAACCATGCTGAATCCGAACTTTGACCCGGAGACGGAGGAGCGACTGCCACCGTATGGGGTTATGAACACTCTGCCCGCCCAGCTTTCACTCCGCCGCCGTCCCCAGGTCAATGCGGCAGCCCTCACCACACCCAGCATCGTGAGCGAAAGTGTGCTGCGCCAGCTTACGGCGAACAGCGAAGTCACACGCTGGACCATCACCGGCCTGCCCCCAGGAGTCACTTACAACAGCAAGACCGGAGCCATCACCGGCTCTCCCACCACTCCCGGCTACTACTGGGTCACCATCACCGTGAGCAACTCGCTCGGTGCGGGCACTCCCGTCGGTCTCACTTGGGAGGTCAAACCACTGCCCACCGGTGTGCTCGGCACCTTCCACGGACTCGTGGACCGGAACACCCGCTACAATGGCGGCTATGGAGGGGCGTTCACCCTCACGACGACCAGCACCGGAGCCTACTCCGGTACCATCTCTCGTGGCATCCATCAGCACAGCTTCACTGGCCGCCTCTCCACCATGGCCACGGATGGAGCACCGTTTTCCGGGCAGGTCTCCCTGACCCGACGCGCCCCGTACGGACCGCTGACCTTCCGCTTTGATCTCCTGGCTTCCGAAGGTCGGCTCGACGGCAGCCTCACCGATCCTGCCATCATTCCCGCCGATATCGCACTCGTCGAAGGCCTGCGCGCAGCCTTCAGCGCGACGGTCCCCGCCACCGCCTATGCTGGCCGCTGGAACACTGCGTATGAGCTGCCGTCACCGCTTCTCAGCAACAGCAGCTACCCGCAGGGTGCTACCTGGGGCACGCAGACGGTCAGCAACTCAGGCTTGGCCACTTGGGCTGGCCGTCTCGCCGATGGCACCGTCATCACAGGCAGTGCGGGCATCGCTGCGGATGGCTCCACCCCTTTGCACGTCATGCTCTACGATTTCCTTGGCTCGGTTCAGGGCTGGCAGGCGCTCGACTCTGGCACGCAGGAATCCAGCGGAGCCCTGACTTGGGTGAAGTCTCCCATCTCCACCACCCGCAGCTACGCCGCCGGTTTCCCCACCCATGATCTGATCGGCAGCGGTGCGCTCTACTCCGCACCCACCACGGGCGAGATGCTCTTCGGCATCAGCCCAAGCACGGACAATGCCAGCCTCACCTTCACCGAGGGCGGTCTTGCCGCGCCCTTCGCGCAAAGCTTCAGCCTGGGCACAGGGAACCTCATCACTTTCCCCACTGGCAGCGCCAACCCACACCAGATCCAATTCGCGCTCGACCTCGCCACCGGCATCCTCACCGGTACCGGCACCGCGATGGACATCGACCCGCTGAACCCCGCGCTGAATCGTCAACGCCCCGGCACCTTCAGCGCGCTTTTGATCCCCGTTCGCGAGCAGGCAGTCGGCCATTTCCTCCTGCCCACCAGCCAGAGCAACACCGCCCCCATCCTTTCTGGCAAACTGATCGGAGCTGAGGCGCAGCAGTAATTTTTCGTCATTCGGGCTTCGTCATTCGCCTTTTGGAATTACAGATTCCGCGCATGTCCGCCACCGACCCGCTCAGCACCACCGAAGCCCGCATTCTCGGCTGCCTATTGGAAAAAGAGATCACCCTGCCCGACTACTACCCGCTCACGCTCAACGCCCTGACGGCCGCCTGCAATCAGACCACGAATCGTGATCCCATCATGACCCTGGATGAGAACCAGGTTCGTCGCGCCGTCGAAGCCATGAAAACTCGCGGCTGGGTCTTCGAGATCAGCATCGTCGGTGCGCGCGTCAGCAAATACCGCCACAACCTCAAATCCAAGCTCCCCGGTCTGGAGCGCCCCTCCACCTCGCTGCTCTGCGTCTTGCTGCTGCGCGGCGAGCAGACCCTCGGCGAGCTCCGCCAGCGCACAGAGCGTCTTCATGCCTTCCCCGATCTCGAAAGCATCGAGGCCGAGATCATGAAGCTCATCACCTACAGCGAAGGCCCGTTGGCCGCCTGTCTCCCAGCTGGCCCTGGTCGGCGAGTCGCCCAGTATGCCCAACTCCTCACCGGCGAACCCGAAAGCAGCCACGTCCCACGCGCCGAGATCGTCATCGAGCCCGCTCCTGCCGCTGCGCCAGCTTCTGCGGATGATCAGGTCTGGAAGCAGCGCATGGAAATGGAGATCGAGATCCTCAAAGCCCAGCTCAATCGTCTCAAAGTGAGGCTGGGAGTCGAGGACTGAGACTGCCTGTGGGCGCAGGTGCCGATGAAAATATTCTAAATCTGTTCGTAACGATCAGCCCATTATCCGGTAATATCTATATAGCTGGACAGTCTCTGGCCGATCACAAGCCTCATCCGATTAACATTAATCATCAACTACCTATGAAAACACAACTCACCACTGCTCTTGCCGCACTGACATTGTGCGGTTCTGCCTTCTCCCAAGCCATGTGGGGTTCTACCGGGGCACTAACCGTCGCTCTGACCATTTCCTATGAGGAAGAGGCGCTTCTACTGAAGGAAGTGAATGAAATGGGAAAACTGGTGACGGTCATCGACCCAGAAACCAACAAGCCCGTCCCGACTTTCGAGAACTTCTACACCATCGCAACACCCGTCGATACTCCGACGAAGATCGTCGATACGCAGGAATACGGCTCCAAAATCAGCACCGCCAAGTGGGGAAATGCCGATATCATCCGTTATCTTGTGGAGAACGACTTGCTTCCTACCAAAGGCAAGGCTCCCCACATCGCTGGCTGGTCTCTGATCGTGGTCTATGATGGCGTGGAGGGTTTTCCCATGGCTTATGCCAGACACACCGACAAAACCACCGTCGAAGTCCCAGACATCCTTTTCGGCGGCGATGGATTTGATGTGGCGACCATCACGGACAAGACCGTGACAACCACCAACATCAACCCGACCTCAGGCGATGAGACCATAACGACGGTGCATACCTATTCGGATACCTTCAAGGGCATCGGCGGCGCCAGTGTCCCTTCCTATGTGGGTCCGATCGATTGCACGGGTCTGCTCACGGGTTCCAACAAGTTTGTGCCGAAAACGGAAACCTTCGATGGAGAAAGATTCACCACTGAAGTTTTTGTTCCGGGGGCCATTAAACTCGACAAGATCTTGGGCGTTCTGGATGGGCCGAACGGGCAGGAATTGGTTGAAGGATCCATCAGCATTGCCGCAGGCGTTGTCGTTGATTTAAACATCTTCTTCCCACCAGAAGTTTGATTTCACGTCAGAGGCGTCTCTGATTCATGAACACCTCCCCCTGACGGGTGGAGGTGTTTTCTTTGATACCCTTCGTTTTAAGCCATGAACAAACTCACGATTCTCGGTCTGGCACTGGCTGGCAGCATCCTGCTCTGCGCTTATTGGCTCGCCGGTCCAGACACGCCCCTGCCGCCCAAGCAACCCGTGGCGGCCGCTCCGTCAGCCCAGGCTGGCAGCACTCACTCATCCGCGCCGCCGCAGGCAGGCAAAGCCTCCCTGCCACCAGTGGCGTCGCCCGTCATGGCTCCGGCACCTTTGCCGCCCGCTACGGATCGTCAGGTCATTCTTCAGGCCATCCACGAGGCATCCATTTCGTATGACCCCGTCGATCTACCCCGCATCCAGCCTTACCTTTCCCACCCTGATCCAGAGATCCGGGTGGCCGCGCTGAATGGCATCGTCGTCCTCGGCCATGCATCGGGTGCCCCGCTGCTGAGAGATGCCGCCAATCGAGCCGTGTCGTCCCAGGAAGCCGCTCTGCTGCGGGAGAAAGCAGACTACCTCGAGCTGCCGAGCGCCTATGACCTCTTGAAGGCCAAAAAACTGAGTTTGCCCAAAACCAAACGTCCCGAAAGGAAAGGCAAGTCAGCCACGAATCTGCCGCAGCCCTAGTTGTTCACAGCCTGCCCGTTTGCCATCGCCTTGATCCCGGCTTTAAATGGCCGCCATCAAACCCATGGATTGCCGACAGGAAGAGATCGTTCAAAGCCTCATGGCCTCGTATTGCGAGGTCGGTGGGATCAATCACGTCGATAGCGGTAACCTGCCGTCCAAACGCGCCATCTCGGTGCTTTGCGAGGACCTTTTGCAGGTGCTCTTTCCCGGCTTCTTTTCAGAAGATGCACTGTCCTCGCAGGACCTCGAACTCCTCACCCACGAGCGCGTCGCCGGGATGCGTGAACGGCTGAATATCGAGGTCCGTCGCAGCCTGCGTCTGAGCGATGGCAAGAGCGACAACCACCGCGAAGAAGCCATGAAGCTCGTGTGCGACTTCATGGTGCGTCTGCCCGGCGTCCGACAGCTCCTGCAAACCGATGTGCAGGCGGCCTTCGATGGCGATCCCGCCGCGCGCAGCTTTGAAGAGATCATCCTCGCCTACCCCGGCCTGGAGGCCATCGCCATCCAGCGCAGCGCCCACCTTTTGTACAAAGCCGGCGTGCCTCTGCTGCCGCGCATGATGACCGAGTGGGCCCATGGCCGCACCGGCATCGACATCCATCCCGGCGCGGAGATCGGCAGCCATTTCTTCATCGACCACGGCACCGGTGTCGTCATCGGAGAGACCTGCCAGCTCGGCGCGCATGTGAAGCTTTACCAAGGCGTCGGCCTCGTCGCCAAATCCCTCGCCGCCGGTCAGGCGCTCGCGGGGAAAAAGCGCCACCCCACCCTTGAAGACAGCGTCACCATCTACGCCGGAGCCACCATCGTCGGCGGAGACACCGTCATCGGCGCACGCAGCATCATCGGCGCGAACGTCTTCCTCATGGAAAGCGTGGCCCCAGACATGGTCTATGCCCTCGGCGATCAGGAGCACCGCATCCGCGACCGCAAACAAACGCCTCTCAAAAAGTCCCCGAACCTCGGCGACGCCTGAGCCATGAACTTCGCGCGGAAAATCTCCCAGCTCTTCTTCGACTTCGGCTCCCAGCCGCCGTGGAAGCCTGCGGATGGCACCCTCTTTGAGCGCAGCTCCGAACCACGCCCAACCCGCACAGACGAGACGATCAAAGAACTCACCGCTGACGAGTCCCTCACCCAGACCTGCCGTGAACTGCTGATCCAGCTCGACCTGACCGGCATGGCCAAAGTGGTGCAGGTCTTCTGGAATCCCCGCCTGCGCAGCACCGCCGGTTACGCCTCCTATCCGAGCTGGCGCATCGAGTTGAATCCCCGCCTGCGCGAGTTTGAAGGCCAGACCGAGCGCACCCTGCGTCATGAGCTGGCGCACCTCGTCGCCTACCACCGCGCCGGGCGTCGGCGCATCGAGCCCCATGGCGGCGAGTGGAAGCTCGCCTGTGCCAATCTCGGCATCCCGGGCGAGTCTGCGCGCCACACGCTGCCGCTGCCGCGCCGGCAGGTGAAGCGGAACTACGTCTATGCCTGCGCGCACTGCGGCGTCATCTCCCAGCGCGTGCGCAAATTCCGCCGAGGCAGCGCCTGTCGGAAATGCTGCGACGACCTCAACGGCGGCAAATACGACGCGAAGTATCGCTTCGTGCTGATCGAAAAGGCGAAGTGATCTCCCTCCCATGGCCGCCTTCCTCCTGCGCCGCCTGCTGAGCAGCTTCCTCGTGCTCTTCTTTGCTGTGTCGCTCACCTTTCTCCTGACGCGACTGCTCCCCGGCGGGCCGTTTGACCGTGAAAAAGGCGGCTCCGCAAAGGTCGAGGCGGCGCTGCAGGAGAAGTACAAGCTCAACGGCACGCTCTGGCAGCAGTACACCTCCTACCTCGGCGATCTGGCGCGGCTCGATCTGCGGGTGTCCACGAAGTATCGCGACTGGAGCGTGGCGGAGATCCTGGCGCAGAAGATGCCGTCATCGCTGAAGCTGGGTGGCATCGCCTTCATCATCGCCAGCACGCTCGGCGTGCTGCTGGGCTCCATCGCTGCCATGCGGCGTGACACGCCCATCGACTGGGCGGCGATGTTTGGCGCGCTGGTCGCCATATCGATCCCGAGCTTCATCACCGGGCCGTTTTTGATCGCCATCTTCGCGCTCTGGCTGCGCTGGTTGCCTGTCGGCGGTTGGGGAAATGTTTCTCATCTGGTGCTGCCGGCGATCTGCCTCTCCGCGCCTTACATCGCCTACGTGGCGCGTTTGATGAGAAACAGCCTGCTCGATGTGCTGAAGAGCGACTTCCTCCGCACGGCAAAGGCGAAGGGGCTGACGGAAACTCAGGCGCTCTCCCGCCATGCGCTGAAGGTGGCCATCCTGCCTGTGGTGACCTATCTCGGGCCGCTGGCCGCACATCTGCTCACGGGCTCCATGGTCGTGGAGACGGTCTTTAACATCTCCGGCGCGGGCAGCATCTTCGTGAACTCCATTCAGAACCGTGATGTCTTCCCGCTCTGCGGTGCGGTGATCGTCTATTGCACGCTGCTCATCGTCTTTAACCTCATCGTGGACCTGCTCTACAGTGTCCTCGACAAGCGCATCCGCCTCCATGCCTGACGCGCCGAAAACATCCGCTCTGACCCGCCCGGATGGCTGGGACATCGTGCGTCGGAACCGGCCCGCGATGATCTCGCTGGTCTTCCTGGTGGCGATGGTGCTGCTGGCTTTCACCGTGCCCTTCTTCCTGCCCGCTGCGCTGAAGACGACGAGCAATGGGGCCTTTCTCCCGCCCCTCTCCACCGGTGCGGACGCGCCCGTGACGCACCTTTGCGGCACCGACAAAAACGGCCAGGACCTCTTTTATCGACTGCTCACCGGCGCGCAGGTTTCGCTCGGTGTCGGCATCGTCGGTGCGGGCATCTCCCTCATCATCGGCACGCTTTATGGGATGATCAGCGGCTTTGTCGGCGGGCGACTCGATGCGCTGATGATGCGCGTGGTGGATCTCATCTACGCCGTGCCGCGCATCCTCTTCATCATGATCTTCATCGCCGCGTTTGATGGCATGTTTAAAGACTGGCTCGATGGCATCCGCCTCAGCTCGCAGCAGTCCGGCTGGAGCAGCATCGAGACCGCCGCACGCTACCTGATGCCCTACTCCAAGATCGTGGTCATGATCCTCAGCCTCGGTCTGGTGGAGTGGCTGACGATGGCGCGCATCATCCGTGGACAGGTGCTGGTGCTGCGTGAGCTGACCTTCGTCACGGCTGCACGCGCGATGGGACAGAGCCCCTGGCAGATTTTAAAGAAGCATCTGCTGCCGAATCTCAGCACGATCATCCTGACCTACCTCACGCTGACGATCCCCGCCGTCATTCTCGACGAATCCTTCCTCAGCTTCCTCGGTCTTGGCATCGAAGACCCCGCCGCGAGCTGGGGCTCCCTGCTGAAAGACGGCGCGCAGGTGATCAACCCCATCGAGAGCAAGTGGTGGCTGCTGGCCTTCCCCGCCGTGCTGATGTCGCTAAGCCTGCTGGCACTCAATTTCCTCGGCGATGGCCTGCGAGATGCCTTTGACCCGAAGAGCGGCGACTGATGCAGGGATGAGAGTGCCGCGTGACATGTCACACTCACGCCGCTTGACGGGAAGTGGCCGAGTGCCTTCTTCTCAGCCCAGTCCCCCGACTGCTTCATCTTTCCTGTCTTATGGCAAATCACGGCCAACACCCGCAGGACACCTCCACACCGAAACGTGGCGGAGGCGGGCAGGCCATTGTGGAGATGTGCGAGGTCACGGACACCAGTCTGACCTTCTGGTCGCGCCATCGTTTTCAGATCGGCGCGGAGCTGCAAATGCGCCTGAGCACGGCGGAGCTTCCGTCTGCTTTGGCTGCCCCGGCTGGCAAGGAGCCCTGGGTCATGCTGCGCGGCTTTGTGGTGCAGTGCCAGCATGTGCGGCGTGACGATGGCGTGCAGGGCTTTCGCGTTGTGCTGCTTTTTGACTCAGCCCTGGCCCAGCCACCGAAGCCGAAGTGCAGCCGCATTTTCATGCGCAAGCCTCTGCCCTGCTGCTGCTCATTCGGCCTGAACTGAATTCACAGACCCGGCGGACGCTCGGAGATGTTCTTCCCACCGACCCTTTTGCCCGCCATCTCGTCGGGCTTGCTCGGATCAAAGTAGGTTCCACCCGCGATCTTGATCTCTCCCTTCGAGGTCTGCTGCATGATGGGGCGGCCCGCCTTTTCATCGTTGTAGTAGGAAAGCTTGATGAGCTGTCCGTCCGGACCGACGATGGCATGGGCAAAGACATGGGGCTGGGCCATGAAGACGACTTGCAGTTGGTTCTTCATGTCGAGCGTGATCTGCGGATCATGGATCATGCTGAGCGGGCCGAGCCGGTAGGTGTTGAGCCGGTCGCCGGTTTTGTCGTCAATCAGGCGGAAGTACAGAGAGGTCGTCTCGTAGTCGCGAAAGGTGTAGAGGGCATAGCGCCGGGTTTTGCCTGCGTCCTTCATGCCCTCAGGAACGCCGAAGCTGCGCTCCCACATGGGCTTGATTTCGATGATGCTGAAGCGGGCGCGGTTGCTCTCGAAGTAGTCACCGGACTGGGGATGGAAGACGCGGGCCTTGAGGGCATAATTGCCCATTTCCGAGGGGGCGTAGGCTTTGGTGACGACGATCTTCTGCTCCACCGTGCCGCCGGCAGGCACCTGCACGATCTCGGCACCGTCCACATCCATCTGCGCGACCGCCGTGCCCTCGCTGGTGGTCATTTCAAAAGAGAGCCAGTCGGCTCGTCCAGGCCCGCCGAGCACCGCGGTGGTCCCAGTGCGGTTGGTGATGGTGACCGTGGCGGTGATGGCTTCGAGCGCCATGAAGTTTGCACGCGGCAGCTTCAGGGAGATGTCATACTGCGCGTGGGCACAGACTGTGCCGAGGAGGACGAAGAGAGCGATGATGTAGCGCATGGGTGGGTGGGGGGAGAACGATTGAAACCTGAAATCAGGCAAATGGGAACACTAAAGTTCAGCCGTGTTCAGTCTCCGAGGCCGTAGGCAGTGCCGATGACCTCCCCATCCTCCTCGTCAAAGGCGATGCGCATGGGGCGGCAACAGATCTCGCAGTCGTAATCCACATCACACGGCACCTCGGTGAAGTGTGGTGCAGGCACCTCGAATTCCTGGAAGCAAGCAGGGCAGGTGACGGGCGTCGTGGCGGTCATGCTCTGACTTCGCTGAGACGTTTTCGACGGCGCTCCATGACCTGGTTTACCGTGCGCACCAGATCCTCGCTGTCGTAGGGCTTGGGCAGCACATCGGCGAAACCATGGGCGCTGGGCTGGAGCATGGCAGGGTCGGCCCGGTTGCCGCTGGAGACGATGGCGTCCACCTGTGGGTCCATTTGCAATAGGAGCTGCATCGCACGCGCACCGCCCATGCCGAGCGGGATCGTGAGGTCGATGAGCACGAGGTCAAAGGCAGACTTCGCGATCATGGCCTCGCTGTAAACCTTCACCGTATCGCTGCCATCCGAGGTCTCGGTGGTCTCGTAGCCTTCTCGTCTCAGCGTGCGGGTCATGAGATTCCGCAGCAGCACATCGTCTTCGAGCACGAGCACGCGCCCGGCGAAGGGTTTTGGCGCTGAAGCAGGGCCGCTGGAGGGTTTCGTGTAGGAAGTGGCAGGTGCGGCTGGCATGACCACGCTGGGTGGCTCGGCGATTGCCTGTGGCGCTGAGGTCTGAGTGGCCAGCAGCTCTGCTTTGAACTCCGCCGCCGATGACTGACGTTGTGAACGATCCGGCTTCAAGGCACGCGTGATCACGGCGTCGAGACGAGGGTCACACGCGATGATGGAGGACGGCGGATGCCAGGCTCCACGCGGGAGCTGACCTGTGATGGACTGGTAGAGCACCACACCAAGGGCATAGATGTCGGCACGGTGGTCGAGCACGGCCTTCGAGTCGTATTGCTCAGGCGCGGCATAGTCAGGCGTGCCCATCGCCATGTTCGTCTGCGTGAGCATGGTGCCCTTCTGGTCGAAACGTTTCGCCAGTCCGAAGTCCGCCACCTTGATGCGCCCATCATTGGCGATCAGGATGTTCGCCGGTTTGATGTCGCGGTGAACGATGCCTTTCGAATGCGCGAAGGTAAGGCCATCGCAGACCTTCGCGAGGATCTCGATGGCTCTGGCGGGCGAGATCACACCGACGGAGAGCTGCTGATGGAGATCCACCCCTTCCACATACTCCATCACGTAGTGCAAATACTCGCCCACGAGACCAAAGTCGAACACGCTCACGATGTTCGGGTGGTTCATCTGCGCGAGAGCCTGTGCCTCGCGGCGGAAACGCTCGGCATAGGCATAGTCGGTGCCGTGATCACGATGCAGGATCTTGATCGCCACAGCGCGGCCGAGGTTCAACTGCCGTCCGCGATACACCGCCCCCATGCCGCCCTGGCCGATCATGAGATCAAACTGATACATGCCGCCGGGCATAATCTGGGTCAGTTCCTGAGGCGTCGGGTAGGGCTTCACCGGCATCCATCCTCCCACCCCTTCCGAGACCGATGGCACGCGCGGAGGCGGTGTGGCGGCTCGTTTACCGAAGGAGAAAAGACGTTTCATGTGGGGTGAAGTCAGGAGGAGGCGCAGAATGACTCAGCGACAGGTGGGGGCGCAAGTTATCGTTTCATCAGGTAATCTCTCCTCGTGGGCGCTTGCCCTCGTGTGTCCCACCCGGCTACATCCAGATCATGAGCTGCTGGATAAGATCCTTGGTCTGGCTGATGCGGAACTCTTCGCCGACTTCGAGCCTCACTTTGCTGCCGCCGTTGTAGGCGAACTCGAAGATGACGGGGAGGTCGCCAGGGTTGTTGAGGAGGACTTCGTGGATGCGGTCGAGGTCGATCTGGCTGTGGCGCTTGCTGTCGAGGCGGAGGAGCAGGGGCTTCGGTGGCGCGGGTGGGGTGATGGGCTTTTCGGCAACGTTGGTGGCGGCATTTGGATCGCGGGCTTTTTTCGCCTTGAGCTCCTTGGCATCGCTCATGGTGACGCGGTTGCCTTCGGCGCGCTGATCCTTCATGCAGCGGCAGCGCAGGCCGAGCACTTGGCCGGGCTGGAGCAGGTCTTTGAATTTCTCGTACTCCTCGCTCCAGGCCATCATCTCGATCTGGCCTGTGAAGTCTTCAAACGTGAAGGTGGCGAAGGGGCGGTTGTCTTTCTTCGAGTACTTCACCGACATCGTGTTCACGATGCCGACGAGGAAGATGGTCTGCGGTTTCTGCGCTGTATCGACTTCGTTGATGGCGATGATCTTGGTGATCTTCGTGGAGTCGAAGTGGCCGCGGAAGTCATCGAGCGGATGGCCGCTGACGTAGAAGCCGAGCAGCTCTTTTTCGAAGTCCAGGATCTCGGTGGCGGTCCAGGGTGTGACGGCGACGGCCTGGGCTTTCGTGCTACTCCGCTTCGGGGCCATCTCGAAGGCATCGAAGAGGCCGCCTTGTCCTGACTTGAGGTCTTTCTGCATCGACGCGGCGCTGGAGAGCGCTTGGTCAATGCGCGCGAACATGGCAGCGCGGTCTTCCTTCGTGAAGTCGAAGGCACCGGCCTTCACAAGAGACTCCAAGGTCTTCTTGTTCACGGACTTGGTGTCGATGCGTGAGCAGAAGTCTTCGAGGCTTTTGAAGTCGCCGTTTTTGCGTTCCTCGATGGCGGCGGCCATGGCTGCCTCACCGACGTTTTTGATGGCGGCGAGGCCGTAGCGGATGGCGTTGGGAACGCCGGGTGGAGTTTCGGCGTCCTTCGTGCGTTCGGGGGCAAAGACGAGCAAACTCTTGTTCACGTTCGGCGGCAGAATGGTGATACCCATGCGCTGACACTCGCTGACGAAGTTGGCGATTTTCTCGGTGTTGCTGACTTCGAGACTGAGCACGCCGGTCATGAACTCGACCGGGAAATTCGCCTTCAAATAGGCCGTGCGGTAGGTGACGATCCCGTAGGCGGCGGAGTGGGATTTGTTGAAGCCGTATTGCGCGAACTTCTCCAGCAAGTCGAAGATTTCGTTCGCCTGTTTGTTGCCGATGCCATTGGTGGCTTCACAGCCGGCGACGAAGACGAGGCGCTGCTTCGCCATCTCCTGCATGTCCTTTTTACCCATCGCTCGGCGGAGCAAATCTGCCTGACCGAGGCTGAAGCCGGCGAGCAAGTTTGCGGCCTGCTGCACCTGCTCCTGGTAAACCAAGATGCCGTAGGTTTCCTTGGCGATCCTTTCCAGCAACGGGTGCGGATACTCGACCTTCTCCAGGCCTTTTTTACGCGCGATGAAGTCGGGGATGAACTGCATGGGCCCTGGTCGATACAGGGCGAGAATAGCGATGATTTCTTCGATCTTGTCCGGGCCGAGCTGCTTGCAGGTATTGACCATGCCACCAGATTCCATCTGGAAGACGGCGACTGTCTCACCGCGCTGGATCATCTCGAAGGTTTTCAGATCATCGAGCGGTGCTTCGGAGGATCGGAAGCCATGAACGCGCTTTTGAATCCACTGCTCGGCCTCGTGAATGACAGTGAGCGTCTTCAAGCCGAGGAAGTCCATCTTCAACATGCCCAGCTCGGTGAGCGGCTTCATGGCGAACTGGGTGACGATTTCCTCCTCCTTGCCTCGTGTGAGGGCGATGAAGGTGGAGAGCGGCTTGTCACCAATGACGATGCCCGCTGCGTGAATGCCGGTGCCGCGCGTGCTTCCTTCGAGGAAGGTGGCATGCCGCCAGAGTTCCTGCGTGCCGCTGTCTTCCTCGACAAGCTTTTTGAGGTCGGGGTTCTTTTCGAGCGCGCCTTTGAGGTCGATGTTCAGCTCGTCGGGGATCATCTTCGAAAGACGATCCGCGTCGTTGTATCCCCAGCCGAGCACACGGCCTACGTCACGAATGACGCTCTTCGCGCCCATGGTGCCGAAGGTGATGATGTGGCTCACGCTGAGCTCGCCGTATTTCTGCCGAACATACTCGATGACCTCGGGACGACGAGTCTGGCAGAAGTCGATGTCGATATCGGGAGGGCTGACACGCTCGGGATTGAGGAATCGCTCAAACACCAGCTCGAAGCGCAGCGGGTCGATGTCCGTGATCTCCAGCACGTAGGCGACGAGCGAACCTGCCGCCGAACCACGACCTGGTCCGACAGGGATGCCGTGCTCTTTGGCCCAATTAATAAAATCCCAGACGATGAGGAAGTAGCTGGTGAAGTTCTTTTCATTCAGCAACGACAGCTCATAGTCCATGCGTTTGCGCAGCTCTTCGTCATTGAGCGCGCGATCACGGCCATAGCGCTTGATGAGTCCTTCTTCGCAAAGATGGCGCAGGTAGCCGGCGCGGTCGCTGCCATCCTCGGGGTTGTAGAGCGGGTAGCGGTCGATGCTCGTGGCATCGAGGCGGATGTTCAGATTGCACTTCTCGGCGATCTCGAGTGTGGCATCGCAGGCCTCGGGGAGTTCGGCGAAGAGGGCGCGCATCTCTTCCGCCGTTTTGAAATAAACCTCGGGGGAGTAGGTGACGCGGTTTTGGTCATGCACGCTGGCGCCGGTGCCGATGCAGATGAGCAGGTCGTGGCTCTCATGATCCTCGCGGTTCATGAAATGCACGTCGTTGGTGGCGACGGTCTTCAGCCCGTAGCTTTTGCCCCATTCGAGGAGCTGCTTCGTCACGGTGCGCTGCTGCTCCATGCCGTGGTTTTGCAGCTCGAGATAGAAATGATCCGTCCCGAAGATGTCCACGAACTCCCGCAGACTCCGCTCCGCCTCGTCGGGGCGGTCCGTGAGCAGGAGCTGATTGATCTCGCCATTGATGTTACCGCTGAGGCAAATGAGGCCCTTGCTGTGCTGGCGCAGGAGATCCTTGTCCATGCGCGGCTCATACCAGTTTCCGAAAAGATGCGCCTCCGTGACGATCTTGGAGAGGTTTTCGTAACCCTCGTTGTTTTCAGCCAGCAGCGTGAGGTGGGAGGAGCGTTTGCGCCCCGTGATCTCCTTCATTTCCCGCATGGGGCCGGGGGCCAGATAGACCTCGCAGCCGAGAATGGGTTTCACGATTTTCTCAAGCTGCTCGGCGGTGGCCTCCTCACCCTTTTTCAGCTTCGGCTTCGTCTTGAGAGCCGACATGTAGAAGTCGATGGCGCCGTATAGATTGCCATGATCGGTGACGGCCACGGCGGGCATTTTCAGCTTCTGCGCCCGCTTCACGAGGTCATCGATTTTGCACGCTCCATCGAGGAGGGAGTAATCGGAGTGGACGTGAAGATGGACGAAGTTGTCTGCCATGAGCGGGGGTCAGACTAGACGGCGATGGAGCCGGGGCAAGGCGTGGAAACTACTTCCGCTTTGCTTTGGCATCGAGCTCTGCCCAGACCTCTGCCACGGGGCGGTAGCCGTGGTCATTATAGTCGATATGGCTGAGGCGTGGATGCTGGCGCAAAGGGGCGAGCAGCGCGGCGGTGGCGCTGGTGGCGAGACGTTCGAGGGTGGTGACTTGCAGCAGGGGGCGGAAGTCCTTGAGCTGGCGGCAAAGGAGGAGATTGAGCTGTCGCAGCGGTACTCCGGCGAGCGGTGCCAGATCGGTGACGGGCGTTCGGGCGAGGTTCAGAGTCTCCAGTGGCATGGCGCGGAGGGGGGACAGGTCTTTGACCTGGCTGGACATGAGGTGGAGGGAGCGCAGAGGCAGGCCCTCCAGGCCGGTGAGGTCGGCGATGGCGGTGTTATTGGCGTAGAGTTCCTGAAGCTGGCGGCTTTTGGCGAGGCTTCGCAGGTTGGTGATGCGGGTGGCGGTGATGTCGAGCCGCTTCAGGGGCATCTGGTCGAGGCCGTCGAGACTGGCGAGCGGGGTGCCATCGACGTGCAGATCCTGGAGGGGTAATCCACGCAGCGGGGTGAGATCCACGACGCGGGTTTTTGTGAGGTCGATGAACCTCAGCGGCATCGCGGAGAGCGGGCTGAGGTCGCTGGTGTCAGTGCCTTCGACATCGAGCCAGGTGAGGGCCATCCCGCGCAGTGGGGTGAGATCCCGGACGCCGCTGCTCTTTGCGCGCAGGGTGACGAGTTTCATACCCTGAAGCGGTTCCGCACTCCACTCGCGGTGGCCGTCCATGTAGAGAATGTCGAGCGGCAGGCCGCGCAGGTGATCCAGTGAGGTGATGGGTGAGCGGTTGGTGTTCAGCGTGATGACTCCGGCGGAGATGCCCGCGCCCTCGGTGCCGACGCCGAGTTCTTTGAGGCGCTTTTCCACGAGGGCAAAACGTGCCGCGCCGTCGAGTTGGAGATGCCGGGTGAGACTGAGGGCCTCCCCGCGCGCGCCGACGCTTTCGAGGAACTCCATCAACGGGGTGATGTGCTCTGCTGGGAAAGGCCCCGAACCCTGTTTCGCCAGCGCTTGGAGGGTGGATTGGATGCTGGCGAGGGATTGATTCGCTGGATCTTGTACGGCAGCGAGGCGGAGCGCCTTGGAGGCCTCTGCAAAACGATCCATGGCGGCGAGTGACCACGCGCGCCGCCAGTAGCCGGATTTCAAACCGGGATCGAGAGCTAGTGCGGCGTCAGTTTTTTCTAAGGCGCTGTCGAAGTGCTGGGCGAGCGACTCACTCTCGGCGAGAGCGAGGAGGCGTGGGGCCGTGCGGCGGAGGTCCTCCAGGGCCTGCTCGGCGCGGTTTCGTTCGCCGAGGACCTTGGTCGTGAAGGTGGCGGAGACGATGATGAGAAGCAGAACGCTCGCCGCGACGGCGATGGAGACGGCGCGATGTCGGCGCACAAGGAGCGTGAGCTGCCGCCACCACCCCGCCTCTTCCGCGCTCGTCGCGAAGCCGCCTTGGTACGCGGCGATGTCTTTTTGCAGCGCCTCGACGTTCGGGTAGCGGCGCTCGCGTTTCACCTGCAGCGTCTTCATGACCACGGCGGAGAGGGACTGCGGCACCAGTCCGTTCGGGCAATGCGGGAGTGTTTTGACCTGCGCGACTACATGGGGCGGCACGGTCTTGCCACTGCGGATGTGATCCAGGATGGTCTCGGTGTCCGGGCCGTCAAAAGCGGGTTGGAGGGTGAGCATCTGGTGCAGGATGGCACCGAGGGCAAAGATGTCGCTGCGCGCATCCAGCGTCGCTGTTTCGCCGCGAGATTGCTCGGGAGACATGTACTGCGGGGTGCCGAGCAGCACGCCCTCGATCGTGCCGTAGCAGTAGGAAAGATCGCGGCGGGCGCTGGTTACAGCAGTGGGTGCGTCCCGCTCCTTCGCTCCGAGCACACGGGCGAGCCCCCAATCCATGACGAGCACTTCACCGTAGTCGCCGATCATGAGATTCGCGGGCTTCAGATCGCGATGAATGACGCCACGGCTGTGGGCGAAGGCGATGGCATCGCAGACCTTTTGGTAAATGGTCAGCAACGTGGCGAGAGGGTACGCAGCGACGATGGCAGGCTCACGGTTGGTGAGGCCGTCAATCACGCGCTGGAGTGTGATGCCTTGCACGAGCTTCATCGTGTAAAAGGGTCGGCCCTGCTCATCGAGAGCGAGGTCGTGTACGGGCACGATGTTCGGATGCTGGAGCTGGCCGGTGATCTGTGCCTCCTCGATGAAACGCAGCCGGCTGTTTTCATCATCGCTGCCGAGCATGACCTTCATGGCCACCTGGCGCCGGATGGCTGGCTGCTGGGCACTCATCACCACGCCCATGCCGCCATGGCCGATCTCGCGTCCGGTTTCATAGCGCGCACCGCTTTTCAGCTCCTCGGGCATTTCATTGAGACCCTGAGCCGTGGCCATGAACATGCCCAGCCGCACCGTTTCAGGGAGCGCATGGGAGTTGGTCGTGGACGGCATGGTCAGGAGGTCCGCCCATCTCAGCGAACCGCCGTGCCAGTGTCAAGCCGCTGGACTCAAGGTGTGGCGATCTGAAATCCGAGCACCTGCGTGAGGATTTCCTCATCGCCGAGAGGTGTCATGACCGTGCGCGGATACTTCGCGGCGAAGGCTTCGAGGATCAGTTGAGCGATTTTGGCCTGAGCGCTGGTGTTCGGGTGGAAACCATCACCGGCAAAGACGTATTCGGGCCGGGCATCAGCATCTGCGGCATTGATAAAAGAGTAGCCGCCGATGGTCAGCGGCTGGGTGATCATGGACTTCGTCATTTCATAGACACCGGGCACAAAGGCGATGCCGCGCTGTTTTGCAAAAAGGGCGAGCTGGGCATTGAGCGAGTCCAGTGCTGCGGTGACGCGCTGCGTTTTCACCGCATCTGTCGGATGCGCGCTCTGGATGTCCGGCGTGCAGCCCACATGCGGCACGGAGACGAGAGCGATGGGGATGGTGCCCTTCACCTTGCGGACGTAATCGACGATCCACTTCAGGTTATCGCGGATGGGGTTGATGTAGGGGGCGGCGGCCTTGCCGTTGTAAATGGAGGGGTAGTAGCGGTCGATGTCATTGCCGCCGGCAAAGATGACCACACGCTCGGCAGAGCCTCGGATCTGGCTTTGCAGGTCACGCGTCCACCAGAAGTTCCAGCGGTTGTTGAGCTGGCTTTTGATCTGCGCGGTGCTTGAGCCGGGGAAGGCCCAGTTGTGCTCATGACCGAGGATGCGCGGATCGGCGAAACCGCTCCACTTGCCGGTATCGAACCAAGTTCCGCGATGCTGATCCAGGATCTCGATCCAGTTCCGCGAGTCCCAGGCTTCCCGATTGTTGCGGAAGAGGATGGGGAATTCGACCTCGTATTCCTTGGAGAGGCTGTCGCCGATCACGAGGCACTGCTCGGCACGCAGCGTGGCGCTGAGCACGAGAAAGACTGCAAGCTGGGAGAGTTTCATGGCGGTGTGAGACATAGGATACGCTCGAACCATTCACTTCAAGACGCAGAAGTCTGCGCCGCCGTTGCCATCGGGCCAGCTTTGCTTGGGGTTTGCAGAAGTTGGCTTGCATCAAAATGGCCGCTTTGGCAGCATCGCGGCTCTTTCCCATGAAAACCCTCCGCCTCCTCTCCCTCGCCGCCACGGCAGTGCTGCTCAGCCAGTGCGCCAGTTCCGAATCCACCCCCGCCTCGACGGCTGCCGCAGCGCCTGCGCCAGCCGCCTCTGGCGAAGCCGATACCACCCTCACTCCTGGAATGACGAAGGCCGAGGTGCAGGCGAAGTGGGGTGAGCCCTCTTCCACGAAAAAGACCGCTGAGGGTGAAGTCTGGCGCTATGCGAACCAGAACTGGAAACGCCACGTGCCCTACTACGGCACCTTTGCCCATGTGGAGGAGCACTTCGTCCTCTTCGGTGCTGACGGCCGCCTGATCAAACAAGGCACCGAAGACTACGGCAACGCCTTCCAGGAACCCTGGCGCCGTGCGTTCGGCACGAACTGAGCTTTCCCTTTGATAGCTTGGCAAGGACATCGCCCACGGTAATGGTGGGCGATGTTCGACATTCGCGAAAAGCCCCAGTTAGTTCAGCGCGCCTTCCTCATCGGGGCCTACTTTGACCGTCGCAAGTCCGACGAAGCGAATGAGTTGCTCATCGAACTCAAAGAACTCGTCGAGACACTCGGCATTGAGGTCATCAGCGCGGACCTCATCTTCGCTCGCGAGCATACCGCGCGGCATTTCATCGGCAAAGGCAAGGCCGCCGAGCTGATGGCGAAGGCTCACGAGTTGCAGGCCGACTGCATCATCTTTGACAACGAGATCTCCCCCGGCCAACAGCGCGCCTGGGAAGGTGAGTCAAAGCTCTGCGTCATCGATCGGCACGAGGTCATTCTCGACATCTTCAACATGCGCGCCAAGACCCGCGAGGCGCGTCTCCAGGTGGAGCTGGCCCGCATGGAATATTCCCTGCCGCGTCTCACCCGCATGTGGGCTCACCTTGACCGTCAGGGCGGTGGCTCAGGCGGTGGAGCTGGTGGTGGTGGCAGTGGTGCCGGTGGCAGCGGCGGGGCCGCGCGTGGTGAAGGTGAAACGCAGCTCGAAGTGGACCGTCGTATGGCTGACAAGCGCCTCGACAAGCTGAAGGCCGAACTCGAAGAGGTGAAAAAACAGCGCGACACCATGCGCAAGGAGCGCACGCGCGTCCCCGTGCCTCAGGCCGCCATCGTCGGCTACACGAATGCTGGGAAATCCAGCCTGCTGAACAGGCTCGCGGGTTCCGATGCACTCGTCGAAGACAAGCTCTTCGCCACGCTGGACACGACCACGCGGCGTCTCGATCTGCCGGACGGTCAGGCCATGCTGCTCACCGACACCGTCGGCTTCATCCGTAACCTGCCGCATGACCTCGTGCAGAGCTTCCGCGCCACGCTGGAGGAGGCCGTGCTCGCCGATTTCCTCATCCATGTCATCGACGCCAGCTCCTCCCAGGCGCTTGAGTTTTATCAAACCACCACCCAGGTGCTCGCCGAACTCGGTGCGGGTGAAAAGCGCGTGCTGCTGGCACTGAACAAGATCGACCTCATCGACGACACGCGGCTCACCGAGCTGAAGCGCCAGTTTCCCGACGCCGTGCCAATCTCCATCCGCACCGGCCAGGGCATCGACGAGCTCTTCCATCGCATCCACGACATGCTGATCGACCGCGTTTCGCGCCTCGATCTCTGCATCCCACTCGACCGCATGGACCTCGTCGCTTTCCTGCACGAGCAGGGCAAAGTGCTCAGCGAAGACTACCAGCGCGGCGTCGCCGACATTCAATGCGTGGTGCCGAAACGCTTCGAAGCGAGGTTCACGCCCTTCGTGGTGGTGCCGAAAAAGAAAAAGAAGTGAGGCTCAAAACCTCGCCTTCGCAAATTCAGCCAGCGCCTTCGCACGCTCCTGCCAGGTGATCTGGGCGCTGCGGGCGCGGGTTTTTGCCACAGCTTCGGCATAGGCCTGGGGATCGTCGAGGAGGCGCAGGGCTTCGCGGACGAAGGTGTCGTGATCGCCCTCGGGCAGGTAGGTGCCGGCATCGTCGAGCACCTCGCGCACGGAGGGGATGTCCGTCCCGAGCGCGGGGATGCCGTGCGTGAGGTAGTCGAGCGCCTTCACAGGGCAGGTGAGGTAGCGGTTGTAATAAGTATCCGCCAGCATCACGACGCCCAGGCTTGCCCGCTCGGCCAGGGCGGCGTGAAGCGCGCTGGGTGGCTGGAAGGGCACGGCTTCGATCCAGTCGCTCAGGCCATGTTTCGCCGCGGCATCGCGGATGCGTTTGGCGTCTTTTTCATAACCGCCCCAGAACTCAGTGCGCACGCCCTGGGCGGCCAGAGCGATGGCGGCTTGTTGCAAAAAGGCAGCCCCCTTCGGCCCGTGCATGTGGCCGACATAGACCACGGTCCGGGCACGACGTTTGGCCTCGGGATCGGTGGCGGGCAGGACCTTCGTGCCGAGCGGCTGGGCGATGGTGGCCTGACGTGGAAAGATCTGCTGGTAGCGCTTTTCCATCTCGCGCGTGATGCACAAGAGCCCGGAGATGCGCGGCAGGAAGAGCCGCTCCAGCCACTTTTCACGCAGCTCTTTCGCGCGCGGCTTGGTCTCGCGCCAGGAGAGGTCCGCCCAGAGGTCGTGCAGTTCGTAAAAGCCACGGATGCGCGGACTCCGGCAGAGCCAGGAGAGCTTCGCGAGGAAACCACATTCACGGGTGAAGACGGCCACGTCGTCCTTCTTTGCCAGTTCGCGGATGAGCCTGGCACCGGCGCTGTAAACCGAACCGCTGGCGCTGCCGCCGAAGAGGCCGCTCTTTCTCGGCACGCGATGCACGGTGAAGTTCGGCAGCGGCTCCAGGGCGTAAAAATCGCGCAGGTCGGAGTCGGTATCTGAGGGCGCATCGCCAGCCCCCAGGCAGAGGTGCGACTCCAGGCCGATGCTCGCGAACGAGTGCGCGTTGTGGACGCTCATGTTCACGATCGGCCCCGGGTGCTTCCAGTTGCGCTTGTTGATCCAGACGATGGTCATGCCTCAGTGGAGAACACGGGACAGTGGATGAGGCAATGACGAAATCCGAATGACGAATGACGAATGCCTGCTAATGCCGCCCCATGACCACCACCACCCTCCTCACCTGTCTCGGCATCGGCATCATCGCGGGAGTCGTGGCGGCTCTCTGCGGTGTCGGCGGAGGGGTAGTAATGGTGCCCGCCTTTGTCACCCTGCTGGCGCTGCCGCAAAAGACGGCCGTTGCTACGAGTCTGGCCATCATCATCCCGACAGCTCTCATGGCGACGACGCAGAACGCGAAGAATGGCTTCGTGGACTGGAAGGTGGCGGCCATCACGGCGGTTTCGGCCTCGATCTTCGCCTACTTCGGTGCCGACTGGATGAAGTCGATGGGCAACACGACGCTGACTCGCATCTTCGGCGCCGTGCTCGTCATCTTCGGCACGCGGATGCTCTGGCTTGGCAAAGCCTGAGCCGGCGTCAAACGAACTTCCGAGTTCGTGTTCTGGCGGCCCTTTACCTGAGATCGAACTTGGAAGTTCGATCTACTTCGCTCACCCCACATCCGGCATCCAGATAGCTCTGGCGGAGCCGATCGAGGAAAAGCTGCGCATCGTCCTTGGGGCCACAAGTCACTAGTTCACCGACTCTGAGCTGGATGCGGATGGGCTCCGTGGGCAGACGCCAGATGGGCCAGCCTTTGCTCAAATAGCGGCTGCTCGTCTGCACGATGATCGGCAGGATGGGAGCGCCCGAGTTCCGCGCGATGATCGCCAAGCCGCCAAAGAGCGGATTCATCCGACCATGCTCGGGCCGGGTGCGCGTGCCTTCCGGGAAAAAGAGGATGCGCTCGCCACTGCGCAGCAGCTCGATGCAGCGGCGCAGCATCGGATGTGTCGGCTCATTCGGCACAAAGCCCGCCGCCCGCGCGCCAAAGGTGAGGAGCGGATTGCGCATGAGCGAGGCCTTCAGCACACAGGCCGCCTGGTCCACCTCCGCCAGCACGAAGACCGCATCCCAAAGCGCTGGGTGATTCGGCGCGAGGATCACGGGGCCGAGATGTGCCTTCACGCGATCAAAGCCGTGGTAGCTCACCTCGGTCACTCCGAACCAGCGCAGGATGCCCGCCACGCCCCTGAACATTTGTTTCAAAACAGCCTGCCCGAGCTCACGACGACGCGGCTGGCACCTCAGCAGGAGCACGACATTCACCAGAGGCAGCAGCACGAGCGAGCAGACCGACCAGTAGGCCAGCAAAACCAAGCCAGCGGTGATGAAGCGCAGACGATCCGTCCAGGTGGCACGCTGCAAGTGCGATGATGCGCTCGGGGAAGTCACGCAGGATTCCGAGGGTAGTGGGATTGCCGTTTGTCAGACACAGACTTCATCGCTAAGACGCGGTCAGTATGCCGCAGCCCGCTGATCTTTTCCAAGCCCTTTCCTCCCTTCCGCACGGTCCATCATTCCGCTTCGTGGATGAGCTGGTGGAGCTGCTGCCCGGCATCTCCGCCACCGCCCGCTGGACGCTGAAAGGTGACGAAGCCTTCCTGGAGGGTCACTTCCCCGGCCATCCGCTGCTGCCCGGCGTCATCATGATCGAGTCACTCGCCCAACTCGGCGGCGTGCTCGCGCAGAGTGATCGAGGCGAGAATCCGCTGCGCAACGTCCGCCTCACCGCCGTGCGCCAGTTCAAGATCCTAGGCAGCATCCCCCCCGGCCAGACTTTGACCCTCCACGCCAAGCGCGATGCCGTCATGCCCGGCCTCGTCCAGATCAGCGGCGAGATCCTCACCTCCGATGGCACCAAGCTCGCCAGTGGCAGCATCGTGCTGAGTGGAGAGGAGTGAGGAGGCCAGGGCACAAAGCCTATCACCAGTGAGGACGCCGAGCGACTCCAGGACGAAGCCTGATTCTTGATCCCCCACTGGCTCCTGTGTGGTATCTCCACGAGCTTGCCAGCACCCAAAGCCAGACTAACCCTGGCCCATGTCCACCATCACCGTCCCACTCCCCGACGAAGATTATCAGTTCATGAGCGACTGGACCCAGCAGCAGGGGACGACCGTCGCCGAGTTCTTTGCGCTTGAGGCGCGCAATCTGCGGCAGCACCTGCAAGCACCGCTCCATCCCGATTTGAAACGCGCTACGGGCGTCCTTGCCGCAGACCTTGAGGGAGAATCCGCGAATCTGGATCACTTGGACCACAAGCACGTATGATCATTCCACCTTCGCCTGCCTGCTCGGGCCAGGAATGGCCCGGTTACCGCCTCAGCGCCAACACCAGATCATTGTAGGCCTGCCGCATCATCTCCATGTCCGCCAGTGTCGGCGGGTCATTAGTGAAAGGGTTGTTCAGAGTGCCCACGGTGTTCGTGTTGTTGCTCGTCTGGCTCAGCGTATTGAGCTGGGCATTGTTCAAGTCCACCTGCGTCACCTCACCATTCTGACCCGTCGCCCCCGTGGCACCATCTGCACCGCGCGGGATGCCGAAGGTGAAGCGCACGTTCGTGCCATCAAAGATCAAACCCACCGTCGCAGGCTCACCGGGATTCAGAGTGTTCACCGCATCCACGATGGCATTGGCAAAGGGCGGTCCCTGGGGGCCTTGGGCACCGTCGTTGCCATTGCTTCCCGAGGCACCTTGCGCCCCGTCATTCCCACGCGGGATGCTGAAGCTCAGGTGCAGGGTGCCGCCGCTCACGCTCACAGACACATTCGCCGGATCACCAGGATTCAGCGTGGTCACGCCATCCACCTGCGCGGCGGTGATGGTGGCGATGTTGTTGATCAGATTAAACAGCGCCTGGAACTGATCGCGGATCACCTGCGATTCGAGCGGCGAGTTGGGCAGTGGAAGGGTGGGATCGTAGGGCATGGTGGCTTGGGTGGTGGCGTAGGCTTTCTAGCCTGCGGGTTTGGAAAAGGTGTCGGACACCTGGCTTGGCTCAGGATGGATCTCGGCTTTCAGGTTCAGAGGCACGACTTGGCAGTTCGTCGGCAGATGTTTCTCGTTCATCGCCTCGGCTTGCGGGTTCAGGACGGGCGCTTGCTCGCTGGAGGCGGGATGTTTCTCCTTCAAAGGGACCAATTAGGAGTTCCGAGCTTCCAATTGCTCGGTCGCCAGGACTTGTTTCTCCCTCGGAGGGAGCTTTTTCTCTCTGGCTGGGACATCTTAATTCCTGGGAGGGAGCAATGAGTCCCTCGCCGGGGCTTTCAGGGGGGTGGCAGTGACTTGTTAAGTCCTGGCCGGAAGTAATTAATTCCTGTGCGGCAGCTTTTTCTCCCTCGGAGGGACCTTTTAGTCTCTCGGAACTCCTAATTGGAGGCCCGCCGGGACTAATTAGGTCCCAGCGGGATACTTTTAACTCTGAAAAGCGCCCAATTTTATGGCTATTCAGAGTTTCCGGCGGTTTTAGGGCGTCGGGGGCGTGGGTGGCTCGGCTTTCGGGCGACCGGGGAAACGAGTCTTGAGGTCGTCGTAAATCGTGTCCGTGCCGGGCACGCCGCGCTTGGCGGCCTGCTTCACGTTCTGGTGAAAGGCGAGGTCGGCCACATACACGTCGGAGTAGGCCAGCGTGATGGTGTCTTCCAGGCCTTCGCAGATCGGGGCGATCTCGCGCAGGCAGGGGAGCAAGTCGGCGATGAGGGCGCGGTCCTTGGTCAGCTCCGCCACATCGAGGAAGCTGGGGACCAGCTCGGGACGGGCGGCCATGTAGGCGGCGCACTTCTCATCAAAGGCGATCGTCTTGTCGCCGATCTTCGGCAGCGTCTGGCGCTCGTCCTTGGTGAGGTTGATAGTGATGCCGTCGAGGGCGGTTTTCAACGCCGTGACAGCATTGACGATGGCGGTCTTCTGAGCCGGAGTGATCTCCAGCGAGATACGGTTGTCTGAGGCCATAGGTTTGTTAGGTTTGATGTTAGGAGCCACCCCATCCCACGCGAGCGACCCGGCGGAGTCCCAAAGAAGCGGGGCTCCGTTCAAAGTCATATCCCAGGTGAGTGCGGTTGGCATGGCGCGGATAAAGCCACCTCGGAAAAGCCCCGCGATTACAATTCCACGCGGCGTTTGGAAGGCTCGCCACAGACTCCCAGCGCCCCCATGCTGGACAAAACCCATTTTTATTGCCTGGGTATGGCCTAGAAAAGTAAACCGACACCCGTGAACGAACAAACCTCACGGGCCTGTTAGCCATCTGAACCGTTCACTCAAGAAACAGACCATGGAACTAGATACCATTTTCAACACGCAACTTGTGAGCATTACGTCAACAGTTCTTGCTCCATTCGTTCTCTATCGCCTCCTTGTCTCGCAGAAGGATAGTGTGATTCAGCTACTGAAAGAACGTCTGGATGGAGCCACTGCCAAGATCAAGGATCTTGAATCGAGTTCCCCTGACCAGTTGCTTCAATCCTTAGACAGTCGTGTCGCCATCATAAACAAGGAATTGGAACGAATGAAGGCTGATTCCTCAACGAAGCAGGCGGAGATTGCCTCACGTGAACTGGAGATTTCAGCGATTCGGACAAGACTCTCCGATTTGATGACTTTACTTGATGACACTGATTTATTGTGTCCGAGCTGCCGGGCCCCCCTATCACGGAGGGATTCGAGAACAATATCGGGTTATGCTGGTGAACGCGAGGTGGACGCTGAAGTTGAATATACCGAATATGAGTGTGGAGCGACATATAAAGATCGGCAGCGCCTTACTCCATGCAAATGTCCACCGACTACAGGGAGCGCTGCATGACGCAATCCATACTAACACTGAAGGCGAACATTAAATGGTGCAGACAACGGCTCGAATCGCATTGGTCGTGCCATCAACGCTGCCCCCTCGCCTTCGCGCCTAATACGTGAGGCCCAACCAAATGCCATGAATCCTGCATTCTACGCTTTACTGCTGACATCATTTCTGGAAGTCATGAAGCCGTGGTGCCTCTCCCCATGCGAAACGAACTGAGGCGCGGCAGCGTCCTGGAGTGCTCCAGACCTCTGGAGCTTTTCCGCAGGCCAGGGGAAATCCGGAAGCGCTGGAGGGCCAGCGCAGTCCAGGACGCTATCGCGACTTTCAACCCTCCTCATTGAGGTCAGCCCAATTCCTCGAACCCAAGGGCGTGAGCCGCCATCAAGCCACAGCCCTTTGATTTCCAGTCGTGACAAAATTCCGCAACTCCCTACTCTCCGCCCCATGATCCCACGCCTCTTGTTTACCCTGATCTGCTTCATCGTATTTTTCACCAGCCCTGCACCGGCAGTCGCGGCCACGGTTGAAACTCAGTTAGTCATCTGGGGACAGCAAAAATACGACAGCCGTGATTTCGACAAACCTTTCACACAGATTAGTTCAGGTGCTCAACATAACGTCGCGCTCAAAATTGATGGCACCGTCGTGGCTTGGGGAGGCAATAGTTCCGGCCAAACGACGGTGCCAGAGGCCCTAAGTGGCGTGCAAGCCATCGCGGCGGGCGCTTGGCATACCGTCGCGCTGAAGAACGACGGCACCGTTGTGGCTTGGGGATCTTATGAAGGCGAACAAACAACGGTGCCTGCTGGCCTAAGTGACGTGCAAGCCATCGCGGCGGGTGCTCACCATTCCGTCGCGCTAAAACACGACGGCACGGTCGTGGCTTGGGGACGACGATATGATTCCATCGTAACGACGGTGCCTGCTGGCCTCAGTAACGGCAAAGCCATCGCGGCGGGTCTTCAACATTCCGTCGCGCTGAAGTACGACGGCACGGTCGTGGCTTGGGGAAACAATTCTTCTGGCCAAACGACCGTGCCAGCGGGCCTCAGCGGTGTGACAGCCATCGCGGCAGGAACTCTCCATACCGTTGCACTGAAGAACGACGGCACAGTCGTCACTTGGGGAGGTAGTTCCGTGCCAATAGCGGTGCCAGCGGGCCTCAGTGGCGTGACAGCCATCGCGGCAGGATCTCTCCATA
>NZ_JBILYB010000101.1:0-23108 GCF_044378005.1 Prosthecobacter sp.
GAGCGGGACGATCTCATCCAGGCCTTTTTTAAGCGTGGAGAGAGAGGGATTGGCCTGAAGGGTGGGGTTGAGATTGCTCAAGCTGTCGCGGTAATACTCGGCGATGTCGGGACGGATGAGGCGCGGGGTTTTTTCGGCGGTGTAGTTTTCTGCGACACTGCGGCTGGCGATCTCGAAGGCGCGGACCCAGCCGCCAAGACTGACGAGATGGGCGATATCCACATCCCGGAGCTGGACCATTTCGGCCTCCACGTCGGCCTGGGTGAGGGCGAGTTCGCTGCGCAGTTTGTCCCAATGACCTTCGATGCTGTGCTCGAAGAGGCTCTGCGTGTGACGGTTCATGCGGTCGCCGGTGCCGAGCACTTTGGCGTATTTGATCAAAGCGCGGCCGACATCCTCCATGGCCTCCACTTTCTCACACTGGACGATGAGAAAACCATCGGCGATCAAGCTGCCTAGGCCGAGCGAGACGAGCACACGATCCGAGGGCGTCTTGCGGGTGATGGGACGCTTGAGGGCGTCGTAAGAAAGCCTGCCGAGGCCGTCCAGCATCTCGAAGAGCTTGCGGATGCTGGGAGTGGTGAATTCATTCACGCCAAATTCCTCGCGCACATGCTCATCGCCCAGGAGATCGTCTGGAATCTTGGCTTTGCCAGCTTCTTCACCGGGCTTTGGTGGCACGGGTGGCGGTGGTACGACTGGCGCAGGTGTCTGTGCCAGACTGACTGCCGTGAAAAGGATGCCAATCAAGCCCGTGAGTGCGTTGCGGGCGCGAAGAATGCCGTGAGGATGCATGGGGTGACGTACTTACGTCCGCTTCGCGCAGTTTTCCAATGAATGCAAATGACAGCGCAGATGAAGGGTGAACATCCAGAGACAAACTCAGGCCATCGGGCAGCTGAGCCAGACGCTGGTGGTGTTGTTTTCTGAAGCGATGCCGATCTGAATGCCCATCTGGTGGGCAAGCATGGAGGAGATGGTGAGACCGAGGCCGAGATGGTTGCTGGTCTTGCTGCCGTAAAAGGCGCGGAAGACCTGGGGCAGCTTGTCCGGTGGGATGGTGCTGCCTGTGTTGCTGATGAGGATGTCCACACGCCGCTGATCGGCAGGCGTGATGACTCCTGGACCTGCGATCTTCAACATGGCGCGACCACCGGCGGGACCGGCGGCTTCGGCGGCGTTCTTGAGCACCTCGATGAGGATGTCTTTGATCTTGGTGGGATCGGCATTGATGGGCGGCAGCCCCTGCTGCACATCGGCTTCGAGCTGGATGTTCTGTTTGGTGAACGGCTCCAGCAGTGCGGCTTGCACGACGCTGAGATATTCGTTCAGATTCAGCGACTGCATCTGGAGCTTCGCACAGCCACCGGCTCCGCGGACGCGTTCGCTGAGATTGGCGACGCCGACGGAGGCCTCCCGGATGTGCTGCATGTTTTCCGTGATGCCGGGATCGAGATCTTCGGTCATCAAAATGAGGCTGCTGAAGCCCTGAATGACGGCGAGGAGGTTGTTGAGCTTGTGTGTCAGGCCACGCAGCAACTCCTGATGAAAGCCCTCGCTGTGCTCATTGCCAAGCTGGAGATGGGTGGGGAAGACGAACTGCATGGGTGTGTAAAAAGAGGTGGCGAGTGATGCACGCTGGCCGGGGACGAGGCAAGGCTATTTTGGGGGCAGTCTGGCCCCACTTGCCTCTAACCGCCGAGCTTCGGTGTTTTGGGCTTGGTTTTCTTGTCCTTGTGGGTGGGATTGCCAGGATTGAAGAAGGGATTCTGGGGAGCCGGGCCGACAGGCATGCGCTCGATCTTTTTCAGCTCGGGCTCGGGCATGTAGAGCTTCATGATCCAGCTTTGGGCGATGGCGTAGATATTGGTGACCGACCAGTAGAGGGCGAGGGCGGAGGCGAAGCTGTAGCAGATCCAGAGGAAGAAGAAGGGCATGACATTCATCATGATCTTCTGGCTCTTGTCCATGGTGGTGGGCTGCGGCGTCAGCTTCATCTGGGCGATCATGGTCACACCCATGATGAGCGGCAGCGGGTTGACATTGTAGCCGAAGATCTGGGTGACGGTGTCGGCGAGGGAGAGGTCATTCACCCAGAGCCAGCCTTGCCCACGGAGTTCGGCGGCATTTTGCAGCACGCCGTAGAAGGCGAAGAAAATGGGGATCTGAAGCAGCATGGGCAGACAGCCGCCGACCGGGCTGACGCCATAGTCTTTGTAGAGCTTCATGACCTCCAACTGCTGCTGCTGGGGGTTGTCCTTGTACTTTTCCTGAAGCTCCTTCATCAGCGGGGCCAGCTTGCCCATGCGCTTCATGGAGTATTGGGACTTGGCCTGGAGCGGCCAGAGGATGGTGCGGATGATGATGGTCATCAGGATGATGGCCAGGCCCCAGTTGCCACTGAAGTCATGCATCCAGCGCATGAGGCGGTTCAGCGGCTTGCTGATGAAGCTGAACATGCCGTAAAACATGACGAAGTCGCGCTGACCACCGAGGTCATCGAGACGGACGTATTCCTTCGGACCGGCATACAGACTGTACTTTTCCGTCTGTGCGGCTCCGGGAGCCAAATCAATGGGCGGCATGCCCATGGCAGCCTGGATGGCGTGGTCGCTGTCATGGCCCGTCTTGTCTTTGAATTGATCCTTGCTGTGATCGAGCAGGAAGCTGGAGGCCCAGACCTTGCCCGGCTTGTCCGGTTCAGCCTCATGGCTCAGAATGCTGACGTAGAAGCGGCTCATCACGCCGCTGTAGCGAAGGCGCGTGTGGGAACTGCGGACTTCAGCAAGAGGTGTGGACATGAAGCCAAGGAAACCGCCCTCCTTAAACTCCGCCGTGCTGCGCTGATGGGCATCGCCAGCGTCATTCCAGAAGAACGCGGGCTTCAGAGCTTCATCAGGGCTGATGGAGTTCGCTGCGCCTGTGTAGAGATAGTATTCCTCGGATTTGTGGGCGACTTTGCCGGTGTTGGTCAGGGTGACGTTGAGATTGATGAGGTGTTCGTCACTGCCTTCGCCTTCTGCGACCACGAATTCCTTGCGGATGGTAATGCCTTCGACGCTGGTGCCTTCAAAGGTGATGCCTTTGCCACTCTTGGCGACGATCTTGTAGGCGACGGGATCGTTGCCAGCGGCTTCACGACGCAGGGCACCGATGGGTTCCTTGCCGTGTTCGTTGAGGGTGATCTTGTCCGTGCCTGCAAGCAGGATTTTGGAGATACCACCGCCCAAAGTCGTGAAGCTCCAAGTCACGCTGCCGCGTGTGATCGTGTGCGTTTCCTCGGGAAGGGCGGGAGTGGCTGGGGCGGCAGGAGCTGTTGCTGCATTGATTGCCGCAGGTGCGCTGCCGTCTGCTGCTTTGGCAGGGGCGGCGGTGGACACAGCAGCGGCGGGCGCTGGTGGCGGATTTTTGCTGGCAAACCAAGCGTTGAGGGCGATGCCGATGCTACAGAGAATGACGACGATCCAGGCTTTGCGATCCATGAGGTTAGATATGGCGGGGGCTATTTGAGATGAGTGTGTCGATGACCACAGGTGGAGTCAGGCACGGGATCATGTCCCAGCCCTCCCCACGGATGGCAGCGGAGAATGCGTCGCGTGCCGAGCCAGGCACCGCGAAAGAAGCCGTGTTTTTCCACGGCTTGAAGGAAGTACTCCGAGCATGTCGGCGTGAAGCGGCAGCCCGAACCCGGACCGCCGACACAATGAAGGACCGGGGAGATAAAACGCTGGTAACCACGAATAAAAAAACGAACGAGCAGCTTCATGGCACGGCAGCGGCAGGTTTCAAGAAGAGTCCCATCCGGCGGGCCAGTCGTGCCCAGTCCTGATTTAACTCAGCGAAGTCCGCTTCAGGAGCTCGCCAGCGTGCAATGGTGACAAACTTCCAGCCTGAGGCGATCTCGGCCCGATGCTCTCGGATGATTTCGCGCATCTGTCGGCGGAGGCGGTTGCGGGCGACGGCGTTGCCCAGTTTTTTGCCTGTGATCAGGCCAAACTGGAATTCACCGATCCCCTCATCACGCAGAAGGGCCAGTACAAAGTACCGGCCCGACTGGCTTCGGCCCTGTGCCCGCATCACCGCGAAATCGCGAGATTCCTTCAAATGAAGGCGTGATGGCAGGCGCATGGACCAGGGACGCCGAATCTCAGAGCACTAGGAGTGCTGCTGGACGTGACGCTCGTAATGGACTTCCACACCCTTTGGCACGAGACGCTTGCGTCCGATGCGGCGGCGGCGGCGCAGGATGTCGCGGCCATTCTCCGTCTTCATGCGGGCACGGAATCCAAATTGGCGCTTCCGGGTGCGCTTGGAGGCTTGATAAGTTCTTTTCGGCATAAACGTGTAGGGGGAGTCGAGTGACAGTCACCGGTTGACGAAGCAGCAGCATGATCAACGAATCGTGCCCGCCCCGGAAACTGGGGCGCGGAGACTACCCGGTGCCCCTGCTTTGTCAAATGCGTGATCATCACCTCAGCAAACTTATTCACATACCCAGGGGAAACCCACTTCTAGTCCAGCATCAGGATCTGGAAAAGATCATGCCTCCGGTCGGTCCAGAGCGGCACATTCTTGGGTTCCTTGGCTTCGGGTTCTTCACGCGGGGTCGCGGCGAGGAAGGGCTCGTTCAGCGTGACCATGACATAGTCCGTGGTGTCGAGGTCGCCCTCCTCTTCGGTAATGATGCGGGTCGTCTTCCAACCGATGTCGGCAGCCAGCTTCTCCACCACGGGAGCGAGCGCGAGGTAGCTGTTCGTCACATGCACGCAGATGATGCCATCGGGCTTCATGTGGCGGCGGTAGATGGCAAAGGCTTCTTTGGTGAGCAGATGCATGGGGATGGCATCGCCGCTGAAGGCATCGAGCAGGAGGACATCGAACTGCTGGTCGGGCTCCCGCTCCAGCATGAGGCGGGCATCCCCGAGGATGGTGTCGATCTTCGCGCCGCGCTTTTCGCCATCGGCCAGGTAGGTGAAATGTTTCCGCGCCAGCCTCGGAATCTCGGGATTGATCTCGTAAAAGCGCCACGCCTGCCCGGCCTGGGCATAGCAGGCCGTGGTGCCTGCTCCCATACCGACGATGGCGACGCGTGCGTCTGGCCTGGCTTTCAGTGTGTCCAAAGCACGACCGATGCCGGACTCGTGCCCATAATAAGTGACAGGCTCCTCACGATAGGCCGCGCCGAGATTCTGCATCCCGTGGATGATCCCGCCATGGGTGAGAGTGCGGTAGGTATTGTCCAGCCCGTCGTCCCAGTCCTCATCCACATTCACCGCCCCGTAGAAATTGCGCACGCGCTCGATGCGCTCGTCCACGAGGAGAGTCTGAGATTCGATGCGGTAGCCGGTAAAAATGGCCATGACCAAGGTGGCGACGGTGATCAAAAACTGCGGGGTGCGCTTCGGGTGGCGGTAGATGAGGAAGGCCAGACAGAGCATCGTGATCGCCGCGATGGCATAGACCACCTGCGCCTGCCAATCCACGAGGTTGTTCATCAAGGTGGACGCTGTTGCGGGCACCTTCGCCAGCCATTCATAAAAGGCTTTGTCCATGTCCACGAGGATCTCCGAGAGCATCTGCGGCCAGGCTTTTTTCTCCACCAGTGGCGGCACATACTCCACCGCCAGTAGATGGAGACCGCCCAACCCGAGCGCGATGCCGCCAAGGGTGATCGCCAGTCTTTTCGTGCTGGAGCGCCACACCCAGCCCAGCAAGGCCAGCCACGCGACGATGAAGCAGGCGAGCAGGCACAGCGGCCACTCCAGATAGGTGACAAAGATCTGCGGGGCCACCAGACTGACGAAGAGTCCGCCCAAAGCGCCACCGAGGGACATCAATAAATAAAACTCCGTCAGCCGTGACGAGGCGGGTTTCAGCCGCGCCAGCTCACCATGACAGACCATGCAGGCGAGGAAGACCGCTGCAAAACTCCAGCCGAGGGTGAAGTTGTAGTTCGGCATCGGCTCGGTGATGAGGCCAAGCTTCTTCCCCAGCGCGGCGATGAAGAGCACGCCCAGCGCGGGCAGAGCCCAGGCCCAGCTCGCATACCAGCGCTCATGCTCGAAGCAGATGATGAAGCTCAGCAGATACAGGCTCAGCGGGATGACCCACATGAAGGGCACCACCGCCACATCCTGACTGACATGATTCGTCGCCGCCAGCAGCAGCGCACTCGCCAAAGCAGGCAGCAGCACCCAGAAGAAGCGCTGGAGCCAGCGTGCGGCCTGGCTTTCCTCAGCAGCGACAGGTGCCACCTCCGCAGGTGACTCCGCTTCCACCACCGGCTCCGCCTTCGCCTTCAAAGTACGCTTCACCAGCCAGAGCGAGAGCAGGGCAAAGATCAAAAACCCGCCCGACCACATCCATGTCTGCTGCGTGACATCCCAGCGCGGCTCCAGGATGAAAGGATAACTCAGCAGCGCCGCGAGCGAGCCGAGATTCGACAGCGCATACAACCGCCATGGGGACTTCCCAGGCATCGCCCGGGTAAACCACACCTGCGTCAGCGGGCTCGTGCTGGAGAGGACAAAATACGGCAGCCCCACCGTGCCCAGCAGCAGCATCAGGATGCGCCCGGAAGGCTCCTCACTGCCCGTCGGTTTCCAGAAATCTCCCGGCGCGATTGGCAGAAAGGCCAGCGCCGCGAGCACCAGCACCGAATGCACAATCCACTGCGTCCTCGGCTTCAGTCGCGTCAGCGCATGGGCATAGCTGTAGCCGCCAAAGAGCACGACCTGGAAGAACAGCATGCACGTCGTCCATACCCCCGGACTGCCGCCGAACCATGGCAGAATGAATTTGCTGATGACGGGCTGGACCTGAAACAGGAGAAAAGCGCTGAGCAGGCTCAGCAGGGAGAATTGCAAAAACATGGGAGGGACGAGGCAACGCAGGCTAACCCGCCGCCTTCCACCCTGGCGATGCTTTTTTTCCTGCCTCCCACCCAGATCGCACCAACCACTGCTGTTCGCCCCTTTGTCAAAGAAGCGCCCACGATACTCGCGTAGCTCCGCGTGGCCGATGTTTGGCAGCCTGACGTCCGCTGGACGAACCCACATTTTCTCGCCTAACTCTGTCCAGTGCGTGTAAACCGACATCCATGAGCGTCTCATACCGTGATATTATGGCTAGAAAATCATGACTCTTGATGATCTTGAAATGTCGATCGGATCGAAGTTGCCGGACGATTATAGAGAGTTTCTCGGAACTCACCGCGAATCTCAATTGCCATGCACCAAGGTGTTCCCGTTCACAGAAAAAACGCCAATCGGTGAAAAAGGCGTTTTAGATGAACTCCTAACGCTCGATGATTTGGGATCTAATCGACCTGTCTGGATCGAGGACATTGGCATGCTCATCATTGGCGACAACCTTTTCGGTTATCCCACCTATGTTTGTCTCAAGGAGCCTTGGTTTGGACACATTTTCTACTTTGACCTCCAACAGAGGAGCCTTTGGGAGGACGAGCAATTCCACCGAATGTTCGAGAATCTTGCAGACGAAATTAAGGATTACCTGCGCATGAGGGCTGAAGGGACTCTGCCTCAGAAGAAGGCGGGGTTTGAGAGCTTTTATCATGTGGCCAATTCATTCTCTGAGTTTCAAGGATTGCTCCAGGATGAAGAAATCGAAGAGTGACTTCGATACCGATGAACAATTCGGCCACAAAGCACCGAGGTGTGCGAAATCGAAGACAGGTCAAGGCTTCCACCAAGCATCCAGCTTCGCGGTGAGTTCGGTGACTTTGGCGGGCTGGTCGGGGGCGAGGTTCTTTTCCTCGGTGGGGTCGGCTTTGAGGTCGTAGAGCTCGGGGACGTCGTCGGGCTGGTTGGCTTTGTGGGGGACGATGAGCTTGCTGTGGCCGTCGATGATCCAGCGCCAGCGGAGGCTGCTGGAGGGGACATTGAGATCGACGAAGTTGTGGGTGAAGCATTCGCCGTAGAGGGTTTTGCGGGCGGCGACGGCGGTGTCGTCGAGGAGGTTCACTCCGGGCATGTCGGGGGTTGGGGCAAGTCCGGCAGCTTTGAGGATGGTGGGGGCGAAGTCGAGCGAGGAGGCGAGGGCGTCTGACATCTTGGGCTGCACTTTGGCGGGCCAGCGGAGCATGATGGGACTGCGCAGGCCGCCATCATACTGGCTCTGTTTGGATTTGTCGGCATAGCGGCCGGTCTTGGGGTTGGTGATCCAGCCGTTGTCACTGACATAGACGACGATGGTGTTTTTCCGCAGGCCGTGGTCGTCGAGATGCTGGAGGAGGGTGCCGCAGGTTTCGTCGAACCACTCGACCATGGCCCAGTATTTGGCGATGTGCTCGGTGGGGGCTTTGGTGATGTATTTGTCGAGCAGGCGCTTCGGCGGGGTGTGGGGATCGTGCGGCATCATGGGGGCATACCAGACGAGGAAGGGCCGCTTCGCGGTCTGCGCTTCGCCGATGAAGTCGAAGATGGGCTGCATGGTTTTGCGGCCGATGTCGAGGCCGGTATCGCCATGGCGTCCGCCGACGGTCATGCCGTGGGTGAAGCCGCCACGGGAGAAGTGCTTTTGCCACCATTTGCCGGTTTGCAGGCTGAGGTAGCCTTTGGCGGCGAGCATTTTGGGCAGGGTGCCGGCGGTTTCGAGATGCTGGCTCATGATCTCGCGCCCCTGATCGAAGAGGGGGCTGGCATTGAACTCACGCGGCTTCATGCCGGCGGGGATGGGGGGATCGTTGCTGGTGACTTTATGCTGATGGGGATAGCGGCCGGTGATGATGCTGGCGAGGCTGGGGCAGCAGAGGCTGCTGGGGACGTAGCCCCGGGTGAAGGTGAGGCTTTCTTTGGCGAGCTGATCCAGATGCGGCGTCTGGATGTGGGCGTGGCCCTGGAAGCCGTAGTCGCTCCACAAATGATCGTCGGAGATGATCATGACGACATTCGGCGGGGTGTCTGCGGCCTGGGTGAGGGCGGGCAGCACGAGGAGGGCGAGCAGGGCGAGGGTGCGGATCATGTTTGGAAGGGCGGCGAAAACGGGCGCGGTGGGGATGATCTAGCGGGGAAAGGTAACAGTCTGTTACCAAATGGGCGGATGATCAGTTGCGTCGTGTGGGGGCGCTGTTGTAAATGTCCGGGTCAGTAACCATCCTATTTACCCATGAAACCACTCCGCCCTAAATCACGTCTCGCAGCCTTGTTTGCCAGCCTGGCTTTGATCACCTGGATGCCGCAGGCTCCTGCCGCCACGACGGCTATCCGCGATCTGGACAAAGACGGCATCGCCAACAGCAGCGACCCGGATGTGGACAATGACGGCACGCTCAACGGCGATGACCTGAACGTGGACGGCGGCACGGCTCAGTCCGGCCCGCTCACGGGGCAATACATCGGCGACCGTCTGAACAATGACAGCACCTCCGAAAAGGACATTGATGACGACGGGCTGGCCGATGACTCGCTGGCTGAGAGCGACATCGACGGCGATGGCAAGAACGATGACGCGCCTGATGAAGAGGACATCGATGGCGATGGCAAGCTGGATGACAGCCTCAGCGAAGACGACATCGACGGTGATGGCCGTAAGGACGACTCCACCGCCGAACTCGACATCGATGGCGATGGCAAGAAGGACGATGCCGTGGATGAACTGGACATTGATGGCGATGGCAGCTTGGACGATGACAGCGCTGAGAGCGACATCGACGGAGACGGCAAGAGCGATGACTCCGCGACCGAGTTGGACATCGACGGAGACGGCAAAAACGATGACGCGAGCACGGAGACGGACATCGATGGTGATGGCCTGACGGATGACAATCCTTCCGAAGACGATATCGACGGCGACGACAAAGACGATGACTCCATCGACGAATCCGACATCGACGGCGATGGCAAGAGTGACGACGACGCCAAGGAACTGGACATCGACGGTGACGGCAAAGCAGACGACAATGCCGCCGAGACAGACATCGACGGTGATGGCCTGACGGATGACAGCCCCTCCGAAGACGACATTGATGGCGACGGCAAGAGCGACGACGACGCGAGTGAAGGTGACATCGACGGCGATGGCCGTGCAGATGACAATTCCTCTGAATCCGATATCGATGGTGATGGCCGTGCGGACGATCACCCGTCTGAGTCGGACATCGACGGTGACGGAGAAGATGATGACTCCATCGACGAATTCGACATCGACGGCGATGGCAAGAGCGACGATGCGCTCGATGAGGTCGACATTGATGGAGACAACAAACTCGATGACTCCGCCTCCGAGACAGACATCGACGGCGATGGCAAACTCGACGACAGCGCCGACGAAGACGACATCGACGGCGACGGCAAACTCGACGACGACCTGGATGAAGATGACTGCGATGGCGACGGCAAGGACGACGATCTCGACGACGACGAAGACGGCGACGGTCGGAAAGGCAGCTCCGATGACGATGACGACGGCGACGGCAAACTGGACGACGATGATGACGACGGCGGCGTGGTGATCATCGCCCCCGGTCAGATCGGCGACGGCACGGCCCCGGTGAGCCTGAGCGCCACCCTTCGTGTGAGCAAAAACACCACCGAAGGGCCGGATTTGATCACCTTTACCAGCCCGACGAACGGCTTCATGGATGAAGCGGACGAGGCGGAAAATGACACCTTCTCCTTCACCTACACACCGAGCGGCAACAGCGCGGTTTTGGTCCTCACCTACAAGGCGGGCAAGTATGACCGATACACGCTGGATTTCCTGACGGGTCGTTTTACCCGCCAGGAATATGACAAGAATGCCCTGAAGGACACGGACTTCGGCAGCTTTGACCTTCCCGCTCCGGTGGGGTCTTGAATCGGCCTGACTCACGAGTGAAGCTGCGCTCATGCCTCTTCCGCTGAACCGCTTCACACTCATCGCATCGGCGCTGCTAGCTCTGGCTGGCGGCGCCGTTTGGCTTTGGCCGGATGCCGCGCCTGACATTGCCGGGCAGGCCTCGGAGCAGCGACGCGGCCAGCTTTTAAAAACAGACGGTGTGGCGTCCTCCAGGTCATCGCTTGGAGGCGGGGCGACTCCAAGCGCCTCAGGTGCAGGCGGCGCGCAGCTCGCGAACGTGCTGGCTGATTTCGATGTGCGGAAGCGGCGGAAGCGCCTCCAAGACATGGGGGCAGAGTGGGGCCGCACGCAGCCGGAGGCAGGGTGGGCCTTGCTTTCCCAGATCACGGGTCTGGCGGATCGGGAGGCCTTTGCCGCAGCGCTGATGGCGGAATGGGCGCGCTCCCAACCGCAACGGGCGCTGAGTGCCTGCGCCGGGCTGACGGCAGGTGAACTGCGAGCGATGGCCTACGCGGCGGCGATTGGGAGCTGGGCGGAGAGCCAGCCCCAGGAAGCGGCGGACTGGTCGGCGCGACATCTGACCGGCAGTGCGCGACGTTCGGCCATCACCGTGGCGGCGCAGTCCTGGGCGCGGGAAAATCCGCAAGATGCCGCCGCGTGGGCGCTGAAAAAAGCCACGCAGCCTGCGGGGCTGATCGCCATTCAGGAAGTGATGACCTTCTGGGCGAACAGCGATCCCCAGGCCGGTGCCGCCTGGGCGGCCGGACAGCCAGCGGGGGCGTTTCGTGACGCAGCACTGGATTCAGTGATCCGCGAATGGGCGGATCAATTCCCCGCGCAGGCCGCCGAATGGGTGAAGGCACAGCCGGATCAGACGAGTCTCGCTCCCCAGGTGGCCGGACTCTGGGCGCAGTCAGATCCGCAGGCGGCGGCGGCCTGGAGCCGTGATTTAAAAGATCCCGAACTGCGGCAAAGCATCACCGATCTGATCACAACTACCTGGGCTGCTGCCGATCCCGCCGCAGCGCTGGCTTGGTCACAAAGCACACTGTCAGCGGAGGAGCGCAGCCAAGCGGAAGTGGGCATTTTGCAAAGCTGGGCCGCTGATGATCCCGAAGCTGCCATGGCCTGGGTGCAGGAGCGTCCGGAAGGGGCGGGACGCAATGCTGCGGCGGAGGCAGCCTTTGCTTCCTGGTCTACTTCCGCGCCCGAATCTCTCGCCACTTGGCTCAATGAGCAGAAAAATAATTCTTTAAAAGACATTGGATTGAGCAAACTCGCGGAAAGTTGGGCTTCTTCTCAGCCTGCGAACGCGCTGCAAGCCGCCCTTTCCATCCGCGACGCAGAGCGTGCTCGAAGCGTGGTCACGCAGGTGTTCGGAGACTGGCAATCGCATGATCCTCAAGCCGCTGCGACATGGCTGTCCGCAAGGCCGGCACTGAAGCCGCTGCTGCTGTCCGAGCCTTGAACCATCAAGGTTTGGCGGGATGAAGAGTCTTTCATTACCAAATGGTAAGGTGATGTTTTGGGCGCGACTTGATAGCATTTTTCTAATTCAAGAAATTCACCGCACTCAATCCACCCATGCCTTGGCGCTACATCGTTTTTTCAGTCGTCATCCTGACCGCAGCCTGCGGCGCTTCGAAGCGTTTCGTGGGTCTTCGTCAGAGTGAAGACACGAAGAACAGCGCCGCCAAGCCTGCCGTGAGTGCTGATACCATTTCTGGAAGTTCCATCGCTCCGGGGGGGGCTGGTGGACGCCAGTCGTAACTCTCGGCGGTGTCCGGTGCCAACCTGACCAGGCACCGCCGAGATTACATTCTGAACCAAGCCCGGCTCGATGCTGGGCTGCGTGGAAACCCCACCAAACTCTTATTTGCCGAGCTGTGCCCAGAAGGCTGCTGGAGGAATGAGATCCTTGCTTTCTTCGTCGAACTTCGTGCCGATCTCCTGCAAGGGCAGACTGCGGGCGACATCCAGGCCGGTTTTGATGTTCACCGGGCTGAAAACAAGGCGCGTGAGGGACATGCCTTTGAGCGGGGTAAGGTCGGTGACGGAGGTTTCGCCGATGTGCAGACGCTGAAGGGCGCTGCCGCTGAGGGGGGAGAGGTCGGTGACGCGGGTTTTATGCAGGGTGAGGCTGACGAGCGGCACGCCTTTGAGCGGGGCGATGCTCTCGACAGGCGTGCCCGTGAGCCAAAGCATCTGGATCGGAGATTTGGAGAGCGGGGCGAGATCGCTGACTTTCGTGTCAACGATGTTCACCTCCACGAGCGGGGCTCCGGAAAGGGCGCTGAGATCGCTGACGGGAGTGCGGCTGAGATAGATCTTTTCCAGCGGCATGCCGCGCAGCGGGGAGAGATCGGTGACGGGGCTGTCTTCGAGGTATAGCTCGACCAGCTTCATGTTTTTCAGCGGGCGGATATCGACGATGGGCGTGCCGCTGAGGTCCAGGGCGAGCGGGCTGAGCCGCGTGAGGAAGTCGAGATTGCGGATCTTGGCTCCGCGCAGGCTGAGGGCGATGGGCTGGCCCTCCTGCATATTAAATTCGCCACTGCCATCATACTCGGGATTGTGAAACTTGATCTCGGTGTGCAGCATCTCGGCGGACCAGAAGACCTTCTTTTCTGCCTGAGGTGCAGGTGCGGCGGGCGCAGGGTTTGCCGGAGCTGGTGCCACGGCAGGGGCAGGGCTGGCGGCGGGCTTGCTCTCGGCGACCGGCGCTGGGGTGGGTTTTTCTTCACCACAAGCGGCGAGCAGGACGAGGAGCGGGAGAGACGAGAGGAAAGACTTCATTCGGGCGAGCATCAACGCGGAGGTGGTGAGCTGTCCATCATCAAAGTGTCCTAGATCACTCGCCCCAAATGAAGACCGTGGCCCCACGGGCTCCATGCGCGCCAATGACGAGACATTGCTCGATGTCGGCAGTCTTCGATGGCCCGGCGAGGAAGAGCCCGAAGCCGCTGCCGATCTGGCCGACTCGGGCATAGCCGGCGTGCATGTCAGAGACGATCTGATCTGCTTTGATGACGATGAAGAGATGCTCGGCGATCATCGGCAGCACGCGATGGCCGAGATCGGTCTCTTCGATCCACACCGCTCCGTTTTCACAGACACCGAATCGCGCAGGAAAGATGGCCGTGTGGGTGCCTTCGAGGTCATGCGGGTCGGCGATGGCGGTGAGATCGACGTTCCCCGGCAGGGCGGCCACCGTCGAGGCGATCTTCGCATCAGCGGGAACGTTTTCGCGCAGCCAGGTCGGGGCGTCTTCGATTCTCGCAGCACGCACGACACGTGCTCCGATGAAGTCGAGCATGGCGATGAAGTGCGTTAGCGTGCCTTCCATCTTTCCGCCGACACCTAGATGCGTGGGTTCAGGCATCGGCAGCTCCATGGGCTGGGCCTGTCGGATGGCTTGGAGAATGGTGCTGCGGCTGCTCATCGGGAGTTTTTTTGATGCGCCATCCACTCGCGGAAGGATTCCTTCGGTGCATCGGGCAGATCGCGGCTTTGGGTCCAGGGGTCGAGCTTCAGGAAGTTCGCCAGCGGAGTGAAACGGCGGGCCAGACGACCTGCGAGCGCATACAGCGCGGGTCGTTTTAAAACGAAGCTCGTGCCGTGCATGGCGAGCGTCTTCCACCACGGTGCATGACCAGCAGCGGTGATGTCCTGCCGCCACTTGAGGAGCTGCGCATGGATGTCGATCTTCACCGGACACACGGCGCTGCAGGAACCGCAGAGCGTGGAGGCAAAGGGCATGTCGCCATGCGCGGCTTTGTCCACGTTCGGCGCGAGGATGCTGCCGATGGGACCCGCGATGAAGTAGCTGTAGCTGTAACCGCCGCTGCGGCGATAGACGGGGCAGGTATTGAAGCAGGCGGCGCAGCGGATGCAGGCGAGGCTTTTGCGGTAATCCGCGCGCCCGAGCTGGCGGCTGCGGCCATTGTCCACGAGGACGATGTGCATCTCCTGGCCAGGTCGTGGCTTGAGGAAATGCGAACTGAAAACGGTGCTCGGCTGCCCCGTGGCGCTGCGGGCCAGCAGGCGGAGGAAGACGCCAAGATGCTCCTGCTTTGGGATGATCTTCTCGATGCCCATGCAGGCAATGTGAACCGGTGCAAGATGCGCTCCCATGTCGGCATTGCCTTCGTTCGTGCAGACGACAAACCCACCTGTCTCCGCGATGGCGAAGTTCACACCGGTCAAAGCTGCATCCGCCGTGAGAAAGTGCCCGCGCAGATGTTGTCGCGCCGCTTCGGTGAGCTGCTGGGCGTCGTCGAGGCCCTTCGGCGTGCCGAGATGCTCATGGAAGACTTCGCCGACTTCGGCACGCTTCAAATGGATCGCCGGCATGACGATGTGGCTCGGCGGCTTCTCCTGAAGCTGGACGATGCGCTCACCGAGGTCGGTGTCGATGACCTCGATGCCGTGGGATTGCAGGTGCTGATTGAGGTGGCACTCCTCGGTGAGCATCGACTTGCTCTTCACCAGCTTCTTCGCGCCATGCCTGGCGAGGATGCCGTGGACGATGCGGTTATGCTCGTCGCCATCGCTGGCCCAATGAACCTGAATGCCGTTGGCCACGGCCTTGGCTTCGAACTCCTCCAGATACTCCGCCAAGCGGGACAGCGTGTGCTCTTTGATCTGCGACGCAGCCTCCCGCAGCGGCTCCCAGTCCGGCACCTTCGCTGCTTGTCGGTCCCGCTTCGTGCGCACCATCCAGAGCGTCTGATCATGCCAGGACGCTCTCGCAGGATCGCGGAGGAATTCGTGGGCGTTGGCGGCGTGGGACATGGGGGATGTTTACGGTTGTTTACAGTGGTTGACGGTTGTTTTCAGAGGGCTTGTGAAACTACGGTAATCAATCGTCAACTACCGTAAACCACCGTCAACGGTTCCCGCCAGGATCTCCGCGATGTGCCGCACCTTCACCTGCGGTGCTTCGCGAGCGAGCAGGCCACCGAGATGCATGAGGCAGGACATGTCAGCGCTGGTGATGAATTCGGCACCGTGACTGACGTGATCGCGGATGCGGTCGCGGCCCATGGAGACGGAGACATCCTTTTCAAAGGCGGAGAAGGTGCCGCCAAAGCCGCAGCATTCGTCGCTGCGGTCCAGCGGCACGAGTTCGAGGCCTTCGATGAGGCTGAGCAGCTTCGCAGGCTTGGAGAAGTCGGGCACCATGCATTCGCTGCATTTGCCGAGCCCAAGTCCACGCAGTCCATGGCAGCTCTGATGCAATCCAACACGATGCGGGAACTTGCCCGGCAGGCTCGTGACCTTGGCGATGTCATGCAAGAACTCGCAGAGCTCATAGACTCGATGGGCGAGCGGATGATGCCGCGCCTCCAGGCTCTCTTTCAAATGCAGCACGCAGCTCCCGGAGGGTGAGACGATGTGGTCAAAGCTCGCAAAGGCATCGCCAAAATCGGTCACGCAGCCTTCACTGAGATGCACATAGCCAGAGTTCGACATCGGTTGGCCGCAGCAGGAAGGCTTCGTCGGAACGACGACCTCATGCCCGAGTCCCTCAAGCAAGGAAAGCGTGGCCCGTCCAACTTGGGGATACAGTTGGTCGATGTAGCAGGGGATGAAGAGGCCGATCTTCATGCGGCAGCCTTGGCGATGTTTTCCAGCAGGGCCTTGGCGCAGGCGGAGGAGAAGGCGGGGTCGTTGATCTCGACATTCATCTCGATGACGGGAACACCAGGCTTGAGGTTGGCTTTGAGGGCGGCAAACAGCGCCGTGTCGGCTGCGGCGTCGTGGAAGGCTTTCCCCTCGGCGCTGATGACGCTGATGGCCTTCGTCGGCAGCAGGACGGTGACGGGCGCGGTGTAGGTGTTGACCTTGTCAGCGATGATCTTGCCGAGCTGGGCACACTCTTCGGCATTCGTGCGCATGAGGGTGACCTGGGCGTTGTGCTGGTAAAAGGTGCGGCCTGCATACTTGGCGGGCACGGTTTGTGGCTCGCCAAAGTTCACCATGTCGAGACAGCCCGGCGTGACGATGGCGGGCACCTTGGCTTTGGCAGCGGCATCGAGTCGCTCGGGTCCGGCATTGAGCACACCGCCGCAGAGTTCATCGGCCCACTCAGTGGTGGTGATGTCCAGCACACCAGCGACCATGCCGCTTTCGATCAGCGCTTCCATCGCGCGTCCACCATTGCCCGTGGCGGCAAAGACGAGCACTTCATAGCCCGCTTGTTCGAGCTGTTCCTTCGCCGCCGTCACGCAGGCCGTGGTGTTGCCAAACATGCTGGCGACGATGAGCGGCTTGTCAGACGACGGGGCTTGTTTGCGGCCCTCGGCGGCCTGCACCATGCCGCAGACAGCTCCGGCGGCGTTTTCAAAGATGACGCGGGTGAGGCGGTTGATGCCTGCCACATCCGCGATGGCGGGGATCATGACGATGTCCTTGGTGCCGACATAGGGCGCGGTGTTGCCACTGGCGAGCGTGCTGACCATCACCTTCGGGAAACCGATGGGCAGTCCGCGCATCGCTGCGGTGCAGATGGCCGTGCCGCCACCGCCGCCGAGCGAGATGATGCCCTGCACGCGTCCGCTTTCCACGAGGTCGGCGACGACCTTCGCGGCTCCTTTGGCCATGAGCGTCACACACTCGCCGCGATCCTGGCGGGCCAGCACGGCCTGCCAGTCATCGGCCCCTGCGGCGGCGACTTCATCGGCGCTGATGTCCGGCGTGATGCCCGGCGCGGCCAGACTGCCTGCATTGATGAGCAGGGTGTCAAAGCCACGCCTGCGGATACAATCGGCGAGGAAGCCGTGTTCGGGGCCTTTGGAATCAAACGTGCCGAGGATGGCGATGGTGGGCATGGGCGGTCAGGGCGGGTGAGATTAAACGAATACGAGCCCAGTGAACGAAACTGGCGCTCACTTCTCAAGCCCGTGCTTCCACTTTCGCCTCACTGAAATCCACTCCCGCGTCCAGGGCACCTCACCGCCTCAGCGCGTTGATCAGCTCATTCACCTTCTGGCGCAGTATCTCCACATCAGGATCGGCAAAGGGGTTGTCCAGCGTGGCCAAGGCGTTCGTGTTGTTGCTTGTCTGGTTCAGCGTGTTGAGCAGACCGTTGTTCAGGTCCGTCTGGCTCACCTCACCGGGCAGGCCCTGCGGGCCTTGGGCTCCGGGAGCACCATCTGCGCCGTTGGCACCCTGAGCTCCGTCATAGCCACGAGGGATGCCGAAGGTGAGGTGCAGCGTGTTGCCGACCACACTCACCGCGGCATTGGCGGGGTTGCCGGGGTCGAGCGTCGTCACCCCGTCCACCTGCGCGGCGGTCAGGGTCACGATGGCGTCGATCAGGTCTTTAATCCCGTGAAATTGATCCCGAAAGGGCAGTGACTCAATGAGCACCCCATCGGCGGGGAAGCTGGGGTCGTAGGGCATGGCGAGGGGAGGAAGAGGGGGAGACTTGGAGAAGAGGAAGATCATCGAAAATGAGACCGGGAGCGGAGAGCCTGCCACGGTTCAGGCTCTCGGGTGCTCCCAGTCTCAAAGTCTGGTTTTACGGGGTCACGGAGCCATACAGACCGTCTCCGCACTCCACGGGCTCTGGCCTGCCGCGCCCACGGCTGCCATGCGGAAGGCGTAGTACTTCCCGCTGATGAGGCCGCCGTTCTCCGACTTGCGCGGACCCGCACTGCACAGCACCCAGGCAGAGCCGTCGATGTGCTCGCGGCACTGCGTCAGGTAGGTTTTCGCACCATCGACCACATCGCAGGACGTCTTGATGGCACCGGGGAAGTTGCTCATCGTCGCCTTCATGCCTTCTGGCGCAGGCAGCGGGCCGATGGGCTGCGGCGTGCTCGCCACAGCAAAGCCGCTGAGCGGGATCTTGGTCGGATCACCGCCGCTGGTTTCATCCACGTAGGCCGCACGGATGCGGATGTTGTCCTCATGCGCCTCCTTCAGCAGCGGCAGATTTGCCCGCGCTGCCTCCAGTTGGGATTCCAGCGACGCGATGAGGTTGATGCCTGTTCCTAGCGCATTGTGCGTCAGGTTAAAGTCCGCCACGCTGGGTTCCGGCGTGGGGTAGATCGCCGCACCTTCCGGTTGGGCGATGGTGCTGATGAGGCTGCTGGAGTAGGTGAGCACCTGCTCCGCGTTTTTGCCGTCGAGTCCGAGTTTTGCTTTAGCCATGGTATGTCTCCGTCTAGTGGGAGTTGGCGGCACAGGAGATTCATCGAACCGCGCCGTAGTGTCGAAATGCGCTTGCCCGAAGAATGCCATGGTCGTCTTCCCTTGGTTGTCTCAAGTCGGGGCGTGGCACCCGTAAGGGCCGTAGTCGCCACCGAGTGACGCACGTTGCCAGTCGAAAGGCGTTTTACTATGATCTCACCTTTTCCTTCAAGAACTTTTTTCCAAAAAGTGCGCAGGCGAGGGAATCACGCCCGCTCATCACTGGCTCAGGCAGGCGCTGGAGGGCGTCAAACCCGTGAAAAAGGACAGGCCGTAGCGCCGCTAAGGCGCGCCTTAGCGCCAGTACCACGCGCCTTAGCGCGGCTAAGGCGCGCCTTAGCGCCCGTACCACGCGCCTTAGCGCGGCCAAGGCGCGCCTTAGCGCCCGTACCACGCGCCTTAGCGCGGCCAAGGCGCGCCTTAGCGGCCGTACCACGCGCCTTAGCGCGGCTAAGGCGCGCCTTAGCGCCAGTACCACGCGCCTTAGCGGCGCTACCACCTGCCTAAATCGGCTCAAAAGGCCCTTTTTGGCCTCAAAATGGCTTGGTAGCGCCGAAAAACTGTTTATATGAACATCATGTATGCCCATTTCGCCGGAGGCACTCTTTCCCAGACAGATTACTTCGAGTCTCGTGACCGCGACGCGGGGCGGGCCTGGCTGGTCATGGAGAGCACCTCCTGGCATGTGCTCCTGCCACACCCCTGCGCGCATCCCCCCAGCCTCGCCTACGCCCGGCCCGTCACCGACAGTCAGGAGTGGGAGGGCTGGCGCTGGCGGTTGGAGTTAGGAGGCTGGCACCTGCCGCTGCCCCGCGCCCAGATCATCGGCCCCCGGCCCCGCCTGCCAGACCCCTACACCCGGACCCAGCGCACCCTCACCCTCTATGATAGCGTCCTGCGTGCCGCCGCAGGCCAGAGCTTCTTTGGCAACCTGCGCATCGGCATCCAAATCTGCGCCACCTGCCCCCTCCACCTCGTCCGCGAGACCCGGCATGGGGAAAAGAGGCTGGCGCACGGCACTGCTTCCGCCGCAGTCCGCCGCCGTGGAGGTGGAAGGTTCCCCTAAAGAATCTAAAAATGGCGACAGCGCCGGGGGCGGCTCGAAAGCGCTGGAGGACCAGCGCACTCCAGGACGCTGCTGCGCTGCTCGTGGGCGCGGGGGGAGTCGCGGCAGCGTCTTGGAGTGCGGTGGGAAGCGCAGCGCCACACCGCTTTTGGGGGCGTGGCGTGCGAGTGGGGCGCTGGGGAGATTCGGGCGTCTCTCCTGCGCCCGAAAGCGGCGTCACTGCCGCCGCACTCCAAGACGCTTCGCGAGGCTCGGCGGCACTGGTAGTCGCGGCAGCGTCTTGGAGTGCGGTGGGAAGCGCAGCGCCACACCGCTTTCGGGGGGGGCGAGCAGCTAGGCGAGGTGCCCGAGAGCGCGGAGGGTGGCGAGGATGGCGGTGATCTGGTCCGTGCGCTTTTGGGACTTGCGGCCAAAGCAGGCGCTGAGGGTCTCGGCATCCGGGCCGTGGACGGACAGGAGTTTGCGCAGGGTGGTGACTTGGGCGGGCAGATCGGCGGGCCAGTCGAGCTGGGCGGCGGGGGCGGTCTCGGGCGGGGTGGCGTCGCCTTCGGCGCTGAGGCCGATCTCGGGCTGATGGCTGGCGGTGGTGGCGGTGCCGGGGGCTTGGTAATCCGGGCGCAGGTAGCGGATGTGGCCGCGCTGCTCTTCGGCGGCGCGCTCGTGGTTGAGGGTGACGAGGCGGGTGAGGAGCTGCTGCTCCAGGGCCTCGGCAGCGGGGCCGCCCTGGGCGAGGACATCGGCGGGCGGGGTGGCGGTGGCGAGGTCGGTCCAGCCGTAGGCTTCCAGCACGGCGGCGTCGAGGTCGTCGTGGATCTGTTTGAGCACGGAGACGAGGCCTTGGTCGTGGGTGTCGCGTTCTTTGGGGGTGAGGGCTTCCCCGGCGCGGAGTTTTTCCAGGACGTTGTAAAGGCCGGTGAGGGTGAGGTCGGGATGCAGGGCCTGCTGGCGCTTGCGGTGCGCATCCAGCCGCTCCCCCAGGTCCCTGATGCGCTGCTTCAACGCGCCTTCTTCGAGGGCGGGGAATGGGAAGGGCTCGAAGCAGCGGGTTTTGACATAAACCGAATCGTTGCCGACGCCGAGCCATGAGCCGGTCTTCAAGGACCAAGCAACGTGAAGTGAAGATGAGAGGACACCGAGGACGAAGGCATCGTTCGACGCGATGGCGATGAGCTTGTTGTCGGGGAGAATGCTCTGATCGAGGAAGGTAAAGAAGCGGTGCTTGCTGGTTTCGATGGTGGCGAGGTAGCGGGGCAGTCCAGAGATGTAATCGCGAAGCTCAGGGCGCGGCCTTCCGTGGAGCCACCAATTCTCACGAATCTGCTTTTCACGGTTCTGGTCGCGCTCTGGCTTCACATGCACGAGGACGTGCTGATAAAGAGAGGGGAACTGCGCTGCGGCTTCGTCAGCGGTTAGGCCAAAGAGGTCAATAACCATGACCTCGCGAGGACGATTGGTGAGATCCTTCCCGTTTCGATAGCCGAGCAAGTGCTTTTCTATTCCAGGTGTTCTTTCAAACCCGAGATCAGAGGCTTGGTCTTTGGTTACAATGAAACCTGCGCCAAAGAGCATCATTCCCCGGCTGGTCAGGTTTGAGTTTGCCTGAAGCGCACGGCATGAAGTGAGGTCCGCCCCGACTTGCAGATTGGCGGCAAGACTGCCTTCACTCGTTGAGAGATTCACTTCACTCTCTCCATCTTCGCGAGCCTGTTCAGTGATGACCTTTTCAAGCAGGCCTGCGGCTTTGCCAGGGGCGGCGACGGTCATGGCGATGCGGACGGCGGCTCCATCGGCGGAGTCGATCCAGGGGTGATCCGGGATGGCGTAGGCGAGGTGGAGGGGCTTCTTGGCCTCGGCCAGGAAGGGCTCGATGACGCGGCGGTTGAAGGTCTGGTGGATGGAGTTGGTGGTGATGAAGCCGAAGCGCTTGGCCTTGGCATCGCGGACGAGTTCGGCGGCTTTTTGCCACCAGAACATGACGAAGTCGGCGGACTCGGGGACGCTGCCTTTCCAGGCGGTGCGGAGGGATTCGGTGTAGCCGTCGCCCAGGGCCTCGCGCATCCGGGAGGCTCCGATGAAGGGGGGATTGCCGACGATGTAGTCGGCCTGGGGCCAATCGGCGCGGCGTGGGTTTTGGTAATCGTAGAGGGGAATGCGAGCGGTTTCGTCGGGGACTTCTTTGCCGGTGATGGGGTGGGTCTTCGTGCTGTGGCCGTCCCAGAGGGTGAGCGGCTCCCCGGTGGCGGGATCGAGGCGGGGCAGGCGCTGGTCATAGGCGAGCACGGCGTCTTGCTCGAAGATGCTGCGGTCCTTTGGCAGCAGGGGGCGGTCGCCGGTATCGGCCTTGCCGGTGGTTTTGTGCTGCCACTGGAAGTAGCCGATCCAGAGGACGAGCTGGGCGATGGCGACGGCCTGTTTATTGATCTCTAGGCCGATGAAGTGCTCGGGGCGGACGCGGAAGCCCTGCATCTCTAAGCTGGCATTCCCGCCGAGGGCGGCGATGAGCTGGAGCACCTCTGCCTCTAGGCGCTTCATGTGCTCCATGGTGACGTAGAGGAAATTGGCGGTGCCGCAGGCGGGGTCGAGCACGGTGAGGCCGCAGAGGTGGTGGTGGAAGGCGATGACCTGGGCGAGGGCGGTGGCGTCGTTCTTCGTGGCGTCTTTGCGGAGCTTCGCGGCATCGGTGCCGAGCTTTTTCGCGGCTTCGTTCGCCCCTGCGGCGAGTTTGATTTTGGCCTGAGCCTCTAACTCGTCGGCCTGGGTCTCCATTTGATCTGCCTCCTCCTGAAGGGTGGCGGCGGCGATGCGGACGGCGTCCCACTGCTCTCGAAGCGGGCCGATGATGGTGGGGCGTATGAGGCGCTCGACATAGGAGCGGGGGGTGAACTCAGCGCCGAGCTTATGCCGCTCCCGTGAGTCGAGGGCGCGGACGAGGAGGGTGCCGAAGATGGAGGGCTCGACGCCGGACCAATCCGTAGCGGCGGCATCGGTGAGCATGGCGAGCTGGGCGGCGGAGAGGGGGAGGGCGCTGGTGTCCTCAAACAGG
>NZ_JBILYB010000228.1:0-6093 GCF_044378005.1 Prosthecobacter sp.
GTCGCCCTGGCCGCCCTGCATGACGATGCAGCGCACGCCGGAACTCCAGCTCTTAATATAGGGAGCGGTGTCGGCTTTCGGGAAATGCAACTGCGTGTCCGGCATGACGAGCTTCTTCTGGATGCGGTCGAAGCACAGCTCGCGGTCGGCTTTTTCAAAGGAGAGCGGATGGTCCATGCTCACCTCTTTCTTCGTGTCGGCATCATACCACTCGTCCATGCCCCAGAAGTGACCGTCCTTGATGGACATGCCGAGTTCATTGATGAGACGTGCCACGAGCGGGAGCTGCTCCGTCGGCCCGATGGGACCGCAGATGCCGGCTGGATTGTCCGGCGTGGCCTGACGCCAGGCGTGGATGTATTCCAGAGCCTCGGCGAGATAAAACTCCTCCAGCGTGTCATACATGACGACTTTAAACCCAGGCCGGGAGAGCTGGCGGAGATCACGCTCCGTGAGACGCGCGGCGTCATTGATCAGGGAATTATCGAGCGTGGTGTAGTCCCACCAGTCGGGGGCGATGTGGCTGAGCTTGCGTGACATGGAGGTGGCTGAGGTTGGGTTGTGGGAAAGAAAGACGGGCGGCCTGCCCTTGATTTATCGAGTTTCGTCGGAAGCGGGGGCCTTGCCAAGCCCGCATCCGTCAAGCACCGAAGTTTTTTCCCTCGCCTTCACGAGCAGGCCGACTTAAATCAGCATGAGAACAAAACGACCCCATGAACGACTCCAATCCACTTTCCGACACTGGCTTCGGTGCAGTCACGAGCAACGATCCTTTCCAGGCAGCCAAGGCCAGTGCCTTGAAAGCCGCAGAGGAACTCCGCGCCGCCGCGAGTCAAAAAGCCAGCGAACTGCGCACCGCCGCCGAGAGCCGCGCCCAGCACTTCAAAGCCAGTGCCGAGCAAAAAGCATCCGAGATCAAAAGCGATCTCCAGGACAAGACCGAAGACATCCGCGCCTATGCAGATGAAGCTCTCGGCCAGGCCAGGCAGCACTGCGAGAACCTGCTGACTGAAGCTGAAAACCTCGCTCGTGAAAAGCCGCGCCAAGCGCTCTTCACCGCCTTTGGCGTCGGCCTCGTCGTCGGTCTCCTGCTCCGCCGGTAACCTCTGCCGCATCGTTTCCACTCGCACTTGATGGCGAACCGGGAACCGCGAACATCTGCCATGATGGACATCGAAGTCTCCCGCCTCAAATCGCTCCTGCGTGCCCTCGCGCTGTATGGCGAAGCACGCGGAAGGCTGCTCCAGATCGAGGCCCAGGAGGCAGGCGTGCAGTTCACCACCATGCTTGTGTTGGCTGCCATCGCCTCCGGTTGCCTGCTCTGTGGCTGGTTGCTCGCCGTGCCCGCCCTTGTCTGGCTCGTGGCGGAGTGGCAGGGCTGGCTCTGGTGGAAGGTCGCCCTCGGCGCAGGTGGCGTGCATTTGTTTTTCGGCCTGATCTTCCTGCTGCGTCTCCGCTCCATGCTCCGCCGCCTCCAGGTCTTTGAGGAAACTTTCCGACAATTCCAACGCGATCGCGAATGGCTCAGCGGCACACCCCAGTAAAACTCACGCCCAAGCAACAGGCCCTGCGTGATCTCGATGAAGCACGCGCCCTGCTCGGCGTCCACGTCCACCTCGCTTCCGAGGAATGGAACCCGCGCGTGATCCTCCGACAGTCCGTCCAAAATCATCTCTGGGCCTGGGTCACGGCAGCAGGAGTCGGCGGTCTGCTCCTCTGGCGAGTGCTCATGCCTTCACGTCGCGGAAAATTTGATCGTGACATCTCGGGCGCTTCCGATACAAAAAAGGGTTTTATGGCTCTGCTCACGCTGCCCCTGCTCGGCATGGTGCGGCAGGCAGCCGTGAAATATGGCACCCAGTTTCTTCAATCCTACCTGACCAACCAGTTCTCCCAACACGCTGCCCCCAAGGCCAGCGTGCCAGATGACCACTCCGCTCATGTCTGACCAAGCCCCTCAAGATGTCGTGCCCGTGCTGGGCTCCGTGGATGATTACCTCCGCTTCTGCATGCAGTATGATGCATCAGATCTGCACCTCGCCACCGCCTCCCAACCCATCTGGCGCCGCTTCGGCACCCTCGGTCCCATTTGGCATAATGGGGCCTACCTCACCGCCGAGGACACCCGCCGCCTCGCCTACTCCTTCCTCACCGAGGATAAAATCAAGCGCCTCGAAGAGCGCGGTGATGTGGACTTCGCCTACTCCACCGACTTTGGCCGCTTCCGTGCCTCCGTCGTCCAGCAGCGTCTCGGCATCGACATCACCTTCCGTATCATCAGCACCACCGTCCGCACCATCGAGGAACTCAAACTTCCCGACACGGTCAAAACGCTGATCCGCTACCACAACGGCCTCATCCTCGTCACCGGCCCCGTCGGTTGCGGCAAGTCCACCACCCTCGCCGCCCTTGTCGATGGTGTGAACATCGAGCGCCAGGACCACATCATCACCCTGGAAGAACCCATCGAGTACGTCATCACGCCCAAAGGCTGCCACGTAAACCAGCGCGAAGTCGGCACTCATACCCAGTCCTTCGCCGCCGCCCTCCGTGGTGCCCTCCGTGAAGACCCCGACGTGATCATGGTCGGTGAAATGCGCGACTTGGAGACCATCTCCCTCGCCATCACCGCTGCCGAAACTGGACACTTGGTGCTCGGCACCCTCCACACCGGCAACTCCGCACGAACCCTCGACCGTGTGCTCGATGTCTTCCCCGCAGATCAGCGGGACCAGATCCGCATCATGGTGTCCGAGTCTCTGCGCGGCATCGTCTCCCAGCAGCTCGTCCCCCGCGCCGATGGCAATGGACGAGTCATGGCCATCGAAGTCCTCGTGAACACCCCCGCCGTCGCCGCCTGTATCCGCGATGGCAAAACCTTCATGCTCAATGGCGTCATGCAGACCGGCAAAAACGTCGGCATGATCACCATGGACGACTCCCTCCGCGCCCTTTTCACCAAAGGTCTCATCACCCGCGAAGAGTGTGAATCACGCGCTGAAGACAAACCGCAGATGCAGATCTTCTTCAAGAGCTGATCCCGCCCCTGTTCTCGCCTTCCTCATCTCCGACTTTCTTCCCCTTCCCGTCCATGCCAGTCATTGACCAACTCTTCCAAACCCTCGTCGAACTCGGTGGTTCCGACCTTCACCTCAGCCAGGGCCAGCCTGCCAAGGTGCGCGTCCACGGCAGCATCAAGCCCATCTCCGAGGAGGTCCTCACCGTCGAGCACATGGAGACCATGATGCGCGAGATCTGCGATCCCAAGAGCTGGGATCGCTACATCGAAAAAGGCGACCTCGACTTCGCCTACGAGATGGATGACGAACACCGCTTCCGCTGCAATTACCTCAAGCAGCAAAACGGCTACGCCGCCGTCTTCCGTATCATTCCCACCAAGATCGCAAGCCTGGAGCAGCTCGGCATTCCCCAGGTCGTCAAAGAATTCGGCCATCTCCGCAGCGGCCTCGTCCTCGTCACCGGCCCCACCGGTTCCGGCAAGTCCACCACCCTTGCCGCTCTGCTCGACTATATTAATACCAACTTCCGCCGTCACATCATCACGGTCGAGGAGCCCATCGAGTTCGTGCATCGGAACAAGAAGAGCATCATCACCCAGCGTGAAGTGCCCATCCAGACCCCCAGTTTCGCCGACGGCCTCCGCGCCGCCCTCCGTCAGGATGCCGACATCGTGCTCGTGGGTGAAATGCGTGACTTGGAAACCATCTCCCTCGCCCTCACTGCAGCGGAAACAGGTCTCCTCGTCTTCGGCACCCTCCATACCAACAACGCCCGCAAAACCGTTGACCGTATCATCGACGTCTTCCCCTCCGAGCAGCAGAGCCAGGTCCGCACCATGCTTGCCGCCTCGCTGAAAGGCGTCGTCGCCCAGCTCCTCATGAAGAAGTCCGACGGCAAAGGCCGTGTCGCCGTGAATGAAATCATGGTCTCCACGCCCGCCGTGGGAGCCATCATTCGTGAAGGCGCCACCCAGAAGCTCTACGACGTCATCATCGGCGGCAAAGCCCAGGGCATGCAATTCATGGATGACTCCATCTGGCAAAAGCTGCGCGACGGCTTCGTCAGCCCCATGGAGGCCTACATGAAAGCCATCGACAAAGGCCGCTTCAAAGCCTTCCTCCCGCCTGAAGAGCAGGCCCTCGCCAATGCCGGCGGCGGAGACGACGCCAAGAAGAAGTAACCCGGCCGCTGCCCATCGCAGCACCCAGGCTACACCTCACCACCGGACATGTGGTTTCCCACGTCCGGAGTCGAATCCTATCTCATCATCCCTGTGGCAAAATAAGGCCGTAGCCACTGCTCGTGCCTCATGGATGCCCTGCCATCTCGATCACGGCCACTTCGCCAGCACTTTGCCGTCCGCAGCTTTGAGCGTGAGGCCTTCAAGCTTCACCTCGCCTTCTCCACCACACGGATCAAGCCGCAGCCCATGCAGACTCTTCGCTTCAGCGAGAGTGAGTTTCATGTCATGCCATTCGCCATCGTGCTTCACCTCGAAGTCGAGATGCTTGCCTTTGGGGAGGATGGTTTCGGGGTCGGTGGTCCAAAAGAGTTCGGCTGGGCCGGTGGACTTGCTTTGGAGTCGGAATTCGAGGGTGTAGGGGCCGGGCTGTGAGATGGCCAGGCGCTCGAAGGCGAGGCCGGGATCACTGCCAGTGCTGTCACTTTGCCTTTTTCTTGCCTTTACCCTTCGACTTGGGTGGTTCGGCTCCAAGCCTCGGCCCGTTGTCTGTAGGCAGCGATTGATGCCATTCGAGCAGCGCTTTGGTCATGTGGGCGACGACTTCAGACTGCTGTGCAGCGAGGTTTGTCGTCTCTCCGCGATCATTGGCTAGATCGTAAAGCTGCGGCTTCGTGCCGTCGTAGTCGCAGAGGAGTTTCCAGTTACCTTCGCGCATGGCGAGGTCAGGCAGGCGTTCGGGAAGCGCTGGGGACGCGGTTTTTCGATCCGGGGGGCGACGCCAGAAGATCGGAGCGCTGCGTGAAACTTCGCCTTGGCCGAGAAGGGCAGGCGCGATGTTTTCGCCGTCGAAGACGATCTCTTTGGCTTCGATCCTGGCGATGGAGAGCAGCGATGGCGCAAGATCGAAGGCGGCGAAGATGGACTTCGTGTTCACGGAGCCTGCTTTCGTTTTGTCGATCAAGCCGGGTCCCCAGACAATGAGTGGCGAACGTGTGCCGCCTTCATAGAGCGTTGTTTTGCTACCGCGAAACGGACCCGCACTCCCAGCGCCGGGTTCGGGGCCGTTGTCGGAACAGATGAGCAGGAGCGTGTTGTCTCGGAGTTCGGGTGTGGTGTGGAGGTGATCGAAAAGTTTGCCAAACTGGCGGTCCATTTCTTCGAGCACGGAGAGATACAGACCGCGTTTGCCTTCAGCCCATTTGTCCGTCGGTGGCCACCATGGACCATGCACGTCATCAGGCCAGAGATTGACGAAGAAGGGCTTCTTGGCGCTTGTGGCTTTGTCCATGAAGGGAATCGCCGCTTCGATGAAGCCGCGGGTGATCTTGGAGCGCTGCATCCAAGTCACCGGCTTTCCAAGGCGCTCGGCATCGGCCCAGATTTTACCGGGTTCGGTGTCACCGGGCTTCATCGTGAGTGGCAGCAGCTTCGGACCCATGCCCTCGAAGTTGGTGAGCGATTCATCAAAGCCATACGCGGTGATCGGAGGCGCGTCATCGACATCGCGCTGGCCGCCGAGATGCCATTTGCCGAAGTGGCCGGTGGCATAGCCGTTTTGTTGGAGCACACGAGCCAGCGTGGGCGCTTTCGGATCGAGCCACTGAGCGCAGCCTCGTCGTTCGTTGTCCGCCCGGTTGTTGAGAAAGGAATGGATGCGCCAGCGCTGCGGATACTGGCCCGTGGTCAGCGCACAACGCGAGGGTGAGCAGATGGGTGAGTTCACATGAAACTGCTCAAAGCGAATGCCCTCCGCCGCGATGCGGTCGATGTTCGGCGTCTGGGCGTCTTTGTTGCCGAAGCAGGAGAAATCGCCCCAGCCCATGTCGTCGATGAAGACCATGATGAAGTTTGGCTGCGCCGCGAAAAGCGAAGGGCAGCACGCGAGCATG
>NZ_JBILYB010000102.1:0-22642 GCF_044378005.1 Prosthecobacter sp.
GATGACGTCTGCGGCGAAAGATCGCAGCTTACCAGCTCGACTTCGTGACGCCCGGGATAAGGCCAGCATTGGCCATCTCACGGAAAGTCAGACGGGACATCTGGAAGCGACGAATGTAAGCACGACGGCGACCGGTCACGCGGCAGCGGTTCGTCAGACGGGTGGGACTGGAGTCGCGCGGAAGCATGGAGAGGCCCACATAATCCTTATTCGCTTTCAGCTCTGTGCGGAGCTTAGCGTATTTTTCGACAGTTTTTTGTTTGCGCTTTTCGCGCTCGAGCCAGCAGGTTTTTGCCATAGGGGCGGCGAAAGTGGCGGTTCCTCGAACATTTGCAACGCAAATTTTCACTGGCGGACAGCTTGTTCTGCATTAATGACGCGCCGCTATGCTTACCGGAATGTTTATCGCTGCCTTTTTCCTCCTGCTCGGAGTCGTCGTCTTCACCTTCCTCCAGAAGGCCTAAGGACCTCAATCGTCGCCATCGGCGCGGGAAATCCCCTGATAAAGCTCCGGGAACCGGCGCTCCAATGACTTTGGCGTGATGTGGCCGATGAGTTGGGCCGTGCTCCACTCAGCCAGTCCCCAGTATTCGGTGGGCATTGCCATCAGCACGCTGCTGCAGGTGGGCATCTTTGCCACATGGGCACGAGCCAGGATGCGCTCGGCGAACTCGTGCATCCCTGGATTGTGCCCGAAAAGCACCACATGCTGCCAACTTTCATCGAGATCCCGGACAACTTCCAGAATCTGCCCGGCCTCCGCGAGATAGAGACGGGAATCCAGGACTAGGCTCTCTGTCGGCAAAGTCATGATTTCACGCATGATCTGGGCGGTGCTCAGGGCACGAAGGGCGGTGCTGCTGACCAAACGATCCGGCTTTAGAATCAAAGGCGGACTTTCGGCGCCTCCAAAGTAGGTTTTATGGAGAAATGCTCCCACCGCTGAAGCTGCCTTCCGGCCACGCTCATTGATCTGCCGGTCATGATCCGCGAGGCCAGGCTGATCCCAGCTCGATTTGGCGTGGCGGATGATGGTGAGATACTTCATCAGGAAAACGAGGCGCGCTTTGTGGCACTGTACGGGGTGGGTGTCAATGAGGGGACTCGCTGAGCAAAAATCCTGAAATCAAAGCCTTGTTTGCCGCTTTGCGCCTTGCCGGAACTTTCATCTCATTATAGATTTTACAATCGCTAATGATCCTTTGTCTCGAATCTTCTCTCCTCGGCGGCCATCTGTCCAATGAAGTGCCCGGTCTTGTGACCGGCCTGCTTCACCTCGCAGGGCTCGGCCAGCCAGTGCGCGTGGAGCTTGTGGGTAATTTCATGCGCGACATCGCCGGGTGCCGGGTGGACTTCCACAATCCGCTCCCGAACGCCGACCTCGATGACGTGGCCTGGATGTCACTTGCCCAAATCGGATTCACTGGAGTGATGACCGCCTCCAACCGTGTCATAAAACTTCCCCGCCGCAGCCGCTCCGCAGACAATGTCCTTCCTGACCCCACCGGGCTGAAGAACCTGCTCTTCTTCGAGTGGTTCAACGAGCAGTCCCAGCGCATCCTCATTCAGTCCTGGCACCTCCAGCTACGAGTCAGCGCCCCTCGTTGGCAACTCAGTGCCGAGGAAGACGCCATGCAGTTGCGTCAGGCACGTGCCCGGAGAAAGCATTTCCTCCTCGCCTCAAGCGACCCGGATCACAACGCGCCATCCGCTCTGCATGCTCCTGGAATGGCTGACCCCTTCGAGCCCACCGAAGTCACCGGCAATCCTTTGGCCGATCTCGATGAGCCAAAGTCCCGCGCCACAACAACCGATGTAGGTGGCAAGCTCTCCCAAGATCCCACCAAGCGCTCCATCGCTCTTGCACAGGAACTCCGCCGCTTTGAGCGCCTGCTCACACAGACCAACGAGGTGCGGAATCGCCCCGCCGTCGTCCAGCTTCTCTCCACGGTGGCTGATCTCTCCGCGCATCTCGTTCACGTCCTGAAGCAGTTCTCCGTGCAGGAGAAGTCCGCGTGGCAATACATCGTCGTCGATCTCGAGCAGTCGCTCCCGCTCTTCAGCGCTGCGCTGAATGCCACCGACCGCCTCGTCCAGCAGTCCACCGCTGGCACGGATAAACAATGGCTCGGTCAGGTGCAGGCCAGCCTGCTGAACATTGAACTGCGGATGCGTGAGCTGCTCGTGCAGCTTCGCTGAGTCAGAGTCCCGCCAGCGTCTTGCGTCCGCGCTCTTTGGTTTCGGCGTCGTCTTTTTCCGTGTTGGGCATGGCGAGTCCTTTTTCGAGGAGTTGCCGTGCCTCCTCCGTTTTCCCCATCTGGGCATAGGTTCTCCCCAGTTCGATGTGATGGATGAGACGATCAGGACGCAGGGAGATAGCCTTCTTGAAATACTCCACCGCCTTGTCGTTCGAGGCTTCTGGGATGTCTCCATAAACCAGGCGCGCGATGGCCAGCAAAAAGCTGTTGGCTCCCGCGATGCCCTGATGCCAGCGGCCCAGGATGTGCCAGGCATAGTCGTTTCTGGAGTCCAGTTTCGCGGCCTTCTCTGCCGCCTCCTTGATGGGGCGGGATGCGGCTACTTTCTCTTTGTTTCCCTGAAGTTGCGCCATACGCCCGAGTGAGATGGCGATGCCCAGCTGTGCCTCGCAGCTTTTGGGATCGATCTTGACCGCCCTTTGAGAGTAAAACAGGGCCGTTTTAGCGGAGGCCAGCTTCTCCGCCGCCGTGGATAGGCTGGTCATGCGGAACACATACTGACGGGCGATCTTCACCAGCAGCTCAGCATTCCCCGGCTGCTGCTTTTCTGCGGGCAGGTAATACTTCAGCGCCTCATTCGCCTCATACTTCACGTCATGCACATCCCCCTGGCGGATCAGCGTGACTGCATCCTGAGCTCGCAATGAAGCGCTCAGTGCCAGAAACAAAACGAGCAGCGTTTTCATCAGAGAAAAAATCAGATCGGTTTCACAAAACGATAGTGCGACACGACCCACTCTTCGCCGCCGTTGTAGCCCCACAGCTCCGCACAGGACATGTAAAAGATGCGCCAGTAGGCCCACCACTTCACCGCTTGGTCTTCGCCATAGGTCTCGCGGAAGAGCGGCATGATCTCCGCCTTGTTCTCATCCATCTTCGTCAGCCAGGCTTCCGAGGTGCGGCTGTAATGCATCCCGCTCACGCACCAGTGATCCTCGATCCGCAGATGATCCTGGAAGTAGATCAGCAGATCATCGCTCGGCATCTGGCCGCCGGTGAAAAAGTACTTCGCCATCCAATCGTTCTCGCCCTGAACCTCGAAGTGATACGCCGTATCCCGATGCGTGAAGATATGCACAAAGAGCTTCCCGCCCGGCTTCAGCCAGGTGGAGATGCGCCGCAGCAGCTCCTGGTAGTTCTTCATGTGCTCAAACATCTCCACCGACACGCAGCGGTCGAAGATGCCATCGCCCACGCCTTCAAAGTGGATCATGTTCGCCGTGACGATCGTCAGGTTCTTCAGCCCGCGCTTCGCTGCTTCCGCGTCGATGTGCTCCTTCTGTGTGCGTGAGTTCGAGACACTCGTGATCTGCGCGTTCGGGTAATGCTCGGCCATCCAGAGCGAGAGCGAGCCCCAGCCGCAGCCCAGCTCCAAAATGCGCTGACCATCCGCGAGTTCCGCACGCTCGCAGGTCATCCGCAGCATGATCGCTTCCGATTCATCAAAGCTCGTTGTCGTCTCCGGCCAGAAGCCGCTGCTGTACTTCAGATGCTTGCCCAGACAGAGCTGGTAAAAGCGTGTCGGCACCTCGTAGTGCTGCTCATTCGCCTCCACCGTGGCGATGGCCACCGGGCTCGCCTTCAAGCCCGCGATGTGCCGCATCAGCGCCGCCTTCTGCGACTCGATGTCCGGCTGCCGATGCTTCTTCAGCGTGGCCGCGAGTCGTTGGCGGATGCCAAAGCGGATCACCGCATCGGGCAGGAGGTCTTTGGCGAGGAGGTCGTTGACGTTCAGCATGAGGATCAGCGGATATGCGGCTGTCCCCGGTGGTTGGATTCATCAGAGTGTGAAAATACTACCGTGCACTTTGACAACGATAGCCTCATGGCGGCTCTCCGCCTTTACAGTCTCAGTTTGCCAGCCTGCGCTGCATCGGCATTTCCAGCCAGCGATGGCAGAACACGCCAGCGACCACGGTCAGCAGGGCGAGCAGGGTGAGTGTGCCATTACTCATGAGCTGCCGTTGCGCGAGCTGTTGCAGCCCGAGCAGAAGCAGCGGGCTGTGCATCAGGAAGATCGAATATGAAGCATCGCCGAGGGTGTGCAGCCAACGCGGGAGGGCCAGGCTTCGTCCACGTGCCTGCTCCCACAATGCTGAACCGACAATCAATGCCACAAATGTTGCGGCGAGATAAAGTCGCTTCATCAGGGGATTCGGTCGCAGACAGGCATCATAGATGAAGGGCAGAGCCACCAAGGCTGAGATCGCGATGGCAAGAAGGGGACGCTGCCAGACACGCAGATCCAAGGTTTTCAGCGCGAGCGCGGCGAGCACACCAGCCATGAGTTGCAGATGACTGAGCTGAAGCAGGAAAAAGGTCTGCCGGGGCTGCGCACTCGGATAGAGCGCTCCATGAACGATGATCGCAATCATCCAGAGCAGTGCGATGCCTAGCACTACCCGCCAGCGCGTGCTCATCGCGATGGCGAACATGGCGTAGAAGAACACTTCAAAGGGGATAGTCCATGCTGCCAGGATGAGTGGATAGCGCTCCATCGGCAGCATCAGATACGAGCCGAGGATCGTAGTAAGATCGAGCGACTCGCTGGACCAGCGCCCACTCGCGGCTGCGGGGCCAAGCATGAGCAGGAGCTTCAGTGTCGTGAGCACAAAGAGCAGCGGATACAGGCGAAGAAGACGCCGCTTGAAGAAAGCCAGTCCCGCGCCCGGCTCACCTACGCGCCCCCCATAAACCCACGTCACCAGGAACCCGCTGAGCACGAAGAAAAAGTCCACGCGAAACTCAAAGGCTGTAAAGAAGCCTCCGAGATAACTCATTCCGTAGCTGCGCTCTGCCATGGCGGTCAGGTGGTGCAGCACCACGGCCACCGATGCGATGGTGCGCAAGACATGCAGCAGCTCAAAGCGCATGCTCATGTGATGACCAGCGCTTCATTCCATTGCTTCGCCACGACTGTGGGGAAACTGCTTTTACAGGTTCCAGTCCCTAATGCACCTGGGTGTGAAAAGGAGAAGGAATGTGGGGGATTTGCTAACATCGATTGATTGGGAGTCTGGTTGCGAATTTCATCTTTCTAATCGTCACCTGGCCACTTGCGCTTGAAGCCATCAAGAGTGGCCCAAGACGTAGGCTAGCAGCAATGATTCCGATTGGCATAAAACATTTATTTCATCCTCGCATCCTTGACGGCTTTGCCCACAATGCCGCCATGCCCGCAGCCACCGACATCACCTTCGCGCCCATCGCGCAGCAGGTCGCGCGTCGAGTGATGTTTAGGCGTTGGCTGGGCTGGCTGGGACGCACGCTTTGGATCGCTGTCTGTGGTATCGCAGCGCTGGCGCTTGTCGCCATCATCAGCGGCAGTCAGGCCTTTTCCATCCTCGCGTGGATCGCGCTCGCTGCGTGGCTGATCGCGCCGCTGGCCTACATCCTTTGGCAAAGGCCCGGCAGCTACAGCGTGCTCGCGCTTTGGGATCAGGCCGCCGGTCGTCGTGAAGCCTTCGCTTCCGCCTGGTGGCTCGAGCAGCAGCAGGCACTCACGGAGGCTCAGAAGGCCCACATCGACGCCCAGCGCGCGATTTTGCCCGAGGCACAAACCACACTCGCCCGCGATCTCCCCCTCCAGCCACATCGCTGGCTCTGGCTGCCGCCTGTGCTGGCGCTCGCCGGGCTCTTCATCAGCGCCGCCGTGCATCCCGCGCCCGAGGTGCTCACGCTGGATGAAAAGATGGAGCAGGTGGCCAAAAAAGAAGGTGAGAAGCTCGCCCAGACGGATTGGCAAAAGAAGAAGCTCGAAGGACTCGACGCCGAAGAGCAGGCCGCGCTGGAGAAGCTGAAGCAAAGCCTCAAGCAAACCGCCGAAGACCTCGAAAAAGCCGGTGGCAAAGATACCCGCGATGTCATGTCCGACCTCGAACGCCGCGCCCGTGAGGCCGAGAAGCTCGCCGACCGTCTCGCTGCCGACAAAGACACCTGGGCCTCCGACAAACTCATCCAGTCCCTCCGCGAGCACGCCGACACCGCCGACCTCGGCGATGCCGTGGCCGCGAAGAACGCCAGCCAGACCGCCAAGTCCGCCGACGCCCTCGCCCAGCAGCTCCAGTCCCCTCAGCTCACCAACGATGCCCGCGAGCGCTTGAACGAGACTTTGAAGGACAGCGAAAAGAGCGCCGAGAAGGAGGACAAGACCCGCACCGTCGGTCAGCACGTCCTCAGCGCCGCCGAGCAGATGCAAAAGACCCAGCCCGCCCAAGCTGGGGCCGAATTCCAAAAGCTCGCCGAGAAGATGCGTGATCAGGCCCGCCGCGAGCAGGCGCAGAAGGAACTCGAAAAACTCGCCCAGCAGCTCCGCGATGCCGGCAGCAACATCACCGGCCAGAACGAAGCTGGCGGGATGAAGGAAATGGCCGCCGCCGGTCAGCAAAGCCCGCAGTCCCAGCAGCAGCAAAAGGCAGGTGAGACCCCGAAGGTCGGCCAGTCCCAACCTCAGCAGCCGGGCCAGCAAGGACAGCCGCAGATGCAGCCCCCCGGTCTCGGTCAGCAGAGCCAGCAGCAAATGATGCAGCAAAACCCTGTGCCCGGCACCGGCCAGCCGCAGCAAATGATGATGTCCCAGCAGCCGCCCGGACAGCAGGGACAGCCGCCGAAAGACGGCCAGCCCATGCTCTTCGCCCCCATCCCTGGGCAAAAGCCCGGCGAGAAGCCAGATGCCTTCATGCTCGGCCCGCCCGGACAAAACCCCGGTGAAGGCCCGCCCATGGCCATCGCCATGCCCGGCGGCAAAGACCCCGGCGTGGGCAAAGCCGACCTCAACGCCGAAGCCACGGACGCGCAGAAAGCCGGGAACCAAAACGTCGTCGCCGCCCAGCAGAACAACGACGGAGCCTCCAGCGTCCGCAGCATCGAAGGCGGCGCGCGCAAAGAAGACGCCAGCCGCAGCGCCAGCCAGATCGCCACCGAGACCCTCGCCGCCGAAGAAGAAGCCCTCGATGAGGCTGCTCTTCCTCCCTCACGGAGGGAACAGGTGCGCCGTTACTTCACCGAGCTTCGGAAGCGTTTCGAGAAGCCGTGAATCATCGCTGCACCCGCATTGATCCCTTCACCCATGGTGTGTGTGATCAAATGCATGGTGAGCCCTATTTGCCTGACATCCTGCATCGCAGAATGCCCCGCCTGCGTCACAACGGACGAAGCTTTTCTAGCACTGTAATCTGAGCTTGAGTTAAGCCTGCGTGGCAGGGTCAGTGGACTCAGCCTGTGGTTCGGTGGACTCCGAGTCCTCCGCTGCCTGCGGGTTCGCTTTGGCGGCCTCTTTGCGGAGCTTTTTGGCTTGCTTGGCGGCCTTCTTGGCGTTCTCGCGTTTCCGTTTCTCGAAGTTGTAGTTGATGGGTGGGGGCATATGTGGACCCGTCATTAGCACCGATTGTCGGCCCACGCCCCAGGAATCGTGTCTTATCTTGCCCAGGGCTGAGCTTTGCCGGTGCAGGCTGAACTACGAAGGGGAAGCAGTCCTGCCTTGCTTTCCCACGGGGCTTGTCTTCTCTTGGGGCTCACTTTTACACAACTCATGGGCGCACAATGGAAACAGAAATGGCGGGAACTCGCCGCGGATCAGAAGGGCAAACTCGTCGGCAAGCTGACGCGTGAAATCCAGGTGGCAGCGCGCCTGGGCGGCCCTGACCCTGATCTGAATGCCCGCCTCTATGCCGCCCTGGTGGCAGCACGGAAGCAAAGTGTGACTCGTGATTCCATCGAACGCGCCATCGCCAAGGGCAGCGGGGTGGGCGGTGATCCGGTGAACTACCAGACGGTGATGTTTGAGGGCTTTGCCCCGCACCGGGTGCCGGTGATGGTGGAGTGCCTGACGGACAATAACAACCGCACGTCCTCGGAAGTGCGGATGCTTTTCAAGAACGGCAGCATGGGCACGCCGGGCTCAGTGGCGTGGATGTTTGAGCACTGCGGTCTGATCGAGGGCCAGCACAAAGACAAGACCCTGGACATCGAAGTGTCTGCGCTGGAGGCCGAGGCGGACAATGTGGAGCCGCTGGAGCTGGATGAAGAAGATGCCGCCGGGCACATCGGCGCGCGATTCTTTTGTCAGACGACAAGCCTGGATGTGGTGACGAAGGCGCTGAAGGCCGCCGGGTGGAATGTAACGACCTCGGAGATGCACTACCAGCCGAAGGACTACCCAGAACTCAGCGAGGAACAGCGCGAGGAGGTGACGAACTTCCTGCAAAACCTGGATGGCAACGCGGATGTCCACCGCGTGTATGCGGCGATGAAGTGAGCGGGTTTACTCCTTCGTCAGCAGCTTCGGCACGAGCATCTGGATGAAGGCCTCGGCGTCCTTCAGGGCGGTGAGTTCTGCGTAGGGGTCATCAATGCCCGTGGTGCTGTCCTGAAGCGGGACGAAGAAGGTGAGCAGGGTCCAGCGGTGGTTGAGGTTCTTGAAAAAGGCGTCGCCGTAGGTCTTGCGCACATGCTCGTGATAACCGGCACAGGTGGTGCCGTCGGAACCGAGATACCAGAAGAGGTTCAGGGCGCGGATACGCGAGCGGCGCCCCTCCTTGTCCTGGATGTCCTGATACATATTCATCAGAGTCACGGTGATCTCCTGCTCCGCCAGAGGCAGAGTGACGAGTGACTGGCTGCTGACCTTCCAACCCTGCGCGGGAAGGCAGGAGTCGGGAGAGTGGAGGGATCGTTTCTCAGCACCGCTAAGCACCATCGTGGCCAGGATGGCGCGGTCGGACTTCGTGTAAAAGCGTCGCTCGATGCGCACTCCCTCAGGAAGGATATCTTTTTCCCGTGAGGTCATGGGATGGTCCGTGCTGACAAAGGGTCCAAGGAGGCTGGGCATTTCTAGAGAAATGCCAGGCGGGCCAACCTGATAGCTGCCATCCGTCAGCGTGCAGACGCCGAGTCCTCCACCTAGAATGAGCACCGCGATGCCGACATGCAGCCATGAACGGGTGGCCGGTGCTGCCATCTGCGGGACTGCCTTTGAAGCAGCAGGGCGAGCGCGGCTCTCCATCTTCCTTTCCAGCAGGGTACAAAGGGCAAACATGCCTGCGAGGGCGACACCGAAGACGGCAAAGCCCGCCATGCTGTGGTAGAAGCTCATCTCCTGATGCTCGCCGATCTTCCGCCCGATGGCGAACTCGGTGCCGAACCAGAGTGACCCAAGCGCCAGCAGGACCATGCGGACGAGATTTCCCAGCATGGCCAGCGGGATGGCACTGGCAAAGAGGATGCCGCGCGCGGGCCAGGTCTTCAGCGAAAGCCAGCCGTAGAGGGCACTGAGCATGAGGAGGGAAAACAGCGAACGGATGCCGCTGCAAGGCTCCTCGACATCGAGCTGGAAGAGATCGCCCTGGGCAAGTCCGCGCACCTGATCAGCGGCTGAATGAAGGCCAGTGCCCTCCGTGGACACGGGCACGCCGATGAGATTGAGCACGATGCCAGAGGCCTGGGCTGTCATCATTCGCAGAGGCAGGGCGAGCACGGACTCCAGCGGGATCATGGGCCAGGTGAATACGAGGAAGGCCCAGGGGAAGAGGAGCCGCTTCAACCACTCGACGCCACCCAGGAGAAGAATGAGTCCGAGGGTGATGAACTGCCCGGCGATGTATCCAGGATAGGCGGTGTCCGCCTTGTAGCCGAACCAATAGAAGATCATACCCAGAGCAAGCACGGGGGCACCCAACCAGGAACCATTCACCGGCAGGCCGGCAAGGCTCTCTTTCATCCGCCACACCAGCCACACGACGATAGGCGGGGCGAAGAGGCAGAACCACCATTCACTGTCCTGATCTGCCTTTCTCAAAATGCCGCCGATGATGCTACTGCGAACATGGAAGTCCCAGTGTTGATAAGGAAAGAGGCCGAGCAAAATCACCAGCATCACGCCACTCAGACCGAGCATCACCAAACGCAGGCTTCTTTCTTGATCGGCAGTCGGGGGAGAGGGGGTGGGCTCGGGGCGAGTCATCGGACGGAGAGTAAAGGCCCCCTTCGTGCCAGACAAGTGCCATCCTCTGGTGGATTTCCAGCCAAGATGGTATCCAGTCACGATTCGAACTTTGTATGAGCGACACCCCAGACCTCTTCAACCATGAACCCGAAATGCCCGAAACTCCTCATGAGAGAGGCAAGATCACGTCTCGGTTGCTTTTTGAGACCAAATCGCCAAGCACAGCAGCTCCCGAGCCGCAGAAAAACCTGCGCCAGCCTCGGGTAAGCTGGTCTTCGTTTATCATCGCACAAACATTCATCCTGCTGTTGATCGCCATCTGCACGGCCTGGTTTTATCAAAAGGAGGTGAAGCCTGCGCTAGCGGCGGCGATGGAGAAAGCAGCAGCTCCTGCAACTGCATCTGCGCCCCCGGTGACTTCGGATCAGAATGTCTCGGCACTCCAGTCGAATCTGGATCGCGCTCAGGAGCAAATCACCCGGCTCCAGCGTCAGATCGATGCGCAGAGCGAGGATCGCGCCGGCACCCAGGCCCGACTCCAGGAAATGGCGGACCGCATGGCACTGGTCATCAAGCAGTCATCCTTCGTCCCCACGGCAGACGCCCAGAATCTCGGCAGTGGAGATGCCGCCCAGGTCGCCGCCATGCTGCCCTCGGTCTCGCCCGCCACCAGCGAGCTCATTTTGCTCAAGGAACGCAACCGACTCACCGACTACGCGGACAAAGCCATCGCCACCGGAGCTCGCGAATCTCTCCAAGCCATCGTGGAGGCGATGTTTGACCCTGCGCTGAAGCATCTCCGCCATGCCTCCGAGGCAGAGTTCCGCCGCGTGCAGGCCTACTTTGAGATCAGCTCCAGCATCGACCCCGCCTACAAGCTGCCTTTGCAGGAGCTCTTCAAAGACACTCCCGTCCGCGCCGAGGCCGACCTAACGCCCGCCCAGCTCACTACACTCCTGCAGGATGCCAAGCAGCCCTGGGAAGTGCGTCTTCGCTGCGCTTACCTCCTGCGCGCCAGCACGGATGCCGGGACCAATGCAGCCCTTCTCAAGGTCATCAAAGACGATCCCTCGCTCGATGTGGTGAAGCAGGCTCAGACCACTTTTGAAAAGCGGGTCGGGCAGCGCTTCCGGCTCTTTGACATTCCCTCCATTGAGGCTTGGTGGGGCACCCAAAAAACGAAGTAAAGCACGGTTCACTTCCCCTTCCCCGGCCAACTTGCCGCTTGACCATCCCGCCCGCCACGCCACACGCATCCGCCCCTACATGCCCGATCATCCAGTCATCACCATCGACGGCCCCGCCGCCTCCGGCAAAAGCAGCGTCGCACGCCTCGTCGCCCAACGTCGCGGAGCCATCTATGTGAACACCGGTAATATGTACCGCGCCATGACTTGGGCCGTGCTCGACCGCCAGATCGACCCCGCCGATGCCGAGGCCGTGCGGCAAGCCTCCGCCGCCATCGAGATCCAGTCCCCCGTCGTCGCCGGACAGACCCAGGTGGAGGTCAATGGCCGCCAGCTGACCGATGCCGACCTCAACAGCGATCCGGTGAACCGCGCCGTCTCCCATGTCGCCCGCGTGTCCGAAGTGCGGGATCGCCTCGTCGCCGAGCAACGCGCTCTCGCGGCGATAGGCCCGCTCGTCATGGAAGGGCGGGACATCGGCAGCGTCGTTTTCCCGGACAGTCCGCTGAAGTTTTACATCGACGCCAGCGAGGAAGTCCGCTCCGCCCGCCGCCGTGCTCAGGGGCACACCGATCAGGTCGCCGAGCGTGACCGGTTGGACAGCACCCGGAAAACCTCCCCGCTCATCATTCCCGAAGGTGCCGTGGTCATCGACAATAGTCACCTGACCCTGGAGCAGGCAGTCGAGCAAGTCCTGGCCAAGCTGCCCACACCCTGACTTCAAGCGATGAACCTTTCCTACCAGCTCGGTCACACCGTCTTTCGCGCTATCGTGCGCGGCTTCTACGACTTCCGAGTCATCGGTTCCGAGAACCTTCACTTCGATGGCCCGGCCATCATTGCGGCCAACCACGTCAGCTTCCTTGATCCACCTTTCGTCGGGCAGGCCTTCGATGAACCGCTCTACTTCTTTGCCCGCAAGAGCCTTTTTGATCATCCCATCGCGGGCAAGCTGCTGAGGAGCTGGCAGGCCATCCCGGTGGACCGTGACAAGCCGGACACTTCCAGCCTGAAGGCCACCATCCGCCTGCTGAAATCAGGAAAAAAGATCCTCATGTTCCCCGAGGGCACCCGCAGCCCTGACGGCCAGCTTCAGAAGGCTGAAGCCGGTGTCGGACTCTTCTTGGCCAAAACCAACGCGCCTGTCCTGCCGGTGCGCATCTTCGGTACCTACGAGGCCTATCCGCGCGGGGCCAAGTTCCTCCGGCCTTCCAGCATCACGTTGGTCGTTGGTCAAAAATACCAGCCCGACCTTTCCAGCGCCGCCGCTCATGGTCGCGATCTTTATCAGACTCTGGCGGATGAAGTCATGCACCGAATTGCCGGGCTGACGCTGTGATCGAGAAGAGGCCAAGGAAAGGGTTGCCAAGCAGCCCTTCGAGCACCATCGAAAGGAGCTTGTGAAATTTTTCACAAATTCGGGTTGCTGCTCGTAGAGCACTCCTGATAATGCCGCGCCCCCCTCTCCTGATGGCACCTCTCTTCGCCAACATTGACCTCGCTTTTCTGATCACGGCCCTCGTTAAAATCGTTGGGTTCACCTTCATGGTGATCCTGCCGCTGGTCACGGTCTGCGTTTACTTCGAGCGTCGCTTCTCAGCGATCATCCAGGATCGCGTCGGCCCGAACCGTGTCGGCATCCCTCTGACCCTTCTCGGATTCAAAAGCGATCTCCAGATCCTCGGCATCGGCGGGCTCTTTCAGGCGGCGGCGGACGGGGTGAAGTTCATCCTGAAGGAAGACTTCACGCCCAAGTTCGTGAACACCTTTTATTATTGGCTGGCACCATGCCTGACCGTGGTGCCCGCTTTGCTGACTTGCGCCGTCTTGCCTTTCGGTTCCGAGCTCGCCATCGCCGATCTGAACGGCCTCATCACTGCTCTCGGACTCCCTGCCCTGCCCTCCATCCCAGTGCAGGCCGTGATCGCTGATCTCAATGTCGGCCCGCTCTACACCTTCGCCATCGCCTCACTCGGCGTTTACGGCATCGTCCTCGCCGGCTGGGCCTCGAATTCCAAATACCCCTTCCTCGGCAGTGTCCGCTCCTCGGCGCAGATGATCAGCTATGAGCTGTCTCTCGGCCTCTCGATCATCCCGGTCTTCATGGTCTTCGGCGAACTGAACCTCGGCAAGATCGCTTCCTTCCAGGATGCGCACGGCTGGCTGATCCTTCCCCTTTGGGGCGATGGTCTCACTCTGGGCCGCTGGGTGCTTTGGATTCCGATGATGATCTCCTTCATCATCTTCACCGTGGCGATGTTTGCCGAGACGAACCGCCTTCCCTTCGACCTTGCCGAGTGCGAAACCGAACTCGTCGGTGGCTACCACACCGAATACAGCTCCATGAAGTTCGCCCTCTTCTTCATGGGTGAATACGCCGCCATGATCATCGGCTCTGGCCTCGCGGTGACGCTCTTCCTCGGTGGCTGGAGCATTCCTTTCTCCCCCTGGCTGCACCTGAACTTCGTCCCTGGTGACACCCCGCTCTGGCTCGGCCTCCTCCACGTCGCCACCTTCCTGACGAAGGTCATCGGCTTCATCCTTTTCTTCATCCTCATCCGCTGGTCGCTGCCCCGTTTCCGCTTCGACCAACTGATGAAATTCGGCTGGTTGTTCATGTTCGAAGTCGCGCTGGCGAACGTCCTGCTCACCGCCGTCCTCATGATCTGGGTTCCATTGAAATAAATCTCCCCCCGAATGGCTACCATCATTGTTCAGCGTCCGAAGCTCGCCTGGCACGAGAAGATGTTCATCTCCACCCTTTTTAAAGGGCTGAAGATCACCCTCGGGCATGCTCTCCGCACCTTCCTCCAGATCGCTGGCAAAAAGCCGAAGGTCACCATGGAGTATCCTGAGGAGAAGTGGGACAGCCAGCTCCCGGATTACTACCGTGGTGCACCCGCCCTCGTCACCGACGAACAGGACCGCGAGCGCTGCGTTAGTTGCCAGCTCTGCGAGTTCATCTGCCCGCCAAAGGCCATCAAAATCATCCCTGGCGAGATCCCCAGCGACGACCCCTGGGCCAAAGTCGAGAAGCGCCCCAAAGTCTTCGAGATCGACATGATCCGCTGCATCTACTGCGGCATGTGCGAGGAAGTCTGCCCCGAGCAGGCCATCTATCTCCGCAAAGATTACGCCATCACCGGACTCAGCCGGCAGGAAATGGTCCACGACAAAGCACGCCTCTATGAGATCGGCGGCAAGCGCGTGGGTCTCGTGAACAAGTGGAACGAACTCAAGTAGCCTCGATGCCTCCCCTTCTTTTCTACCTCTTCGCCCTCATCACCCTCGGCTTTGGCCTGAATGTGGTGCTAGCGCGTAATCCAGTGACGAGCGCCCTATCTCTCGCCGTCAGCTTCGTCGGACTCGCCGCACTCTTCATCAGCCTGGAGGCCTACTTCATCGGCACGCTGCAAGTGCTGGTCTATGCAGGCGCGGTGATGGTGCTTTTCCTCTTCATCATCATGCTCATGGACATCAAGGCCGAGTCCGTGGCAACCCGGACGAACTACGCCGCCATCGCAGCAGGTGTCGTCATCGCCGCCATTCTGGCCGTGCAGATCGCCACCGTCTCCAGCCAGCTTTCCATCAGCGCGCTGTCATCAGAGCAGGCTGCTCTTTCTCTGGAAAAAACCGGCGCTCAGTGGGAAGCACGCGGCAAGGAAAACATCCCCACCATCTCCCGCGACCTCAAGGCAGGCACTCTGCCGGATGCGAAGCTGATGGGGGAGACGCTCTTCTCCAAATACGCCTTCCATCTGCAAGTCGTCGGCCTGCTGCTCCTCGTGGGCACCGTCGGTGTCGTGGCACTTAGCAAACGTGACAGCAAGGAGGCCGCGCAGCCATGATCACCCTGAATCATTACCTCGTTGTCAGCGGTATCCTCTTCGCCCTCGGGCTCGCGGGAGTCATCGCCCGTCGAAACATCCTCATCATCTACATGTGCCTGGAGATGATGCTCAGCGCCGGGAACCTCGCCCTCGTCGGCTTCTCCCGCTTCCGTGTCACCGACGGCCTGCCTGACTACACCGCGCAGGCCCTCGTCTTCTTCACCATCACCGTCGCCGCCGCCGAGGTGGCCGTCGGCCTCGCCATCATCGTCGCCCTCTTCCGCACGAAACAAAGCGTCGAAGTTGAGGCGGTAACGAAGCTGCAAGGGTAGCTTCCTGCTTGCCCCACCCCTCAATGACGAATTCCTAAATCCGAATGACGAAAGAAACCCCAATTACGAATGCCCAAATCAGAAGCCTAGGTGCTTTTGAAGCCCTTCGTCATTCGACCTTCGTCATTCTTTCGTCATTCGAGCTTCGTCATTCGTCATTCCCAGCCTCGCCCGCCGCCTAAGTTCTCTTTTCCCCGCTCATGCCCGATCCGGAATCCACCTCATCCAGCCTGCCGACGCTGCTGCTACTCCTGCCGCTGCTTTCCGCGCTGGTGATCCTGCTTGCCCATCGCATGCTCAAAGGTGCCTGCGTGATGATCTCCATCCTCTCGGCGGCCATCTGTTTCCTCATCAGCCTCATGCTGCTCGGCACCAAGGATGCCGCCCCGATGCTCCTGCCCTTCATCGAAGTCGGCAAGTTCCGCGTCGCCATTGATGCCCTGATCGACCAGCAGAGCCGTGGCATGATGTTCATCGTCACCTCGATCGGCCTCTTCGTGCATCTCTTCTCCGTCGGCTACATGAAGGACGACGAAGCCAAGGAGCGCTTCTTCGGCGCGCTGTCCCTCTTCATGTTCTCCATGACCGGCATTGTCCTCTCGGGGAACCTCGTGATGATGTTCATCTTCTGGGAACTCGTCGGCCTCAGTTCCTACCTGCTCATCGGTCACTGGTTTGAGAAACCCAGCGCTGCTGAAGCCTCGAAGAAAGCCTTCCTCACCAATCGCATCGGCGACTTCGGCTTCATGATCGGCATCCTCATGCTCTTCATGGCCAATCATGGCGACGTCAGCTTCACCGGCCTGCACGACAGCTTCGCGCAGGGCACCATGCATGACACCGCGAAGCTGCACCCCACCTTCATGATGATCGCCGCGCTCGGCATCTTCATGGGAGCCATGGGCAAAAGCGCGCAGTTCCCCCTCCACGTCTGGCTTCCTGATGCCATGGAAGGCCCCACGCCCGTCTCCGCCCTCATCCACGCCGCCACTATGGTCGCCGCCGGCGTGTTCATGCTCGTCCGCTGCGCTTTCGTGATCGAGGCCTCACCCGACGCCGCCACCACCATCGCCTGGATCGGTGGCATCACCGCCCTCATGGCCGCGCTGATCGCCACGCAGCAAAACGACATCAAGCGCGTGCTCGCCTACTCCACACTTTCCCAGCTCGGCTACATGATCATGGCGGTCGGACTCGTCGCCATGCAGGCCACCGGCCATCACGATGCCGCCGCTCCCGGCCATCCCGCGATGTTCCACCTCTACACGCATGCTTTCTTCAAAGCCATGCTCTTCCTCGGCTCCGGTGCCGTCATCTATGCCTGCCATCACGAGCAGGACATCTGGAAGATGGGCGGCCTGGCCAAACACATGCCCGTCACCTTTGTCACCTTCGCCATCGGCACGGCTTCACTCATGGGCGTGCCTTACATCACCAGCGGCTTTTGGAGCAAAGAAGCCATCCTCGGTGTCGCGTTCGAGGTCCCCGGCGGTTCCCCACTCTTCTGGATCGGTGTCGCCACGGCCCTGCTGACCGCCTTCTACATGACGCGCATGTTCGTCATCGCCTTCCTCGGCAAACCACGCACCGAGCACGCTCATCACGCCACCGAGGCCCCGATCGTGATGCTTCTGCCACTCGTCTTCCTCGCCGTCCTTACCGTCATCTCTCCATGGGATTGGGCCGCCAACATGCTGGAAGCTCTCAAGCCCCACCACGCCGAGACCCACAGCACCGTTCTCATCGCTTCCATCCTGGCTCTTCTCATCGGTTCCGGCGCAGGTTTCGTCCTCTATCGCGGCAAAGACAGCGACCCGCTCGCCTCCAAATCCCTCGCCAAGGTCTTCGCCAACAAGTTCTACTTCGATGAAATCTACGCCGTGCTCGTGAGAGTGCTTCAAGACGGCGTCGCTTGGGTCGTCACCGGTCTGGAGCGCATCTTTGTCGATGGCATCTTCGCCCGGTTGCCCGCCTTTGCTGCCAAGCGCCTCGGTTCCGCCGCTCGTGTGCTCACTGGTGGCCATCTCCAGGGCTACACCTTCCTCCTCGGCGCAGGTCTGCTGCTCGTCATCTACCTCGCCGTCTTCGTCCTGCCCCAGATGGGTCATTGATCTCCTCCCGGAATGAGTCCCCTCGAAATCGTCATCCTCCTGCCCCTGCTCTCCGCCCTCGCGGTCTGGCTCGGTGCCCCTGCTCGTGCCACCTCCGTCGGCACCGCTGTCCTGAATCTGCTGATTGTCCTCGGCCTCGTCTGGCAGTTCAAATCCGCCTCCGCTGGCAAGGCAGGCTTTGCCTATGAAAGCGCCCGCGTCGTGCTGGATAACCCCGCCATCGCCTTCGCCGTCGGTGCGGATGGTGTCTCGCTCATCCTCGCCCTTCTCACCGCACTCGTCACCTTTGCGGCCGTCTGGCAGATCAGCCCGGAGAAGCCCGGCATCTACCACATCGCCTCGCAATTGATCGCGGGTGGAGCCTTCGGAGCCTTCCTTTGCACCGACGTCTTCTTCCTCTACGCCTTCCACGAACTCGCGCTCATCCCCACCCTCCTCATGATCGCCAACTACGGTCATGGCGATGACGAGCATCGCAAAGCCGTCGCTTGGAAAACCACCGTCTATCTCGGCGCAGGCAGCCTCGTCCTGCTCGCCGGACTCGCCTGGGTCGTGCTCGAGTTCAGCGGCGGTGAAAAGCTCACCTTCGATCTCCACGCCCTCCGCGCCCAGGCCGCCGCCAGCCCGCTGCCTGCCGCGCAGCAGGCCACCATGGCCTTCGTGCTTCTGCTCGGCTTCGGCACACTCGTTTCCCTCTTCCCGCTGCATTCCTGGGCCGCTCCCGCCTATGCTTCCGCGCCGACTCCAGTCGCCATGCTGCACAGCGGCGTGCTGAAAAAGTTTGGCCTCTATGGTCTCCTCCGCATCGCTTTGCCTCTCCTGCCGCAGGGCTTCCAGGCCGAATGGGTGCAGCAGGCTCTGCTCTACATGCTCTTGGGGAACATCCTCATCATGGGCTTCGTCACCATCCATCAGAAGCGCCTTGATGATGTCCTCGCCAACTCTTCCGTGATGCACATGGGCTACATCTTCCTCGGCCTCGCCGCTGGGACCGAGATCGCGCTTCGTGGTGCCGTGCTCTTGATGTTCGCCCACGGCGTCAGCATCGCTCTTCTCTTCGCCCTCGCCGGACGCCTCCGCAGCCAGCTCGGCACGCTTGAGCTGAGCAAACTCGGCGGCCTCGGCTCCCATGCCCCGGTCTTCACCGTCCTCTTCGCCTTCGGCACCTTCGCCTCCATCGGCCTTCCCGGTCTCGCGAACTTCGCCGGTGAGGTCATGGTCTTCATCGGTTGCTTCACCGAATGGGGTGTCACCAACTTCGGCCCGCTTCAATGGACCGTCGCCATCGCTCTCTGGGGCGTCGTGATGTCCGCTGTTTACATGCTGCGCGCCTACCGCAGCATCTTCCACGGCACCGCCGCCGCCGGTCACTTCATGAAGGACCCCGCCTTCAGCCAGCGCGTTCCTTTGATCCTCCTCGCCACTGTCCTGCTCATCGCTGGTTGCTGCCCCTGGCTGCTTCTTGGCCTCATGAAAACCGACCTCGCCACCGTGGCCGAGGCTGCTTCCACCGCCGTCCAGGGTGCCGCCAAGGCCGCCGCCGGAACCGCCCACTGATTCCTTATGTCCGTCTTCACCATCGAAGCCTTCCTCGCCATCCTGGGCCTCGTGCTCCTGATGCTTGAGGCCTTCGCGCCCGACATCTCCCGCCGCACCATCGCCGCCATCAGCATCGCTGGTGCCGCGCTCGCGCTCATCCTCTTCCTCACCGTCGTCAGCAGCGACACCGCCAGCCTCCCCGGCTTCCTCCGCCCCTGGATGGCGCTCGACTCCCTGGCCATGTTTTACAAAGGCCTCGCCTTGGTAATCACCCTCATCGTGCTCTGGCTTACCCACGAGTGCTCCCCCTACATCAGCAAATACACCGTCGATGGCCGCGTGACTGAGCTCTTCAGCATCCCGCTCATCGTCTGCTCCGGCATGATGTGGATGGCTGCCGCTCAGGACCTCGTCACCGTCTTCGTCGCGCTCGAACTCGTCACCGTCTCCTTCTACGTCCTCGTCGCCTTTGCCCGGAAAAGCAGCCTCGCCCTCGAAGCCGGGGTCAAGTACCTCATCCTCGGCGCTCTCAGCACCGGCGTCCTCATCTTCGGCATCGCCTGGACCTACGGAGCCACCGGCAGCCTCAGCTACGAAGGCATCTCCCACGCCCTCACCAGCGCAGGCACCGCCAAAGGCCCCGCCCTTCTCGGAGCCGCTTTCCTCCTCGCCGGACTTTGCTTCAAAGTCGCCGCTGCCCCTTTCCAAAGCTGGGTGCCCGACGTGTATCAGGGCGCACCCATCCCCGTCACCACCTTCCTCTCCGTCGGTTCCAAGGCCGCCGGTTTCGTCGTCCTCACCCGCGTCGTCGATGCCTTCCTCGTCGAGGGCTCCATCATCGGTTCCGAGGTCAAAGCTCTCCTCCTCATCCTCGGTGCCCTCACCGTGCTCCTCGGCAGCCTGCCCGCCATGTTCCAGCAGAGCGTGAAGCGCCTCCTCGGTTACTCCAGCATCAGCCATGCTGGTTACCTCGTGCTCGCCCTCGCCTGTCACGACAGCATCCGCAGTGAAATGTCCTCCGGCGGCATCGTCGCCTTCTACCTCGGCACCTACCTGCCCATGACCGTCCTCGCCTTCCTCGTCCTCGCCGTCCTCCGCGTAAATGGCGGCGGCGAAGACATCCGCGACTTCCGCGGCCTCGGCAAACGCTCCCCGCTGCTCGCGCTCGCCATGACGATCTCCCTCGCCTCCCTCGCCGGCCTTCCGCTCACCGCTGGCTTCATGGGCAAACTCTTCGTCTTCATCAGCCTCGCCGACCAAGCCTACTGGGGTGCCCTCGTCTGCGCCGCCATCGGTGCCGCCGCCGGTTTCTACTACTACTTCCGCGCCATCGTCGCCATCCACAGCAGCGACAGCGGCCTCGCCTCCCAGCCCCTCACCGTCAACACCGCCTCCAAAGTCGGAGCCATCGTCCTCTCCCTCGCGATCATCGTCCTCGGCGCCTATCCGAAGCCGCTTCAGAAGATCCTGGTCAAAGACGCGCCGGTGGCCGTGAAGGCACATTGATTCTGATGCAGGAAGCCGGTTAAGTTTGAAGAGCCGTGAATATGGCTCTCTAAAGCTTGGTGTTAAGCGCCCTCGTTTCGTGCAATTCTTTCACGAACGAGTCAAACCGCTCCATGACTCGCCCAGGCCCTGAATCGCCTCCTGATCCCGCTTCCCCACAGCCTTGGAACTTCCATCATGTGGCTGTATCATTGATCGTCGGCGTGCCCTTTCAGCTTATTTTGCTACCATGCCTTTGCTCGACTGGAGACTGGCGGCTACAAATTGCCCTATATTTCGACCTGATGGTTCTGCTGCGAATGGTGGTGGCCTATTTTTGTCACAGCACGGGCAATGCATGGATGGTGTACGTTGCACTTTGCTACACCTCAGGATTTTGGCTTTACTGGCTAACATCCATGATCCTTCGTTTCAGCGGGAGGGCTGACTGTTCCTGAGCTTCACACTGTGCTTGCCAAACTCCCCTTCCCATTCACGACCGCGAACTTGCCTTCGCCCGGGTCAACATGGTGAAATGAGAAAATGAACGAACCCGAACGATCAAAGAAGGGATGGCGGCGGCTCCAGTGGGGCGTCATTGTCTTCCTGGCACTTGTCGGGGCATTGATGTGGCAGCCTCTCTGCAATGAGGTCTTGAACACCACTTATCAGCAAAGACAAGCCCGCAAAGGCCAGTCCATCCTCTTCGCCCTTCGAGTCTTTGCGAATGACAACAGCAGTCGCTATCCCGACAGCTTCGGCGCTTACCATGGATCGGCGAACAAAGCTTTTCGCGGCCTGCTATCCCAGGGTGTCGTCGAGGATGAACGAATCTTTGGCGGAGAGATCAGCCCCTTCTATGGCGATAGAGATCACGGACAAGCACCAAACTTTGAGAAAGCGGTCGGCCCGGGAGAGAACCACTGGATGATGCTCGGTGCTCTCAGTTCTCATAGTCATCCCACTCAACCATTGATCTTCGAAAACGCTCTCAAAGCAACGTGGCCTCCAAAATGGGTGGTCGGCTCAGAACGTCGCCCAATTCGAGGACGCACCTGGCATCGTGGGGTCATATTGGTCGGGTTGAATGATGGCAGCCTCGTGCCAGTGAAAACCACGCGATCAGGAGATGAACTCAGCCTGCCCGAGTCTATGACCCGAAATCCTGCCAGTCAATTCTGGGACAAGATCGAAGTGCTGGATGTGGAATCAAGATTGTCAGAGACACTGACTGCCAATTCACCATGAAGCGATTACTGAACGCCATCCTGAAAGGTCTCGTTATCGCCGTTCTCTTGACGATAGTGGTAGCGGTTGTTTTCAGCGGCTGGCTGATCTGGCAGATGTCCACGAAGGGCTTCTCATTTCCCGGGCCCGGACATCTCGACTACTCCGCCCATCTTGCCGGAGATTACTGGGTGTTCCGAACATCGGCGTTTCAGAATATGATCACCCCACACGGCTACAGCGAAGGCACCCCGATCATTCCTACCGTGGTCACCGCTTGTGCCACCGATGGCCGCTATATCCTCGCCAAGCGCCAGGACACCCGGAAGACGTTCCTCGAAGATCCCAACATCACCTTTGATGAGCTGGATCCCGAGAGCGCCGACTACTGGATTCTCGACACCCAAAAAACCGAGGTCTTTGGCCCGCTCTCCGAAGGAGAGTTCACCGCCAAGCGTCGTCAACTTGGCATTCCAGACTCTATCAAACTCATCCCACCACACGACTTTGCCGAGCTACATGGTCCCCCAGCCGCTTCAGAAAACGTCAAAGGCACGCCTGATCCATTCCTGCCGATGCCGAAGTGATTGATTCACGTTCACCTCCGGGCGTGTCCGAAAGTTTGTGTTTCGGGTCTTTGGTTATGTTTTGGTCTGGGGTTGTTTTTTTGATTGAGCGCATGCGCTCAATCAAAAAAATCGCGACCCGAACTGGATCGCAAATTGGTTGGC
>NZ_JBILYB010000229.1:0-6037 GCF_044378005.1 Prosthecobacter sp.
AACAGCGAACCGAGAAAAACTAGAGCACCGTGGTGTTCACGATCTCATTCTTCTCGTTCAAAAGCAGACGCTTCGGCACCACCGGCGTCTCGCTTTGCCCGAAGGCCATGATCGTGATCATGTGCCCGGTGCTGATGCGATGCGCCGCCGCACCATTCACCACGATCATCCCCGAGCCCGCCGGAGCCGTGATCACATAGGTCTCCAGACGCTGGCCGTTCGTGATCGAGGTCACCAGCACCTTCTCCCCCTCCCACAGGTCCGCCGCCTCCATCAGATCCGTCGGGATCGTGATGCTCCCTTCGTATTGGACATTGGAGTCAGTGACAGTGGCGCGGTGGATTTTGGATTTGAGGAGGGTTCGGAGCACGCGTTCAGATTGAACAAAGCAGCCCCCTTTGCAAGAGCGGCTTGGAAGGCCGCAGAGATGAAAAGAAAGTGGAACAGGTTTTTAACCTGTTGGCTCCCGCCTCCGCGTCTCCCAGTCTCAAAGTCTCCGGCGCAGCCGTCTCAAAGTCTTCCGCATGGCCGTCTCCCCGTCTCCGCGCAAAGCGCGTCTCCCGTCTCCTGCGAAGCACGTCCCCTGCGCAGCAGTCTTCCCCCTCGCCCGCCAGACGACAGAACAGCCGTCCTCTTCGTCAGGAGCCATCGCCAAAACAAATCGGCTCGGCGCATCGATCAGAGCGTGAAGATGGTTACGCCGCTGAGGCCAGCCGCAGCAGTTCCCAGAGGTCGGCGTGATTCAGCAGGATGTTCTTTAATCCTTTGCGCACCGCCTCGGAGTTGAGCGCCTTGGTGCTCATGGAGGTGTGGGCGTCCAGGGCTTCCACGATGGCGTTCTCCAGTTCCTTGTCCAAATCGGGCGAGGTGGCGAACTGCTCCTTCGTGTTGTTCGTCGCCTGCTGCCGCAGTGTCTGTGACTCCAGCATCTTGCCACGGATGACATGCTTCACATACACGAGCTGGTCCTGCTCGGTGGTTTCGGAGCCGAAGAGTTCGTTCAGCTTCTCGATCAGCTCCGCCATGAAGACCTTCGTCTTTTCCTGCACACCGGCGCTGCCCGCATCGGTGATCGGTTCCAGCTTCGGCGTCTCGCCTTCGCTCAATGGCATGGGCTGCTTGCCTTTGTGCAGCAGCTTATGCCGTGTCAGCACCACCTTGGACAAATCAATGCCCTCACGCTCGCGGCCAAACTCCAGCAGAGGAATGAGGCGCTTGTAGAAGATCGCGCGCTTCTCGATGGCGGTGTTGCCGTAGTCGAAGATCTGGGAAAGGAAGGTGTAAAGGCGGATGAAGGCTCCCATGTCGCCCTTGAAGAGAATCAGCGCGTTCAGTTCATCCTGTGCGGCCTTGATGGCGGTCTCGTCATTCTTCTCTCTCGCAGCCTTCAGGGCCTCTTGCGCGGCCTTGTAGCGCTTCATGAGGCGGTCCACCACAGGCTCCAGAGCTTTGAGGAGTTCGCTTTGCTTCTCGCCCTTCATCTCGGCTTCCACCACGCGATCCACTTCAAAGTCATCGTAATGCCCGGCGGCATCCAGCTTGGAGCGCAGGTTGAAAACAAGGTTCGGGTCTGTCGTCGCGGAGAGTTCCGCTGTGGTGTGGTAGGTCTTGAAGGAGGCCAGTATCTCCGCCGCTTCGTTGACGAAATCCACGACGTAGGTGGTGTCCTTGCCAGTGTGCGCACGGTTCAGGCGGGAGAGCGTCTGCACGGCCTGGATGCCGTCGAGTCGCTTGTCCACATACATGCCGCAGAGCAGCGGCTGATCGAAGCCGGTTTGGAACTTGTTCGCCACCAGGAGGATCTGATACTCGTCCGTGTTGAAGGCCTTGCGAATGTCGCGCCCGTTGAGGTTCGGATTCAAAGCCTTGCTCGTCTCCGTGAAGGCATCCGCTCCACTGTCACTGTCATGGATCTCACCGGAGAAGGCTACCAGCGTCCCGATCTTGTAGCCACGATCTAGGATGTGTTTGTCGATGGCCAGCTTCCAGCGCACCGCTTCGAGGCGGCTGCTCACCACCACCATCGCCTTGGCTTTGCCTTCCAGCAGCGGAGCCACGAATTCGCGGTAGTGCTCCACCACCACCTCCACCTTTTGCGCGATGTTGTAGGGGTGCAGCCGCACCCAGCCCATGATGCCCTTCATCGCGGCGCTGCGCTCCACTTCCTTCTCATCCATCTCCTTGCCCTCGTGGGCGAGTTTAAAGGCCAGCTTGTAGCTCGTGTAATTCTTCAGCACGTCGAGGATGAAGCCCTCTTCAATCGCCTGCCGCATCGAATACACATGGAAGGGCTTCGGCAAACCGTCCGCGTCCTTCGTGCCGAACAGCTCCAGCGTCTTCGTCTTCGGTGTCGCGGTAAAGGCCACGAAGGTGATGCCACTCTCGCCAGCGCGGGCCGCCATCTGAGCAGCCAGGATGTCCTCCGTGCTCACTTCGCCGCCGTCGGCCAGCTCGGCCAGTTCTTCGGGTGACAGCACCTGTTTGAGCTTCGACGCCGCCTCGCCGGTCTGCGAGCTGTGCGCTTCATCCGCGATCACGGCAAAGCGTTTGCCCTTCGTCGCTGCCAGCTCCCGCACCGCTGCCAGGGCAAAGGGAAAAGTCTGGATCGTGCAGACCACGATCTTCTTCGAGCCATCCAGCGCCTCCGCCAGTTTGCTGCTCTTGCTGCCGTCCTTGTTCGTGATCGTCGCCACCACGCCGCTCGTGCGTTCGAAGTCAAAGATGGCCTCCTGAAGCTGCGTGTCGATCACGTTGCGGTCAGACACCACTAGCACCGTGTCGAACATCTTTTCATGGTTCGCGTCATGCAGCTCCGCCAGGAAATGCGCCGCCCAGGCGATGCTGTTCGTCTTCCCGCTGCCCGCGCTGTGCATGATCAGATACTTCCCGCCAGCGCCATCATGCAGTACCGCCACTTGCAGCTTCCGCGTCACATCCAGTTGGTGAAAGCGCGGGAAGATGATCTGCTCGATCACCTTCTTCTTGTCTCGTTTGGCGATCAGGTAGCGCCCCAGGATCTCCAGCCAGCTCTCACGCGCCCAGACACGCTCCCACAGGTAGGCCGTGCGGTGGCCGTTCGGGTTCAAAGGGTTCCCCGCCGCGCCATCGTTCCCCAGATTGAAGGGCAGGAACTTCGTCGCCGGTCCATCCAGCTTCGTCACCATGTGGACCTCACTGTTGCTCACGGCGAAGTGGACCAGCGCCCCGTTCGGGAAGCTCAGCAAAGGCTCCGGTGTCTGCCCCTTCGGCCTCGGGTTCCGGTCAAAGCGGTATTGGTCGATGGCATCGCCGATGCTCTGGGTGAAGTCCGTCTTCAGCTCCACCGTCGCCACCGGCACGCCATTCAGGAAGAGCACGAGGTCCAGGCAGTTCTCGTTATGCACCGAGTATTTCACCTGCTGCACCACGCGCAGCCGGTTCGCTGCATAGCGGGAAAGAATGTCCGCATTGATCGCCAGTGCCGGTTTGAACTCCGCCAGTTTCAGCGGCTGCTTCAGCCCCAGAAACTCGATCCCATGCCGCAGCACGTCCAGCGTCCCGCGCTGGTCGATCTGGTCACGCAGCCGATTGAGCAGCGTCTCCTCCGCCTTCGCCCCGTGGTTCTTCATCAGGGTCTCCCAGGCCTTCGGCTGCGTCGCCTGCACCCAGGCCAGCACATCCGCCGGGAAAAGCGCCCGAGCCCGGTCATAGCTGGCGGCATCTCCCTTCGCATGGAGCCAGCCATTCGCCGCGAGGTGCTCGCAGATCTCGGTCTCGAAGCTGAGTTCTTTGTGGAGGGACATGAAGCGTTCGGCAGTAATGGGGCTATGCCGAAGGCTGGAAAAGGCAGCCTCTTTCGGTTGCCTTGATCGCAAGGTGTTGAGCACGCTTTTTCTTCTGTCCCTTGGAGGCAATCCCGGAGAAATCCACATGGCAGTGAGCCGGGTTGTTCTTGGCCGGGTCTTCTGCCACCACTGTCGGGGAGGCGGCCACGAGCAGATCACCCGCCTCTTCCACCTCACCCATCGACACCGCCCACGTCCCGACGGACCTCAGGCCCAGCTTCTCCGTAAAGTGCCTCCACGATCCCTCGGCGGAGACCTTGGAGGCATCGTCCACCGATAGCTTGTCCTCGTCTTTGGGCGTGGGACCAAAAGCTTGACTGCTGGGCACTCCGTCTGCCAGCCAGCTCGGATTCACCTGCCGGTAAAACAGGCTGTCGGATGTCCATTCAGCACTCATGCGATGAGGAGTGTGGAGATTTTCCCAAAGGCATCCGCCCAGCCGTCCTGCGGATAGGTTTCTTCCACGAACTGATCGGTCTTCAGGTTGGTGGCATAAAGTTCCAACTGCTCGTCGGCAAAGTTGACCTCCAGTTCGATCCTGGCATGAGGCCTGATCCACTCTAAGACGACGTTTCCGTCCTCGGTGGGCACCACCGCAGGATATTCGAGATCAGCAGGGAAAGCCCTGACCATCTCATTCATCAGCCAGGACAAACGCTCAGGGTCGGGTGCCTTTCCGCCTCCTTCAAGCCACCCATCCTGCAATTCCAACAGCGCTTCGATACCTCCCACCAGTTCCAAGTGAGGCAGAAGTTCCAACTGTTCGATCTCGGTGATCGCTGTGAGGCGGTCGTCCAAATCGAAAACACCGATTCCTTTCAGACTCACCGTCAGCCTACGGTTTCCCAAGGCCTCCTTCAGATCGGAGAAGAAGGGATCATCAAAGGCAAAGGTCACGGTCTGGTTCTCCAGCGAACTCAGCGTGCCCGTGCGGCGTTTCGTGTCCAGGCTTTCGACAAGACCCGCCACATTCACCTCCGCCTCATAGGTCTCCCGATGCGCCAGCACCAGCCGCTTCCGTTTCACGGGCGTCAGCACCGTCTTGTTGGTGGGGGAATCGGGCAGCCACTCGATGGACTCTCCCTCCTCCAGCGAACGGCCGATGCGGTTGAAGTAGCTGTAGCAATCCTTGGGGAAGACGGCGGGGAAAGTCTGCCCTGACTCCGTGGCGATCACGGAGTTGATCAAGTCTTTTGCCTCCACGATCTCGGCTGGCAGGTCTGGAAGCAGCGTGCCCAGCAGCATCGCCACCAGCGCGGGCTTGGCACTGCCGTCGTCGATGCGCTCGATGTGCAGACTGAAGCCATGGGCGAAGCCCTTCTTCACTCTTCCGTGCTTCTGCCGCACCAGATGCTTCGCCAGTTCCAGCACCAGCTCCTCATACGCCGCCAAGTCCTTCGCCGCCGAGAGCGGGAGCGTGTGCCCCTCGAATCTTGGCCCGACGAAGCGGGGCTGGATGAACGGTTCCTGAGTCATGGAAGGCAAAGCTATCGGTTCAGATGATTAACTTCAATCAAGTTTTCGGGTTCAGGTCTTTCATCCGCCTGCTGCAGCACATTAATCTACTTGGCCACAGCGGAGGGATGCAATCCTAGACCTTCCTCTCCAATCGTTTCAGCGGAATCCCCTTTCGCCCCATCTCGGTCACCAGTTCGTCGATCAGGCGATTCGTGTCATCTTCTGTGGCGATGCGTTTGAAGTCACAGCACTTGCCGAAGATGCCCCTGGCTGCGTAATCCTCAGGCAGACTTCCGCCGGTTTCGATGAAGGTGCGCATCTGCTCGCGGTCCCGGGCCTTGCCAAGCGTTGACATTGGTGGTGGTCAGAAAGGCGATGCACGTCTGCGATTTCTCCGCAGGTGCATACTTGGCGACTGCGCCTTTGCCCTCACTGACCTGGTCTCCCATAAAGAACCCCGTGTCGCTGATCAGCAAGATGGAGAACAGCAGCTTTCCGCCCCCTGGCTGCGGTTGTTGAAAGTGGAACTCGTGAAGCATCATCGGCAGCCAATCCCAGGCCGAGAGCCCCAAGTGGCCGCCACTATCTCTGGGAGTTTGCTTGCTATACTTGTGCCAGCCTCCGCCATACGGCAGTCCTAGTTGCCGTCCGATGTAGGCTGACCTCGATACGGTATTGCTGTTCGAGCATCGCTTTGATGTCGCGCACGGTCATGCCGCGTGCGTAGAGGGCGATGATCTTGTCCTCGAAGCCTG
>NZ_JBILYB010000103.1:0-22248 GCF_044378005.1 Prosthecobacter sp.
AGGCCGGTGTGATGGCAGGTGAAGCAGTTCGAGCGCTCGTCGATGGCAATGACCGAACTGCGCTCCAACAGCGGCAACGATTTGCCGACGGCGGCGCGGATCGACGCATCATCGGCAGCACAGGGGGGCGGCAACGAGGCAGGCCAGGGCGATTTTGAAAATGCTCATCAGGCTTTTACACCGCTGAGCGGATGAGATATGACCGCGTCCCATGCGAGCTTTTGAAGCAAAGTGTTGAGTTTTTCAGCCTCGGGTAGTTTGGCGATGGCAGCGGGCATGGGCAGGCCGATGGGGCTGCGGCCGTAGATGACGGCGAAGTGGCAGTAAGCGGCGATGGCTTTGACGTGATCACGCGGATGGCCGATGGGGTCGGTGAAGAGATCGCTCTGCTTGGCGATGCCGGGCGCTTTGCCCTGAATGATGAGATCACGCAGCGCCATCACGGCTTGACCGACGGGGACGACGAAGACGGCGGGTTTGCCCTTGGCGTATTTCGCGTTCAGCTCGCGCACATGATCGTCCATGGACTTGAAGTAGTCGTCATGCGCTGCGTGGAGGTCGGCCATCGTCTTGCTGTCGCGGTCAACGGTCTTGCCATTGAGTGGCTTGCCCCAGAGCGAGCCATCATCAAAGGTCATCCAGAACTCCTGCACGGTGATGCGGAGCTTCGGGTTGTACTCCAAACCGAGCTTCACGAAGTTTTCGATGCCGGCATCCGGTAGGAAGATGGGCGAGAGGGTGAGCACATCGGTTTTGCCCTCCATGAGCACGGGTTTGATCTTCTGCTTCTCTCCCTGCGCGTCCCAATGCTGGATGGTGCGCGATCCGCCGATGGAGGAGAGGCCGACCTGCTGATGACTGGTGATGCCCGCATTCTTCGTCGCCTCAATGAGCAGGCCTGGCATCCAGACATGGAAACTGTGCCCGGCAGTGAGGATGCGGAGGCCTTCGGGGGCCGTTTCCGCACGAAGGGTGGTGAACAGGCAGAGAAAGGCGAGGAGGAGTGGGGGTGGTGAGCGCATGGGGACATGAACGTCCCCCGAGGTCGAAGATTGCCAATCAGCAGCCTGACGTTTGGGATTTGAGCAGGTGAACTTCTCGTTTGCTGATGCTTATAATTACCATAGATTAACTCATCTTAATGTTTCGGACAACACAGCACCTACTCCAATGCTTCTCAGCCATCTTGGTTTGGGCTGTAGCGTGCTTGCCCATAGGCGCTCAGGCTGACCCGACGGCAGAGCAGCAATACATGCTGGAACTGGTCAATCGCCTGCGTCTGGCACCTGCGGCGGAGTTGGAAAAGATGGTCAATATGTCATCACCAGGCGTCTGGGATTCGCCCATGTCCGATCATCCCTCGGTGGCATTCGCATTGGCATTTTACGGAGTCAGCGCCAGCGCTCTGAGTTCCCAGTGGAGCACGCTGACGACTGCCCCGCCCCTGGCCTGGAATGACTCTCTGGCGGCAGCTTCAGACACCTACTCCAATCTCATGGTCTCGCTGGATCAGCAGGCTCATGGACTGGATGGGCAGAGCACGGGGCAAAGGCTGGTGAATGCGGGCTACTCCTCGAACTGGGGTGACGTGGCTCAGACGCTCTTCGCCGCGGCGGCAGATGGCACCCACGCCCATGCGGCCCTGGCGATCGACTGGGGCCCGGATGGTGGCAGCGGCACGGGGATCCAGCCGGGGGCTACTCACCGCGAAGCGCTGATGGACCCTCTATTTAAAGAGATCGGCATCGGCTTTCAGACGGTGTCTATCCCGATCTCGAATGCGGACGTTATCGGGCCGCTCGTCATCACGGAACATCTCGGCAATGTTCGCCGCTTCAATGGCATCTCCATCGTGGCCGATGCCATCCTCACGGGCAGCATCTTTGATGATTCCGTGCTCGGTGATGCCTTCTACACACCGGGGGAGGGCATCAGTGGAGAGCTGCTGTTTGTGTATGAAAACAGCACGGGAAACCTCGTCGCCTCAGGCCAGACGAACAGTGCTGGAGGGTTCAACATCGCCCTCACCGGGTTGATCGATGGAGTGGAATATCGAGTCGAGGCCCCTGGCACCGGCCAGTCGGCGCAGACCTTCATGCTGAATGCCTGGCAGGAAAACTACGGCACCGTCGGCAATCCCGACTGGACCACCTTTTACGACAATGTGTATGCCTCCTTCATCGCCGTGCCGGAGCCCGGCAGTGTTCTGCTTTTGCTTGGAGCCTGGCTCATCACCTGCCGACGTCGACGCATGACTTTGTGATTCCTCTCCCTTCTCTGATCTTATGAAATCCATCGCCCTTCTTTTGCTATCCAGCCTTCTATTCTCCGCCGCCGAGCCTCAGGATGTCGCCAAAACCATCCGCGCCTTGATTGATGAGTATGAGAACTCCGTGCGCGCAAACACGATGAAGATCATCGAAGCCAAGACCGAGGAGGAGAAGAACAAGTACCGCGCCACCGTGCCGAGCGCGGAACCCTGTGCTGCGAAAGTGCTCAAGATGGTGCAGCAGCACACGGATGATCCGGGGACAGGTCCCGCCGTCTCCTGGCTGGTCACGCAGGCCTCAGCCTTCCCGCAGGGGCAGATCGCGCTGCAAATGCTCGGAACGACTCATGTGGCACAGGCAGGCATCGCAGAAGCTGTGAAGTCGCTTGAATTTTATCCCTTCGAGATGGCCGTCCCGATCCTGAATGCCGTGCGTGAAAAGAACCCGAACAAGGATGAAAAAGCTGCCGCCACCTACGCGCTCGGGATGCAGCATTTTCGCCGCTTCGAGGTGTCAGCCGATGAAAAAGCCGCCGAGGCGGAAAAGACGAAGGCTATGGATTACTTCCAGGAGATCAGCTCCAAATACGCCGACGCGACGATCAAAGGCTTCCCCTTGGCCGATCAGGCTGGACGCACGATGTTCGAGCTCGCGAACCTCTCCGTGGGCAGCGAGTGCCCGGAGATCGACGGCAAAGATGTCGATGGCAGCGCTTTCAAGCTCAGCGACTTCCGGGGCAAACAAGTGGTGCTCATGTTCTGGGGAGGCTGGTGTCACGCCTGCCATGGAGTGCTCCCGCAGGTGAATCAGATGGTCACCGATCTGAAGAACAAACCCGTCGTCGTGCTCGGCATCAACACCGACGTGCCGGATGAGGCTCGCAAAGCCTATCAGACCTACCAGGTGAATTTCCGCAACTGGTCCGACGGCACCACCAGCGGACCGATCACGAGCATGTTTAATCTCCGCAGCTTCCCCACCCTCTATCTCCTGGATGCGAAGGGAAAGATCGTGCTCAAGAACACGACCCTTGAGGCCATTCGAGCCAAAGTTGGCTCGTGAGCCAATGGGACAGGGCATGTGATTTGTTGAAAGCCAAGCCTACTGGAGTGCCCAGAGGGGCCTCGGTTTCGCAAAGTTGATCTTGTGACTATCAAATAGAATACAATAACCATAAATTATTATGGAAGGTTTTCTATTATAACCATAATTTACAGGAACAACCATCTCGATGAACCCAACTCCACCCTTTCTGTACTCCATGCTCTTTCAGTTTCTCTCAAGGCGGCAGATCGCTTGCCTCATTATCGGGGTCACCAGCCTGTGCTGTTTCGATGTATCCCTTGCCGCAGCAGTGCCCCCAGTGCTCCTGCCTTTCGCCCCGGACAGCAATGGCATCGTCAGTGGCGAGATCAGTCACCAGCTCGAGTACACCGGCATGGCGACGAGTTTTAGCGTCACCGGTCTGCCCAACGGCGTGAAGCTCAATCCAACAACAGGCTGGATCACTGGACGCCCGCTGGTCGCAGGCAATTACACGATCGTCTTCACCGCCTCCAACGCGGGAGCTAAAAGCGCACCGCTGACCATTCCGTGGACGGTGGAGCCCCTGCCTGAAGGCACGGCTGGCACCTTCCATGCGCTTTTGGACCGGCATCCCTGGTACAATGGCGGCTACGGGGGCTCACTTCAGATCACCGTCACAGCGACCGGCACTTACACTGGCTACATCACACGCGGCATCCACCGCACCCAGATCAAAGGCGTGCTCGATACCGTCCCTGGCGGCAGTACTGCCCCAGAGAGCAGCTTCCTCGTAGCTCGTCGGGCACCCTATGAGCCACTGACCGTGGCCTTCTCTCTGCCCATCGGCTCGGGCAGCATCATTGGCACCCTTAGAGAACCCGAGGGCGATGTGATCCAGCTCTCCGGTTACAGGGCCGCTTTTAGCAAAACCAACCCCGCTACCGCCTACGTCGGACAGTGGAATACAGCCTTGGAATTGCCCAACGAACTCATCGGCGACTCCACTTACCCTCAGGGCGCAGGCTGGGCCATCCAGACCATCAGCAGCACTGGCTCGGTCGCTTGGATCAGCAAGCTGGCGGATGGAACGCCCAAAACCTTCAGCACAGCCCTCGGTGCCCAGGGGCAGACCGCCGTGCATCTCATGCTCTATGACAACGCGGGCTCCTTGCAGGGCACCGTCTCTTTCGACAGCAATAGCGACACCACCTCGGGCAGCCTGGGTTGGGTCAAAAGCCCCGTCTATTCACGCAACTACAGCGCTGGGTTCCCACTGCACTTCCTCAATGCCAGTGGAGCACTCTACACCCCGCCTGCTGCCAACGAGCTGATCTTCGGCATCACCGCCGGAGCGGACAACGCACGCCTTCTCTTCACCCAGGGCGGTCTTTCCAGCCCCTTCACCCAGACCTTCACCATCGGCACTGGCAACGTGATCACTCTCCCCGCTCTTGGCTCCGTTGCCAATCCCTACAAAATCAAGCTCACCGCCACTTTGAAAACCGGTGTCGTGTCTGGCAGCGGCACTGCCATGGACTACTCCCTGAATCAGCCCGCGAATGCCCGTCTCGGTATCTTCAGCAGCCTGCTCATCCCAGGCCGCGAGCAGGCCGTCGGCTACTTCCTCCTGCCCACCAGCACGAGCAATTCAGCCCCCCTCCTCTCCGGAAAACTCATCGGCGAGGAGAATGCCCCGTTGAACAATTGAGGCGGCTACGCGCCAGCATCACACACGCTCCAGCTTGATCGGGTAGGTATTGCCTGAGGCAAACTGGGCCACGTAGAGACTGCTGTCCTCATCCACAATCAAGTCATGCGGGTGGGTGAAGACCTCCTCCTGATGCTTCATCGATTGCAGCTTCCCAGTCTCATCATAGGTCGGTGAGGTCCCCGCGATGTTGGACATCACCCGCAGGTCCGCATCCAGCACGGACACAAACCCGCGCGAAGCCCGGTCCTTCGGCCAGTTGTCCGCCAGATGCGCCACAAAGTAGTGCGCTCCATGCGCGCGAATCTGGCGTGGATTCCCACCGGGGAGGTCCACCTGAGCCAGCTTCTTCCCATCGAGCGACAGTCGCAGCAGGTGCTGCTGATCACTCATCGCGATGAGCAAGGTCGGCGACGCGGGATCGCTCGCATCCACCATCCCGCCATGCGGCCCCCAATGGACGATCCCACCCTCCTGTCCGCCGAAAATCTTCACCAGCTTTCCCGCCGCGTCATAGTGCGTGATGTAGTCCCGCCCGTAGCCATCCAGCACAAAGAAATCGCCATGGCTGAGATGCAGCGTCCATGACGGCTTGAACTGCTCCTCCTTCTCATATTTCCCCGTCTGCTCCGGCCAGCGCCACTCCTGGAGCACCTCGCCATCCAGCGTCGTTTTCACGACTCGATGCATTTGCAGACAGGTGATGAAAAGCACCTCGCGCGCGCCCTCGGTCACGATGGACAAACCATGCGCGCCGGGAAACTGCGTGCCCCACTTCTTCACGAGTTTTCCTTGGCGATCATAGATGATCACGTTGTTCGCCACATGATCGGTCAGCAAGATCAGATGCCCCTCCCGGTCACGCACCATGCCGTGGCAGTTCTTCACCGGCGTCTTCGCATCCAGTACGCCCCAGCCCGGCACCACCCGATAGCGATACTCCCCCTGACCGAGCACCGCCGAAGCTTGAGCTTGGATGTGTGGAAAGCCTGAAATCATACCAGCAGTGGCAGCTTGCAGAAAACGACGACGAGTAGGTGCAGCAGAGATCATGCTCATGAAAACGCCCATCCCACCGCCGTCTCACAACAGCGATGAACATTCACGCATCAGTTGCCACCGCAGCCCACCTGCGGAGAATGCCCGCCCGTATGCCCTCCCCCTCCCGTTTGGAAATCAAAGCCTTCGTCACCGGCGGTGCCGGATTCATCGGCGGACACATCGCCCAGGCACTCGCTGCCCGCGGAGCCCGCGTCATCATTCTCGATGACCTCAGCACCGGCGATCTCACCAATCTCGCCTGGGCCACCAGCAATCCCGACATCGAATTCGTTCAGGGTAACATCACCGACACCGCCCTCGTGCAGAAGCTCGTCCCCGGTTGCGATTGGGTCTTCCATGAGGGTGCCATCGCCTCCGTGCCCCAGTCAGTGGCACAGCCCATGGAGAGCAATCAGGTGAATCTCGAAGCCTCGCTCGCCCTCCTCGTCGCCGCCCGTGATGCCAAGGTGAAGCGATTCATGTTCGCCTCTTCCGCCGCTATTTATGGCGATACCGAGGCACCCCTGAAGCATGAGTCCGATCCTGTCCTCCCACTCACTCCCTACGGTCTGCAAAAATACGCCAGCGAGCGCTACGGGCAGATGTTTCACCAGCTCTACGGCCTGGAAACAGTCGCGCTCCGTTACTTCAACGTCTTCGGTCCGCGCCAGAGCTTCAATTCCCCCTACTCTGGCGTCATCGCACGCTTCTGCACCCTCCTCCTTCGCGGGGAAATCCCCACCATCTTTGGCGATGGCCTCCAGTCGCGTGACTTCGCTTACATCGACAATGTGGTCGCTGCTAACCTCCTCGCCGCCGAGCGTCCCGCAGAAAAGGTCGCCGGTCGTGTCTTCAACATCGCCGGTGGCACCAGCGTCACGCTGCTGGACCTCATCGCCGAGCTCAATCGCCTCACCGGTCAGAGCATCGTCCCCAAACACGAGCCCGGACGCAGCGGCGACATCCGCCACTCCGCCGCCGACCTCACCGCCTCCTACTCCGACCTCGCCTACGAGCCAAAAGTCTCCTGGCAGGAAGGTCTGAAGCATACCCTCGACTTCTACCGGCAGTAATCAGCGCCCGGTCAGTCGATCTTCACTTCCTCACCCACGGCGGACTCATAGATCTGGTGCAGCTTAAAGGTCTGCTGCGCGGCGATCTTCTGCCCGAACTGCGCGGACAGGTACATCCCCACCGCCAGCGCCAGCATCACCGCGAAGATCCACAGCCCCCACGGCGTCATCTCCAGCGCCCACTGGCAGCCCCCCAGAATTCCCGAAAAAAGGCCTAACGAACCCACGATCAGATAGCCATAGAAAAAGGAGGCCCACATGTTCGCATTCGGGCCATAGGTGCCGTTCACCCGGGTGGTTTCATCACCCTCCGCATCCAGACTCAGATTCAATCGGGGCGACCAGTAGTGCCGGTCCTCCTCAGGGATGCGCAGGCAGACGAATCCAGGGAAGCTCTTCACTTCGCAGCGCGCCGCATCCCGCTCTATCTGCCCCACGATCTTCTCCCTCGCTGCCTCGACACCGAGATGAAGCACATGGGTAAAACGGGGACGGAGACGGAAGCTGCTCATGCGTGACAGCCTACCTAGAAAGCCGGATTTCTGTCAATCATCCAGTCATCACCCGCTCAATCACCCCAGCAGTCCCGCAGCATACCACAGCGCCCTCGGCAGATGAAAAGGCCCCTTGAACAGACTGCCCTTCGCCGTTTGGGAGGGGCTCCCATCCCGGTGCAGCCAGCCAAACCACTCCCCATGCTCGGGATCAGGGAAGTGCCGGAAGCTCCAGTCATGCACCGGCGCGTGCATCTCCGCATACTTCTCCTCATGCGTGATTTCATAAGCTAGGGCCGTGGCGATGATCCCCTCGCAGTGAGGCCACCAGAACTTCATGTCCTGCCAGTATTCCAGCACAGGCTTGTCATGCAGGTCACGGAAGTACAGCAGCCCACCATGCTCCGCATCCCAGCCACGCGCCCACATCGCATCCAGGATCTTCAGCCCGAGCTGGATGTAGCTCTTCTCCCCGCGCAGCCGCCCCTCATGGAGGATAAACCACGCACACTCGATGGCGTGCCCAGGGTTCAGCAATCGCCCCTCGGAGTGATCAATGATGCTTCCATCTGGGGCCACCGTCTCCAGCAGCACATTCAGGTCTGCCTTCCAAAACAGTCTCTCAATGTCAAAGATGAAGCGGTCGATCCACTCCGTCGCCGAGCGGCCCATCAGCTCCACATGCCCCAGATTCGCCCGCAGCTCCTGAGCCGTCACGATGCCGATCATGAGCGGTGCCAGCCCGATCATAGGTCGTGTCTCAGCACTCACTTTCGGCGTCATCATTCCAGGCTCAAAGGAATGCTTCAGGTAGGTGGCATAGTCACGCAGCGCAGCATCACGATAGCTCTGATCCCCCGTCGCCTTCGCATAGGCCGCATGGGCGATGGAGGCAAAGGCCTCACTATATACATAGCGCCTCATGCGCAGCGGCCTGCCCTCTCGGGTCACGGTAAAGAAAAGCTTCCCATCCGTCGCGTAGCCATGCTTGTCCAGGAAGGCGATGCATGACCCCGCCGCCTCCAGATACTCGGGGTTCTTCTCCACCGTGTTGAAGACCGTGGCAAACATCCACCCCGCCCGCCCTTGGAACCAGAGGCTCTTGTCCGAGTCGATCACGCCCCCGTCACGATCCAGTGCCGTCAGGATGCCATCATGCTCCCGGTCGATGCCATGGCGTAGCCAAAAGGGCAGCACATCCTTCAGCAACGTCTCACGATAAAGCGTGCGCAGGGCACTGCGTTTGTCCGGTGTGGAAAGGTAACTCATGGGAAGGTCCCCCTCCTTTACGCGCCTTCCACGCCCTGCCCAGCACGGAAAGCAGTCGGCGTCATGCCCGTGTGCCGCTTGAACCATGCCGTGAAGTGCGGCGGATGCCGAAACCCGAGACCAAAGGCGATCTCCTTGAGCGATGTCTCCTCACCCGACAGCCGTTCACGTGCCGTCCACAGCCGACGCTGATCCAGCCAGGCCTGCGCCGTCATCCCCAGATGTGCCCGCAGCAGATCATGCACCCGGCGACTGCCCAGTGTGGTCCCTTCACCCAGTTGGTTCAGCCTTAAAGCCTGATCCAGCGGCCACTCATGCAGGGCACGCACCAGCCCTTCCAACCGCCGATCCTGCGCCGTGGCCGGGGGGTGAGGCTGAATGCCCAGGCTTTGCAAAGTGCAGACGTACTCACCCATCCACTGCCGGAAGGCGGACTCATGCTGGCACCAGTCCGAGAGCGACTTCGATGTCGCCACGATCCCCTCGTGATAATTGACCTCCCGCTTCCGACCATGCACCGCGCGGAAGAGAGACCGCGTCGCCATCAACAAATCAGCCGAGCGCGATGCCGTGGCTGTCACATTCAGCCCCGCCTGAAACACCGGTGCCCCACTTGGCCACTGGCAGCGGAAGCCCACCGAGAGCAGCCTCGTCCCCGCTGCGAACCACTGCCGCCGCGTGCCCGGAGCTGTGAAGAAGCTCTGCCCCGCTTTCACGACGATCTCACGTCCGCCTGCCCTGATCCTGCCCGAACCGCACTCCACCCAACACCAACCCGCGGGCACCGTGATCTCGTCCGACCACCTCTCCGTTACCGGCACCAGCCCATGATACACCCACAGCCACTCAAAGTGGAGACTCTGCCAGACGGCGGGAGGGAGCAAGGAGGTGGGCATGGCGTCAGATATATTTGATCCCATTTCAGAAATCTAAAGTGCATCCAGGCGAAGACATCACCTGTTCCACGATCTCAAAGGATCATGGCGCCAAGTGCATAACCCCATTGCTGAGCGCGTCTTCAGCGTGCTGACAACTCCCAAGCTGGTGCCCCGAGTTTCGAACTCGGGGGATCGGCGAGAGACAATCTTTCTGCACCAGCACACGACTTGAAAAGTCACGCTACGGCGATTCAGGAGATTCTTCTTCCTTCGCGGCGAACTTGCCTTTCTTCGGCTTGGGTGCGGCTTTCGGGCGTGGCTCGCGCGGTGGGAATTCCCAGCCGAGCAGGCGCTTTTCACCGGCTTTGCACTGGAGGAAGGCACTGAAGGGACGGCCTCTTTTCGAGATCATGTTCTCGATGAGGTCGGACTTGCCTTCGGTGAAGAACTTGATGGCACTGGCGGTGCTGATTTCCTTTTTGCAGAGCACGCGCGGGATCTTGGCGTTGCAGAGCTTCGGATCTCGGGCGGCCACGTCGCAGATGAAGTTGGTCGTCGTCTCGTAGATCTTGCCGATGCGCTTCTTCTTCGCGCAGACAGGGCAGTCGCAGATGGGCTCGGCGCTGCTGAAGTCGAAGGGAGGCGGGGCATCGGGATCATTGCTTTCGCCGGTGAAGGCAAAGGCGACCTTGCCGGTGTCCTTGATCTCGAGTCCGGCGGAGAACTCTTTGCCCAGGCGGCTGCGGAAACCTTCCATCGGCGGCAGGAACTTCTTCTCCAGCAGCTCGCGCATCTGCTCTTCGGAGAGCTGCAGTCCGGCGATGACCTTGAAGGCACGCACTTTGCACTCCTCGTTTTTGCAGGCGTAATAGTCCTCCGTCTGTGTGAAACCGCGCTGGCCGCAGGTGCCGCACTGCACGTCCAGATCAGGATACACACGATCCTTCGCCGCTTTCTGGTAGGCGCGGGTCTTCTCCACCACATCCGTGGTCAGTTTGCGGATGTCGCGCATAAAACTATTCCGCTCGAGCTGGTGGGCTTCCATCTGGCGGAGCTTGTATTCCCACTGGCCGGTGAGCTCGGGGGAGCTGAGCGCCTCGATGCCGATCTCGCTGATCTGGTCGATGAGGGCGAGGCCCTTCGTCGTCACGGCGATGTTACGCTCGACTCGTTCGATGTATTTGTCACTGATCAGGCCTTCGATGATGGCCGCACGAGTGGCAGGGGTGCCGAGTCCGCGCTCGCTCATCGCAGCGGCGAGCTCTTCATCTTCCACGAGCTTGCCAGCGGTCTCCATGGTGCGGAGCAGGGTGGCTTCATTGAATCGGGCAGGGGGCTTGGTTTGCAGTTCCTCGACCTTGGCATCTTTGGTCTGCGCAGTGTCGCCATCCTTGGCCTGCACGAGCAGCTTTGCGGCCTGTTCCTGGCCTTCGCCAGCGGCTTCCTCGGCGGCTTTTTTGCCATACACGGCCAGCCAGCCTGGATCCATGAGCACCTTGCCGACGCTGCGGAAAGCGTCCTGCTCCACGCGAGTGATGCGGACGGTTTCTTCAAACTCGGCGGGAGGGAAGAAGACGGCGACAAAGCGGCGTGCGACCATGTCGAAGAGCTTCTGTTCGGCCTCGGGCAGGCCTTTCGGCGGGATGAGCCCGGTCGGGATGATGGCAAAGTGATCACTCACCTTGCTGGTGTCGAAGACGCGCTTCGTCGGGCGCACCCATTTGTTATCCAGCGCGGTGGCAGCGTGCTTGCCGAGGTCGGCAGGGAGGGCGTCGATCTTCCGGTCATCATGACTGGCGAAGGTCTTCAAGGTGTCGAAGACAGTGCCGAGGTAATCTTCCGGGAGGTAGCGTGAATCGGTTCGCGGATAGGTGAGGACCTTGAACTTTTCATACAAGGCCTGGGCGATCTGAAGGGTGCGGCGTGCGGAGAAGCCGAAGCGGTTGCTGGCCTCGCGCTGGAGGCTGGTGAGGTCGTAAAGCAAGGGCACGACCTGCTTCACGGGCTTCGTCGTCTGCTCGATCTTGCCCGGCTTACCCTGGCAGCGGGCGACGATGGCCTCGGCCTTGGCTTTGTCCCAGAGGCGTTCGGGTTTCTTGTGCTCGTCCTGCTCGTCTTTGACGAATTTTTCATCCAGCCAGCGGCCCTCGTAAGTCCCGGCGGTCACGCCGAAGAGTGCATGTACTTCAAAGTAGGTGCGGGAGGTGAAGACCTGGATCTCGCGCTCGCGCTTGGCGAGGATGGAGAGGGTAGGGGTCTGCACTCGGCCTGCCGGAGTGAGGCGGAAACCGCCGTGACGCGAATTCAGAGCGGTGAAGGCACGCGTGGCATTGATGCCGACGAGCCAGTCGGACTCACTGCGGCACTTCGCGGCATCGGCCAGCGGGCGCATCTCGGCATCGCTGCGCATCTTTTTAAAGGCATCGAGGATCGCGCCCTGGGTCATGGACTGCATCCAGAGACGTTTCACCGGCTTCTTAATGCCGGCGCACTCGACGATGTAGCGGAAGATGAGTTCACCCTCTCGGCCAGCATCGCAGGCATTGATGAGTTCACTCACATCGGCGCGCTTCATGAGCTTCTTGAGGAGCTTGAAGCGGTCTGCATTGTCCTCGATGGGGCGGAGCTCGAACTCATCCGGCATGATGGGCAGATGGGTCCAGCCCCAGCCGATCTTTTTGCCATTCACCTCAGGCATCGCCAGCTCGATCAGGTGACCGACGGCGCTGGAGATGACGTGCGTGTCATTCTCATAATAGTCTTTCTCCTTCGTGAATGCCTTCATGCCCGGGGCCTTCGCCAAAGAACGGGCGAGATCGGCGGCCACACTGGGTTTTTCGGCAATGATGAGAGCTTTGGACATGATGGAAAGAACGGAAGGCTGGTCGGAAAAGGGGCCACCTAAGGCATCCAATCGGACCGGATGTCAATCTTTTCGAAAGAGGCGTGGATTTAGAGATTGCTGGAAAGAAGCCGATGCGATTACTTCCGCCGCATGACGGAAACAATGAATCCCAAGGCGGATTACATCGTGAGAAACGGTGTGTCTTTGCCATGAACCTTCCGCGCATCCTCTTCATCTGGGCGGTCACCAGCGTCATGCTGCATGCCCAGGAATCGACTGTGATCAAAGCCGTGAAGGATCGCGCCGAACGCGGCAAGCTGAGCGATCAGCGCCAGCTTGTGCGCGGCGATACCGGTAAGTGGAACGACTCCTCGACTCTACAACATGCGCCGCCGCTCGCGCAAAAACCGCAAGGTATGTCGCTTGATGATTGGGCGGACGAATTGAGCGAGAAAAAGCCCGTCACCACCGCCACTGATGACAACTGGCTCCTCTTCCGCACGCGTCAGCTCGATGACAATGACCGCGTGTGGATCGAGAAGATCGAGCGCAGCGGCAACGTCTTCACCATCACGATGCACGAGGCCATCTGGCAGGGAAACTACTTCAAGACCTTCACTTACTACGAAGTTACCGCCTTGAACCTCGGCAAGCTGTCAGAGGGTGAATACACCGTGAAGTGGGTCGTGAAGCCACTCGCCTTCAAGCAGCTCGAAAAGCCCCGCGAAGCCCAGAACAACTACCAAACGAACTGGCCCATCGATGACCAGTCTGGCAGCGCCAAGGCAGTCGAACTGAAGATCGCGTTTTCAGTGAAGTGATCGTTTCGCGTGCAATGCGTCACGGCCAGCGGGCGTTCTCATAGTCACCATGAAGCCGCTCCTCTTTTTCGCCACGCTCGCACTGACCTCTCACGCTGCGGACTGGCCGCAGTTTCGTGGTCCCACCGCCGATGGCGTCACCACCGACACGAATCTGCTGCTGACGTGGAGTGAAAAGGAGAACCTCGTCTGGCGCACGGAACTGCCCGGCCCCGGCTCATCGAGTCCCATCGTGAGCGGCGACAAAATCTTCCTCACCAGTTACAGCGGCTACGGCATCGACGTGAAGGAGCCCGGCGACATGGCGAAGCTCAAGCGCCACGCGATCTGTCTCGACAAGAAGACCGGCAAGATCCTGTGGAATCATGAGATCACGACCGATCTGCCCAACAAGCCCTACACCGGCACTTACATCACCACTCACGGCTACGCGTCGAGTTCGGCGGTTACGGACGGCAAGGGTGTGTTCTTCTTCATGGCGAACGCAGGCATCCACGCCTTCACCGTCGATGGCAAAAAGGTCTGGGATGTCAGTGTCGGTGAAAAGGCACATGATTGGGGCGTCGGGTCGTCTCCCATTCTTTATGGCGAGCTGCTCATCGTGAATGCCGCGCTGGAGAGCAATCAGCTCCTCGCGCTCGACCGCAAGACCGGCAAAACCGTGTGGAGCGCCACCGGCTTCCCAGCCTCATGGAACACGCCTACGATCGTGAAGGTCGATGGACATGACGAACTCGTCGTGAACTCGAATGGCAAGCTGCGCGCCTTTGATCCGCTCACCGGAAACGAGTTGTGGTTCTGCAACAGTATCAAGGCAGCCGAGCTTTGTCCCAGCATCGTTGCCCATGACGGCGTTATCTTCGTCATCGGCCATCCCGGCGGCCAAAGCCAGGCCGTCAAAGCCGGTGGCAAAGGCGATGTCAGTGCCACGCACAATGTCTGGCAGGCACAGAAGGGCAGCAACGTCGGCTCCCCCGTTTACAAGGACGGTCATCTCTACTTCATCAACGACTCTCGCGGCGTCGCCACCTGCCTTGATGCCAACTCGGGCGCGATCGTTTATGAACAACCACTCGCCTCACGTCAGAAGCGTGACCGGTGGTATTCTACGCCATTGCTCGCAGGTGATAAAATGTACTGTGTAGGCCGCGAAACCGGCACCTATGTCATCGCTGCCAAGCCGCAGTTCGAGTTGCTCGCCACCAACATCATCGCCGGTGACGACAGCATCAGCAACGCCAGCCCCGCCGTGTCTGACGGCCAGATTTTCCTCCGCTCCAACAAATACGCCTACTGCTTTGGCAAGAAATGACCCTCGATGAAGTCATGCAGGCGCTCGCCGCCAAAGCCAGCGCCACCACCAAGAAGACGCTCATGCGTCACGGCGCACCTGAGCCGATCTTCGGCGTGCGCATCGGCGATATGCAGCCGATCCGAAAGCAGATCAAAGGCGACCAAGAACTCGCCATGCAGCTCTATGCCACGGGCAACTCCGATGCGATGTATCTCGCCGGTCTTGTGGCCGATGGCCGCAAGATGACGCGCGCGCAGATCGAGCGCTGGGTCAAAACATCCGTCTGGCGAATGCACTCTGGAACCACGGTGCCATGTGTGACAGCCGAGCATCCCGATGCCATCGAGATCGCGCTGAAGTGGATCGATTCTCCGAAGGAATCCATCGCCGAGTCCGGCTGGGCCACACTTTCAAACGTGGTGATCACCACGCCGGATGACAAACTCCCCATCAAGCAGCTCGACACGCTGCTCACCCGCGTGGTGAAGACGATCCATTCGTCCCCAAACCTCGTTCGTTATGTGATGAACGGCTTCATCATCGCCTGCGGAACCTACGTTGCCCCGCTCGGCGACAAGGCCATTGCCGCCGCGCGAAAGAGCGGCCGCGTCGAGGTGGACATGGGGCAGACCGACTGCCAGGTGCCCGATGCAGAGAGTTACATCCTCAAAAGCCGTCGCGGTCTGCCGGTGGCTCCGAAACGCAAGACAACCCGCTGCTAATCTCTCATGAAACTCCTGCTCCTCGTCTCACTCGCCCTCGTCGCTCCTGTTTACGCCCAAACCGCTGCCAAAGCCAAGGCACCCGATGCTGTGGACATGCTGGCGAAGGATCTCAAGCCGTCACGCGTCCTCGTTTACAAGAAAATCGCCGAGCGTGAACTGCAACTGCACGTGTTTGAGCCGCAGGGATTCAAGGCCGGTGACAAGCGTGCGTGCTACCTCATCATTCATGGCGGTGGCTGGACCGGCGGCGCGCCACCACGCATGTATCCCTTTGCCGCGCATTACGCGAAGCTCGGCCTTGTTGGCATCAGCATGTCCTATCGCCTGCACAGTGCGAAGACGGGAGTGAGTGTGTTCGATTGCGTGAAGGATGCGCGTTCTGCCATGCGCTACATCCGCGTCCACGCCACCGAACTCGGCATTGATCCGCAGAAGATCATCGTCAGTGGTGGCTCGGCTGGCGGGCATCTCGCTGTCTCGACAGCGCTGTTCGATAAAGTGAACGAAGACAGCGACGATCTCACGATCTCTGCGACTCCAACGGCACTCGTGCTTCTGTTCCCTGTCATCGACACCTCGAAGGAAGGCTACGGCCAAGCCAAAATCGGCGAGCGCTGGCAGGAACTCTCTCCGGCACACAACGTGCGCGCTGGCCTGCCCCCCACGCTCATCTTCCACGGCACTGGCGACACGGTGACTCCCTTCGCCGGAGCCAAGACCTTCCACGAAGCCATGCTCAAAGCCGTAAACCGCTGCGAGCTCGACATCAATGAAGGCGGTGCCCACGGCTACCTCATGCGCAGCAAGGCGCTCTTTGACGACACGATGACGAAGACGGACGCGTTCCTGAAATCCCTTGGCTTGCTCACGGCTTCGTGAAGCGGACACGGTAGTTTCCGTTCAAGAGTTCCTGACGGCGGTAATCACAGTCGTAGTGCAGGAAGAGTCTGACTTGGCCGCTGGTTTCCTGCGGGATCAGGATGCGGTGGATGCCTTCGGCATCGAGCCACTGGATGAGATCGGGCTGCCCGTTCTGACCTCGCGTGACTTTGCCACGAAGACCATCAGGAAGGGTGGCTTCATTGCCCAGGACTTCCATTTCGAAGCTGTTGCGGATGATGAAGGCGGGCGGGCGCGGTCCTTTGCGGTGCAGAATGGGTCTTTGGCCGAGGCCAAATCTGTCGCCCCGCAGGTTGCCGGTGAGTTCCAGGCTGACCATGTGGGCGACGAGAAGTTTCCGGCGTGAGTCTCGGGCGAGCGGTGGCTGGCGGGAGTCGATCCAGCGGTCAATCGCCACCTGCCGGAGGGCAAAGGCGGACTGGGGACTTGTCAGCTCGGGATAAACGCGCAGGGCTTCTTGCTCATACTTGGCACGGTCATCCGGGCTGTCCGTGAAGCTGTCATTCACGTTGCGCAGAAAGGGGTCATGATAGTGCTCGAAGAAGCGGCGGGTCTCCATGACGCGGTTGTACACCGCCGCTTCCGGCGCGCCCTGCTTCACCACCGAACCATCTTCGGCACGCTGAGCATTGCTCCCTGGTCCCATGCGCCCGATGCTCTCCCGTTCTTCCTGGGCTGGTAGGGCCGTCTTTTGACCTCGGTCAAAGGCGCGCTGAGTCGCCGCCGCACGTTCGCGACCCGCTTTTTCAAAGACGGAGCCGTTTGAGCCGCTCGGCAGTCCACCCGGCTGGCGCGACATCTCCCGCTCCAGTTCCACACGCTTTCTAGCCTCTTCGCGCTCACGGCTGGCTTTCTCGAAAGGATTGATCTCCTGGGCGTGCAGTGCCATGCCGGTGATCAGCAGGAGGGCAGGGGAGGCAAGGCGTGGCATGACGAGCACGGAGATACTATTATTTATCACGCTGCCACCTGACTCGGCAATGGCGATGTACTCATGCCTGCGCCATGAAAGGTGGCCAGCCAACGCCACGATTACTTCATCCCTATGCTCTCCGACCTGAACCGCCGCCAATTCGTCCACACCACGGCCATCCTGACTGCCGCCACCAGTCTCCGCGCCCAGCAGAAAGCGGACTCCGCTGAAACCCTCCGCATCGGCCTCGTCGGCTGTGGTGGTCGCGGCACCGGCGCTGCCTCCCAGGCTCTCGGCGCGGAATACAATGGTAAGATCGTCGCCATGGCTGATGTCGATCTAAAGCAGATCGATGGCAGCATCGCCTCGCTCTCTCAGAAGTTCCCGGACCGTGTGGATGTGAAGCCTGACAAGAAATTCATCGGCATTGATGCCTACAAGAAGCTCATCGACAGCGGAGTCGATGTGGTCCTACTAGCCAGCCCTCCAGGGTTCCGCCCCATGCACCTCCAGGCCGCCGTGGATGCCGGGAAGCACATCTTTTGTGAAAAGCCCATGGCCGTGGACACCATCGGCTATCACATGGCCATGGCCGCCGTGAAGAAGGCGAAGGAAAAGAAGCTCAATCTCGTGGCCGGCTTCTGCTGGCGCTACAGCACCTCCCGCATGGAGGCCTTCAAGCGCGTGCTCGGCGGCGACATCGGGAAAATCACCAGCGTCTATGCCACCTACCACACCGGCCCCGTGAAGCCCATGCCTCCCGCCAGCGGCCGCCCTCCTGGCATGAGCGATGTCGAGTGGCAGGTGCGCAACTGGTACAACTTCTCCTGGCTCAGTGGTGACAGCCTCGTCGAGCAGGCCGTGCACAGCGTGGATAAAATCTGCTGGGCTATGGGTGACAAGCCACCGATGAACTGCATCGGCACTGGCGGACGCCAGATCAAAGCTGAAGACGGCAACATCTTCGACCATTTCCACGCTGCCTATGAGTGGGAAAACGGCGTCATGTGCAACATGGCCAGCCGTCAGATCAAAGGCTGCCAGGGCCACAATCAGGACATCATCCGTGGTGAAAAAGGCGTGCTCACCATCGGCAAAGGCGGTGCCCCTTTCATCGACGGACCGAAGCGCTGGCGCTTCCGCGATGAGGAGAAAAACATGTATGACCTCGAGCACGAGGCCCTCTTTAACTCCATCCGCAAAGGCGAAGTCATCAATGATGGCAACCGCATGATGCTCTCCACACTCGTCGCCATCATGGGCCGCGAGGCCGCCTACACCGGCCAACTCATCACCTGGGATCAGATGCTCGCCTGCACCCAGGACCTCGCTCCCGATACGCTGAAGTGGGGCGACAGCTTCAAGCCCACGCCGATGCCCATGCCCGGCGTGACCAAATTCCTGCTGCCAGAGCCGAAGAAGCCTGAGGAAACTCAGGGCGAGAAGAAGCAGAAGAAAGCCTAATGACCTGAAACCTGTGCCCGGTGATCCATCTCACCGGGCCAGCGCTCCGACGTGCGCGGTGACCGCAGTGGCAAGTCCACTGAGATTGTAGCCACCTTCCAGGACAGAGACCAATCGGCCCTGGCAGTGCTCTTCCGCAGCCTGCATGAGCAGCTTGGTCAGGGAAGCGAAGTCATCGTCGGTGAGCTTGAACTTGCCGAGCGGGTCATCGACTCGGGAGTCGAAGCCGGCACTGATCATGATGAGGTCGGGTTTGAAGGCGGCGATAGCGGGCAGGAGCTTGGTTTCAAAGGCCTCGCTGATCTGCGTCATGCCGGTGCCGGCGGGCAGTGGGAAATTCATGGTGCTGCCCTTGCCTTTGCCAGCGCCGGTTTCCTCGGCGTGGCCGGTGAAAGGATACCAGGGGCTCTGATGCGTGCTGGCAAAGAAGACGCTGCCGTCATCATAGAAGATGTCCTGGGTGCCGTTGCCATGATGCACGTCCCAATCGACGATGACGACCTTCGCTGCGCCGTGCTGCTTTTGGACATGACGGGCACCGAGGGCGATGTTGTTAAAAAGGCAGAAGCCCATGCCCTGGCTCGGGCGCGCATGATGTCCTGGCGGCCGGACGGCACAGAAGGCGCGGGTGAGTTTGCCAGACATGACGGCATCCACGGCATTCAGCACGCCACCGACGGCACGCGTGGCGATGTCGTAGCTCTTCGGGCAGATGTTGGTATCGCCCGTGCTCAGGGCATCCAGCCCGGCGGCGACTTCATCGCGGGCAAGCTCGATGTAATGACGCGGATGGCAGCGCTCGATCTCGGACATTTCAGCGGCGCGACTTGGGATAGAGGCAAGCTTGGGCAGCAGATCAGAGGCGGTGAGCGCCTTCATGATCGCCGTGTAGCGCTGCGGGCACTCGGGATGTCCGGGACCGGGATCGTGGTCGGTGTAGAGAGGATCGAGGAGGAGACCGGTTTTCATGGGATGACAGGATTCAATCCTTGTTCTTTGGCAACTTCAAGACTTGAACTAAGCACTGAGAACTGAGCACTGCTCACTTTTCATCCCGCCATGCCTCTGACTCTCGATTCACCACTCAACACCGTCCCCGATCTGCCCTCGCGGATGGTGAAGACCTTGGAGAAGGAAGGTCTCACGACGGTGCGCGATGTGATCTCCTGGCTGCCTTTCCGACATGAAGACCGCACACGGGATGACGCGATTTCATTTCAGGTCAGCGAGCTGCCCGTTTGCCATCAAGTGCTGGTGACGAAGACAGGGAACAAGTTCTTCGGTGGGCGCGGTGGGATGTTCGAAGCGCAGGTGGAGCCCTCGGGCGGAGCATCCATGGGGCAACTGCTGACGCTTCGTTGGTGGTCCATGCCTTTCATGAGCCGGGTGATTGCCGAGGGGCAGCGGCTGATCGTGTATGGCAAGATCAAGGAGTTTAAAGGGCGGCTGTCGATGGATCATCCCGAGTATGAAGTGCTGGATGAGGAAGGCACGACGACGATCCACTCGGGCCGCATCACGCCGGTGTATCGGCTGAAGGCGGGCGTGACGCAGAAGACGCTGCGCACAGCGGCGTGGTTTGTCGTGCAGCACTTGGGAGATGACTTCGCCTCCGATGTGCTGCCGAAGCCGAGCGAGGCGGGCGAGTTCGCGGGCTGGAATCGAGCTCGGGCGCTGAAGGCGGTACACTTCGCGGCGACGATGGAGGATCTGGAGAAGGCGCGTCGCTATCTCGCGCTGGAGGAGTTTTATGGCTATCAACTCCGCGTCGTGCGGCGTCGCCGAGCCGTGCTGGAGTCGGGTGGGCACTCGCATGTGGCGGGGCCGCTGGTGCAGGATTTTGAGAAGGCGCTGCCCTTTGAAATGACCGGCGCGCAGAAGCGCTCGCTGGAGGAAATCCAGCGCGACATGGCGAGCAATGCCCCGATGAATCGCCTGCTGCATGGCGATGTCGGCAGCGGCAAGACGGTGGTGGCTTTCGCGGCGATGCTGGGCGCGGTCGAGTCCGGCAAACAAGCCGCGCTCATGGCTCCGACGCAGATCCTGGCCGAGCAACATTTCCAAACCGCGCGCAAGTGGCTGGAGCCGCTGGGCCTTAACGTGGCGCTGCGCACGGGAACGCGTGCGGAGGAAGGAGGTGTGGAGCTTTTGACGGGGAAGATGTCGAACAAAAATCAGATCCTCATCGGCACGCACGCGCTGCTACATGATGCGGATCTGGTGAAAAATCTCGGCCTCGTGGTGATCGATGAGCAGCACAAGTTCGGTGTGGCTCAGCGGGCGAAGTTGATTCAAAAAGGCAATACGCCCGACGTGCTCGTGATGACCGCCACGCCCATTCCACGAACTTTGACACTGACGATCTACGGTGATCTCGATGTCTCGACGATCGACGAACGCCCGAAAGAACGCGGGAAGATCATCACCAAGGTTCGACCATCCTCAAAGCAGGCGGATGCGGCGAAGTTCCTGCGCGAGCAACTCGATGAAGGTCGCCAGGCCTATCTTGTGTATCCGCTGATCGAGGAGTCGGAGAAGCTGGATGTCACCGCCGCGAAGAAAGGCTACGAAGAGTGGTGCAAGCTGCTGCCGAACTTCAGTGTCGGCCTGCTGCACGGCAAACTCAGCGCCGAAGAGAAAGACCTCGTCATGCGTGACTTCCGCGCGGCGAAGCTCGACGTGCTCGTCAGCACCACCGTCATCGAGGTCGGCGTCGATGTGCCGAACGCCACCGTCATGTATGTGCACCACGCCGAGCGTTACGGGCTGGCGCAGCTCCATCAGCTTCGAGGCCGCATCGGGCGTGGCGAGCACACCTCCTACTGCGTGCTATTTGTGCCTGATAAAGAGGAGGAGGCCAAAAGCCGCCTCGCCATCATGGAGCAAACCACCGACGGCTTCCTCATCTCCGAAGAAGACCTCAAGCGACGCGGCCCCGGCGATGTTCTCGGCAAGGCGCAGAGTGGTCAGGCTCCGCTGAAGTTCGCCGAGCTGCTGGCCGACACCCGGCTGGTCCGCATCGCCCGGCAGCTTGCCGAAAGGACGCTGGATGAAGATCCCTTCCTGCGTGCGCCCCGCTTTGCCGAGCTGCGTCCCTTCGTCTTTAAAGAGGACACCCCGCAGGCGATGATGCAGTAACCGTAGCTGCTTCCATCTGAATCTGGGCTGAAATGATTCACTCCGGCTTTCGGCAGCATGTAGGGGTGCCCGGACCTCTCACCGGCCAACTCAGATCGTCGGCAGAGCCGCGTTGGGGTGATCCTGTGACCAAGCCACGAACTAGAATCGCCAATTCAGTTCTTCTACCCAGCGGGTCCGTCGCTCACCCCCGGCGGGTCCGTCGCTCACCCCCGGCGGGTTCGTCGCTCACCCCCGGCGGGTTTGCCGCTCACCCCCGGCGGGTTCGTCGCTCACCCCCGGCGGGTTCGTCGCTCACCCCCGGCGGGTTCGTCGCTCGCCCCCAGCGGGTTCGTCGCTCGCCCCCAGCGGGTTCGTCGCTCACCCCCAGCGGGTTCGTCGCTCACCCC
>NZ_JBILYB010000230.1:0-5950 GCF_044378005.1 Prosthecobacter sp.
CTGGGCCATCACACCGCTGCTCATGGCTGGCGGTGCTTTTTTATGCCTGGAAGGCTACCACAAGGTCATGGACCTCGTGCGCCCCGGTCATGGCGATCACGCCGAGGCGACGACAGCCGCGCAGACGACAGCCGCGCAGACGGCGGAAGAGCTGGAAAAGGAGCGCGTGAGCAGCGCCATCCGCACGGATTTTATCCTCTCAGCGGAGATCATGGCCATCACGCTCGCCTCCGTCGCCACCTCGGCGGTTTGGCTGCAAGCCGTCGTGCTGGGAGTGGTCGGCGCGGGCATGACACTGCTCGTTTATGGTGCCGTCGCCATCATCGTGAAGGCGGACGATGCAGGCGTGGCCCTGGCGCGTAACTCGCACGGGCCGGTGCGTGCCACCGGGCGTGTTATCGTGCTCGGCATGCCGGTGTTTTTGAAAGTGCTCAGCCTCGTCGGCATGGTGGCCATGCTCTGGGTCGGCGGTGGCATCCTCATCCACGGCCTGCATGAACTGGGTGTCCATGCGCCGGAGGAGGCTGTGCATCATTCTGCTGAGTTTGTCGCCAGCATGATCCCTGCGCTGAACTCCTTTCTCACCTGGCTCGTCGGCGCAGCCATCGCCGGTGTGCTCGGTGTCATCGTCGGAGCCGTGGTCGATCCTCTGGCCATTCACATTCTGATTCCCGTTTTCCAGGGTCTGAAAAAGCTCTTGGGACGGAAGCCAGTGGACTGAGTCTGCGAAACAGCCGGGCATCAATTCAAAGCCCTCAAGCGCAACCGCCGCAGCGAGTGTAGTGGAGACCCTGATTCGCTGACCTTGCGCTCTCCATCGCGGCGCTTGGGACCGAATTTGCCGCGATTTTCCGTGAACACACTTGCCACGAGTTCTTTGCTCCCCAGCACCAAGCCATCGCGAATGCTGTGGCTCAAACCAGAGCCAACTCCAACAACGTGGGAAGTCTGGGCTAGAGCGCGCGCAGTAACTACAACCAGAGACAGATGCAGGACGTTCTGATCAATGCGCTTAGAAGGTAGATTTTCAGCACCGTGACCGTTAAGGGGTGTCCGTCGCGACCATCTCTTTTTTCATGCTGAAATCTATCTTCCTACTCAGTGCAGCTCTGCTGCTCGTGGCAGGCATTGCCATGGCGCAGGAAAAGCCTGCGGCTGATGCGATCAACGGCGTCAAAGGGGTGAAGCAGGAGGCCGTGCAAAGCATCAAGAAGATCGCGCCGCCGACGGTTGTGCCCGTGACTCCGCCACCACCGACGGGCGTGACTCAACCCGTGCCACCGCCGCCACCCACAGATGTCGCGCCGCCGCCTCCCGCTATGCAAGGCGTGAACAAAGTGGATGGCATCCAGGCCACGCCGCCGAACACCGTGAAAGGCGTCCCACCACCGCCCGCTGCGGCCATCAGCACCATTCGCGCGGTGCAGGGCGTGCAGGGTATCATCGCACCGAAGCAGCTCAATCTCGAAGCGGCGCTGCTCATCAAAGAAGACGCCAAAGGCACTCCTGCAGGCGGCGGTGCGGAAGGTGGCAAAGGCAAAGCCGCCGCCGCTGCGCTCCTGAACGGCCCGAAAGCACTCACACCCGCACCACCGCTTCCGAACGCGGACGGACGTGGCGCACTGCAAGAGTTCGAGAAGCTCGACAAGCCAGGCTCCTAATTTTATTCCATGAACCCACTTCATCTCTGCGCCGCGCTCGCGCTCGTCATCCTCACGACCGCACAAGCTCAACAACCGGCTGTTCCCGCGCCTGCTCAGCAACCTGTAGCGCCTCCCGGACCTGACCCGAAGCTCATCAAGGAATACGAGTCGATCATGAACCAAAAGTTCACGCGCGACCCAGGTGAACTGCTGCGTCACCTCGAACGCGTCGGCACCGCTGATCCCGCCACCTTGCCTGCGAACGACCGCTTCCTCATGCGCTTCGTCACCGGTGATTGGACCAAGATTGGCGAGGAGCTGAAACAGATGCCGCCAGACCTCGCGGTGAAGATTTACAACAAGATGCTCGCCGACCTCACCGAGAATCGGAAGCCCGTGGTGCGCCTCGATGACATCGTAGGACTCTCTGAAGCGGCGCCCGCCGAACTCAACAACGACAACGTGCGCAGGCTCGGCCAGCTCCTCGGCATCGCCGTGCCGGTGAGCGAGAGCTTCTGGCTGGTGGATCGCTTTCAAAAAGGCACGGGCAAGTTCGGCGGCACTGATCCGGCGAAGCGATTGCTCGCGGCGCGTGTGCTCATCGCGGGCAACTTCCGCGATCTCGCGCGCACCTACTTGCCAGGGAACGATCAGATCGCGCAGATCGCCGATGAAGGCGTGCGCAATGAACTCATGACCTTCGTCGCCACGCAGGAGCAGCGCGAGAGCACGCAGCGCGGCGAGGTGCAGCGCATCTGGGATGAAAACATCCGCGACCTGCTCGCGCCTTCGACAGGCAGAAACAAAGGATGGGAAAAGCAGAAGCCCATCAGCGCCATCTCCAAGATCATCACGCAAGTGCCCCTGAGCACGCTCGCGCCGGTCTTCACCGATCTCGTCAAAACCAACCCCGAGATCGCGATGAAGCTGCTCACCGCGCTCGAACGCAAAGTGCAGAACGATCGCAATGGCGATGTGCTGACCCGCACGTCCAACATCGCCGTGCAGGCCAATGTAGCTGCCTTGCTCTGCGACCTCGTGAAGCCCGGCGAGCAGCCGTGGACGCAGGTCATCGAGCTGATGGCCGATGTTTGGGCCAGCGAAGCGGAGAACACGTTCACGCAAAAATCCGCTACGAGTAACCAGCAAAAGTTCATCCTGCCCGAAGACCTCATGCCGCACGCGCCGACGGGCAAATGGGCAGCCGCGCTCTCCACCAGTTCGCGTGATCGCATGGATGTCGCCATGTCGCGCCTCATCCTCACGGGCGCGAACTTTGATCAAGCCGCTGAACGCATCGTCGAGATCGGCAAACGCAGCGCACGAGCCGGAGCAGCGCTGGCGGAAGATTTCCTCGGCGTGTGGGCGAAGACACATAATCCGCAGATCCCCGAGCAACTGCGGCGCAAGTTCAACCTGCCCGATGACGCGCGCATCCCCGTCACGCCGATCATGATGGAGAAGAACATCGAGAGCCTTTCGCGCATGATGGCGCTGTTTCGTCAGGCGGGCATCGCGCCATCGGATTACAGCAAAGTCGTCGATGCCTTCGATCTCGCCTACAGCAGCGCGGAGACGTATCGCACGACGCACATCGAGAAAGTCTTCGGTCAGATGGACAAGATGGATGAGCCTTTGTTCTTCCTCATCCTCTCGCGCATGAGCAAGAACCTCGGCGAGCGCTGGCGCAAGATGGATGTGCAAACGGCCGGCATGACACAGCGTGATGAAACGCAGACGCTCGACCTCGTGCGCGAAGGCTACGGCACCGCGCTCAAGCTCATCGACGGCTGGATCGCGGGCCACGGCGACAGCTCGCGCGCACTCACTCTCGCAGGCACACTGCTCGTCGAGTGGGGCGACTTTGAATACTTCCAGGAACTCGTCGCCAGCGACAGCAAGATGCGCATGGCAGGCTACAAAGAGAAGAACCTGCAAGCCCAGGACTACTTCAATCGCGGTGCCGCCGCGTATGGCACGCAGGTTGCCAAGCTCGCGCCAGGCGACTACAACGTCGCGGCCTACCTCGGCTGGTTCAACGGCCTGCTCGGCATCAGCTCGAACGGCCAGATCAATCTCAGCAAAGCCATGAACCGCGCCGCTTTGACCCGCATCCGCGAGCACCTCGTTGCGCTGCCGGGCAAGGCATCGAAGGCGCACATCAGCATGTTTGCCAAGATCGTGAACGACCGCCTCGCGGATGAAAAAGACCCGCTGCACGAGGATTTGAAATACCGCTACCTCGCCAGCTCGCTCGTCATCACCAAGGACGATCCCTTCACGCTCGGCGCACAAAAACAGGTCGCTTATCTCGATGAGTTGCTCAGCGAAGTGCGGCTGCAAACCCGCGTCGATGGCCCGAACACCGTCGGTCGTGATCAAGACTTCGGCATCATCGTCAGCATCGTCCACACCGAGGCCATGGGCCGCGCCGCGCACTTCGGCCAATACCTCACGAATGACGCCAACGCCGGACTCGTGAAACAGCAGAAGAAGCCGTCCGCACTCGTGAAGAAGATGCGCGCCGCGCAAGGCCCGCGCGATGAACTGGAACTCAACATCACCGAAGCGCTCGCGCCCTTCTTCGACATCCAGAGCTTCACCTTCGCCACGCCCGAGGTGAAGCCGCGCCCCACCGCCCAAGCCGGTTGGGATGAGACGATCCTCGCCTACCTGCACGTCCGCGCGAAGGACGCCAGCGTTGACAAAATCCCGCCCGTGCAGCTTGAGCTGAAGTTCGTCGATCTCAGCGGCCCCATCACCATCCCCGCCGAGTCCGCCGAGTCCGTCATCAAAGTCGCCACCGACAAGGCCGATGCGCGTCCCGCCAGCAACCTCGAGATCACGCAAACCCTCGACAACCGCCAGCTCAACATCAATGGCGGCGTCACGCTCGAAGTGAAAGCCACCGCCAGCGGCCTCGTGCCCGACATCGAGCAACTGCTCGATTTGAAGTCCGCCAACACCGTCGCGATCAAGAACATCAACGCGCACGAAGGCCTGCAAATCACCGAACTCAACACCTGGGCCGATCAAGTCGCGCCAAAGTCCGAACGTGTCTGGACGATCTCCCTGGATGGCGACCAAGTCCGCGCCTCCAACACGCCGATCACCTTCCACTTCCCTCAACCCAAGGCCAAGGACGCCATCGTCAGCTACAGCAGTTACGCCGACATGAACCTCACAACGTTGAAGGAACCTGCCGTGCAAGTCGGTCGCGAAATGACCGCCCAAGAAGTCGCCATCGTCGCCTCCAAGAGCCCGTATCTCTGGCCCGCGATCATCGGCGGCGCTGTGTTGTTGTTAGCCTCGATCCTCTGGCTCATCCTGCGCAACAAAGGCAAAACCGAGTGCCCCGTGCGCGCCCGCGATGTCTTCACCATGCCCAAGGAAGTCGATGGCTTCGCCGTCGTCGCCCTGCTTCGCCGTCTCTGCTCCAGTCCGCTCGTCAAACTGAAGGACACCCAGCAAACCGACCTGCAAACCGACCTCAAACGCGTGGAAGCCGCCTGCTTCGGCGCGAGCGCAGGCACCATGTCCGAAACCGACCTGCGCGCCATCGCCTCGAAGTGGCTGAGCAGCGTGTGTTGAGCAGCGGAAACTTGCTTCGACCGCAAGTATCCCGCAGTTCCAGCTACCGACGCGGCAGCCGCTCGCGGATGCGCTCGGCGTAGTCGTGGGCTGCGCGGTTGCCTTGCGCGCTATTTCTCCGCCGTCTTCCCTCTTCCAATGAACTCTTCGCGGCTGAGAAGGCCGTCTTTATCAGTGTCGTATTTCTCGAAGCGTTCGGCAGCGGCGGCGGTATCAGATTGATGTGTGGTGTAATACTGGCGCGTGAGTTAGCCAGCCTTGTCCTTGTCCAGCATGTCGAAACGTGCGCCGCGCTCAGCGGTGGAGGTAGCGGGAGCAGCGTTCGCTTTGACTTTGCCCTTTCCTTTGGGCTTGGCAGCCGGGTCGAGATTGGAACCTACAGGCGGGAGGTGTTTCGCGAGGGTTTCGAGCATTTCTTTGTGCTCGGGCTTGTCGGCGAGGCTGACGGTTTCGGTGGGGTTGTTTTGTTCGTCGTAGAGTTCGGTGGCGATGATTTTGGAGCCGTTGCGCTCGCGCCAGTAAGTGGCGCGGTAGCGTTCGTTGCCGATGCTGTAGCCCATGGCGGGGCCTTCGGGAGGCTATTTACTCCCTAGGCCGTGTTTGAAAACCTGTCGATTGGCAAAGTTGAAGGGGTGGTGTAAATAAGGCGACCGATGAAAACACAACGCTTCGCATGGTGGGGGCCGCTCAAAGAGCGGCTCAAAAAAATGGTCCCC
>NZ_JBILYB010000231.1:0-5935 GCF_044378005.1 Prosthecobacter sp.
GGTTGGACGAGAGCTTGCGTGCGTTCGGTGAGGTCTTCGCTCTCGTTCATATAGACGTGGACAACACCGCTGTAGCACAGCGCCACACAACGCCGCGCAGCGTGCGCGAGTTCCGCAGAGAGACCGATGACACGATCAGGCGTCGTCTTGATCACGAGATCGGGAAGGCCATCGAGGGGCGGTGGCACGTTGCTTTGCAGCGTAAGCTGCGTGCTCGTCGATGCAGCGACGTGTTCAAGTTGTTGGGCGAAGATGGGCGCTTGCTCGGGCACACAATGGATCATCACACGCACGAACGATGCCCTGCCTTCCGTGACGTAATCCACCGCATCCCACCAGTGCATCCAGCCGCTGTGAAGTAGTTTTGATACACAGGAGCGCAAAGCCTTGGTGTCTCCATCGAAGCGGCCGATGGCCGTGAATCCGTAATCAGGTCGCAACCGCAAAACGTAATCCACAGGCTCGCCATAACGCGACCCGCTGTGCAGCAGGAAGCGGAGCCAGTCATAGCCGGTCGTGGTCTTGACCACACGCTCGCCGATGCGGGCGATGCGTCCACTAGGCAGCCGCCAGTTTATTCCCAGAATGTTGTCACAATAAGGTCCGAAGCGGCACGAGACTGGCGCATGAGTCGTGGCGGCGATTTGTTCGCGCAATGTCGTCGCTTCATCCAAGAGAAGCGGAAAGCGCAGGCGATGCGCGTGAGCTTGCGAATGAATGTCAGCCGCTATCGCATTCGCGGGCAGGCACAGCGTGCCATCCACTTCATCCAGGAAGGGAACAAAGAGCCGTTCGTGCTGCATGGGAGGGAAGACGTTCATGCGATGAAGTGGCGATTGTCGAAGACCTTGAGCGGATTCATTTGATGCGCAGGATTGAATGCGGCTGGCACGGAGAGTTGGAGACGCATGGAGTCCGGCCCGAACACCAGTGGCATGTAGGCGGACTTGTCATTGCCGATGCCATGCTCACCGCTGAGCGTGCCGCCGACTTCGATGACGCGCTGCATGAGTCGCTTGCTGATGAGTTCCACCTTCTCCAGTTCGCCGGGCACACGCGAATCGAAGAGGAAGTTCGGATGCAGATTGCCATCACCTGCGTGGAAGACATTTACCGCGCGGATGTTCGCGGCATCGGCTTCATCATAGACAAGCTGAAGCACCTCGGCCAAGGCACGCTTCGGTATCACCGCGTCTTGCACGACGTAACTGGGGCTCAACTGGCCGAGCAGACCACCGGAGGCTTTGCGGGCTTTCCAGAGCTTTTGGCGAAGGGCATCCTCATCGCTAAACATCACGTCCTGCGATCCTGCATGACGCAAAATCTCAGCCACGGATTCCACACGAGCATTGACCAGCGCCTCTGGGCCATCAATCTCCACCAGCAGCATGAACGAACCCTCGGGCAATCCACAAGCCATCTGACTGCTCTCCACCATCGCCACGCCACGCGGATCAAGCATCTCGATAGCCGCTGGATACGACGAGTGCGCCACCAAAGCATGGATGGCCGCTTCCGTGGTTTTCATATCGGGATAGGTCGCACGGAAGGTCCACACTTTCTCCGGCAATGGCAGCAGTCGCAGCCAGAAGCGAGTGAAAGCCGCCAGCGTGCCTTCGGAGCCGATCATGAAGCGTTTCCAATCCTCACGCCAAGGTCCGCGACCACCCGCAGGCCCACCAAAACGATGCACGCTTCCATCGAGCATAATCGCCTCGACACCGAGAACATAATTGCTCGTCACCCCGTAACGAAAGCAATGTGCGCCACCCGCGTTCGACGCCACATTACCCCCGAGTGTGCAGACCGGACCACTCGATGGATCAGGCGGATAAAACACGCCGTGCGGCTTCAACGCGGCATCGAGGTCATTGAGCCCCACACCGCATTCGACCTCACACCAGAAGCCCTCCACATTGATTTCGCGGATGCATTTCAGAGCTGAGGTATGAACAACCACACCACCCTGAACCGCCACCGGTCCACCCGAAAGCGAAGTCCCCGCCCCACGCATCACCACCGGCACCCCCAGCGCCCTAGCCCCGCACATGAAACCCGCGAGTTCCTCCGCATCCGCCGGAATCACTACGGAATCGGGAAGGAAGTTCTTATAGCCCAGGCCATCGGCACCATAGCCTGCCAGCTGAGCTGCCGAAGTCAGCACACGCCCGCGAGGCAGCAGCGCTTTGAGTTGGTGTTCGAGAGAAGAAATCACAGATCGAGCTACAGGTAGGAGGTCATACCAGTAACGATGAAGCCAAGGGATAACTATCTATTTTTGACTGATGGATTCATGCAGGGAGCGCCGAAGTGCAACACCATGAAGCGCGATCATGCCTGACAATGTTGCCATGCCCCTCGCAGACGAGCATGAGCAGCAGCCCGGTCCTCCACGAACCCATCTTGATGCAACACAAGTGTGGCAACGGGCATCGCGCATGTCGAGAGCGAGCCCCCCATTCGCCCCAGACTTCGCGCTGGCCGACGCAAAGGTGATGATCGTCCATCCTGCTCAAGCCAGCCACCGCTCCTCATGAAAAGCCGTGCCAGGGCAAAAACGGTCGCGCAGCATCATACGCATTGAACTTCCGATATACCGCCAGACTCGTCTCCTGCAGAATATCTCGCGCATCCGCTTCGCAAGCCGAGACTGAAGATCTAACGAACTAACGGCTCCTGATGCTGGGTCAGAAGCAGGACAAGCTGTTCGGTGCGCGGGGCAGCTTCAGAACTCATGAGCGTGGTTCGCAAGTATTTCCGTGAAACCCACTCCGAGTGCCAAATTTGTTTTCAGCGAGTGAGGCGGAGCGTCTCAGACCCTCAAGCCCTCAAAGGCACCAATCTCGACTGTCAGAGAGTGAAAGTGAATGTCACGGTTCAGCGACAATTTTGAGGTTTTAAACTCCAATGCTCCGATCTTCCCGCTTTCGGGGCCGCCGCATCAGTTCGCTGGTGGTGATGAGATGGATGAGTTCGCTGAGGGTGTGTCCCTTCGTTTTCCAGTCCGCTTGCAGACGGCGAAGAGCGGGCTGATCGGTATAACCTAGTGGGCGGCCGAGGGCGTAGGTGAGCAGGCGGTGGACGGGGTTTTGCGCGAGGAGGTCAGGGTGCTTGATGAGGTAGGCGCGGATGTCGGCGGGGTTGTTGACGGACTGGCCGTGATAGTCGTCACTGGTGTCGATGGCGGCACCGTTCGGGTAGGCACTGCGGAAGTGGCCGATGGGATCGTAGGCTTCGAGGGCGAAGCCGAGGGGGGCGATCTTGGCGTGGCAATCGGCGCACGGTCTCGGCGATGAGCTTGAGCCAGGCGTACTACTTCTCGTTCACGGCGATGTTTAGGTCGTGGGCCTGCGGGTCGCTTACAGAGGGGCCAGATGAGCACGCGTTCGTTATTGGAAATAATCGCGTCGATTCTAAGCGCCCCTTTCGACTTCTACCATCGCCAGCACGAAGAGCGGAAAATCAGGGTCGATCTTGGTCAGCGAATTATCGCCGTATTCATCGAAGAAGGCGATGAGACGGGTGAACGGTTTGGCTTCGATTGGGCTGGAACGCTCGAACATGAAGACGAATCAGTCTGGCAAATCGCTTGGTTTGGAAACAGATACTTTTTAGGCACACAATCAAGGTGCTCTGGCAACGACAACCAATGACTCAACTTAGTCACGCGGTTTCAGAAGGGCCAATCGCATTCGGGATGCAAGCAAGTTCCACAAGGCGCCGCATGACATCGGCCCGTGGCACTCCGTTCCCGTGCTCCCAACGCCTGAGTCGCTGGGGGATCACACCGACGGCTGCAGCCAGCGCCTTCTGGTCGGCCCCCTGACAGCGTCGCGCCTTCAGAACAAGGTCGGCAGAGTTCTGTTCGGGGAAGGGGTAGCAGCCGAGGAAAGACAGTAGAGCCGGCCATTCGGACACCACTGGCTCTCGCAAGTCACGTTCCCAGCGGTCGTAAACCTCGCGTATCGTCCCAAGCCGCATGGCCACATCGCCCTGTCTCAGCCCAAGAGCAAAACGTCGGTTGCGAAGATGCTGGCCAAGTGAAGCCGGTTGATCCATCATGCCTTTCTTCCTGAGCATGAGGGTTCTTAACCCTTCTGCGGATACCCGAATGTTGAAATGACAAAATGGCAAAGCATCGTGATACCTTTTTTAGCTAATTCACAAGTGCCCGAGAGAAGGCTAGCAAGCGGGCACCATGGAGAGATGCTTCTGCGTCTCGTTTGAAAATCGCACGGAGCCAGGCGATGAGAGTGGCGCGGAGGCCGAGCCAGATGACTTTCAGACGGTGCTTTTGCGCGAATCGAAAAACGATCTGGGCAAACTCGAAATCGCGGTTGTGGCCGCTGCGGCGGTAGCGGAAGGGCAAGGCGAGACGGCGGCAGATGAAGGCCAAGGCATGCGTTTGCTGCTGCTGGTGGATGCGGAGGGCGAGGTCTCTAGCTTTGGATTCGAACTCCCGTGCCGGCATGGTGCCAGCATTCACGGAGAAGATGAGATGCACACCCGCGCTGCTGCCAGGGAGGAAGGTGTGGAGAAGATAGTCCTGGTAGTTTTCGAGTAGGCGTCCGTTTACGAGAAAGTATTCACTGCGCCAGACGCGGTCGTCGGTCAGGATTGCCGGAGCATCTGCAATGCAGCGCAGATGCTCACCACGATAGGCCATGCAAACACGCAGCGTGTGGTGGCGGCCGCCTTGCTGGGGGGAGATCCAGTCCACGCGCATGTGGTCCGGCTGCTGGCTGAGGCGCAGCACATGCCGACCTTCGGCGATTCGTTCAGATCGAATGATGGGAGGTGGCTGATCCAACGGGTGCTCTTTCCCGGCACCGAGGTTCAGGATGACAAAGGGCAGGAGCAAAGCGGAGGTCCACAATGCCTGGGCTTGCCATGGCCGGGGCATGGATTCGATGGCAGGCATCTTACTGCTCAGACGGTGAGCGAGTGTCCACCCCGCTGCGAGACAAAGGGGGCCAAAGACCAGCCATGACCACAGCCCGTGCATGGCCGCCATGGGAAGGGTGGCTGGCAGCAGCAGCCAAACCAGTAATGTAGGCCTGCGGGGACACAATCCCGGCCACATCAGCAGCCATGGCAGCCACAGCTACGAAAAATTCGCCGAGGCCATGGCCTGCGAGGCCTTCGTCTTCCTCACCTGCCGCACGCCGTCAATGCGCATGTTTTGGTCCGCCGCCTTGCACCTATCGTAGATCGTCCTCGGTCAGGAGGTTTGCCGTTCATCCTTCCCAGTAAAGCTACGGAGAATGGAACGGAGAATGGATTGGCGGCGCGTTGAGGACAACGCGCCCTACCAGGTAGGGCGGCTGGTCCCCCAGCCGCTGGGTTCTTCGGCGCGTTGAGGACAACGCGCCCTACCTTCTCAGCGCATTGATCAGCTCATCGAGCTTGTCCGCGATCTGCTGCATCTCACTCTGCGTCGGCGGATCGCTCACCGCCAGCCCCAGCGTGTCCACCCCGTTGCTGTTCGCGCTGGTGGTGGCGATGGCATCCGCCAGTTGCTGAAACGAGACCTCTCCTGGCGTTCCAGGCATCCCATGCATTCCAGGCTCGCCTTGAATGCCCTGCTCACCGTCGCTGCCATTCAGGCCCGCAGGAATGCCAAAGGTCAGATGCACCGTGTTGCCGTCAAAGCTCGACTCCACTGTGGCCTGCTCACCGGGAGGAAGCGTGTTCACCGCGTCCACCACCGCCTGCGCAAAGGGCGGGCCGTCCGCGCCAATGCCGCCCTCCGGGCCTTGAGGGATGCCAAAGGTCAGATGCACCGTGTTGCCGTCAAAGCTCGACTCCACCGTGGCCTGCTCACCGGGAGGGAGCGTGTTCACCGCATCCACCACCGCATGCGCAAAGGGCGGGCCGTCCGCGCCATTGCCGCCATCCGGGCCTTGAGGAATGCCGAAAGTCAGATGCACCGTGT
>NZ_JBILYB010000104.1:0-22109 GCF_044378005.1 Prosthecobacter sp.
ACGATCATCGAGCAGGACGTCGATGCGCCGGAGGACAAGCCGGTGACCATCGAGGCACGTGTGCATCTCACGGCAGGCAGCTATCCGGTGCGCGTGATCAATTCCGTGCCCGGCCCGAACCCCGAGGGCCGCCGCTCGCGTCACAGCGGCACGCCGAATGCCTTCACCACGCTGAAAAGCCGCGTGCCGTGGCAGCTCAAGCTCAGCGACGATGACTTCAAGCCCATCCAGCCCACGCTGATCATCGACTCGCTCGAATGGGACGGCCCCATCGTCGATTCATGGCCCACCGCCGCGCATCAGAAGATTTTTTTTGCGAGCCAGGATGCCAAGGAGATCATCGCGAAGTTCGCCGAGCGCGCGTGGCGTCGTCCGGTGCAAGCGGCGGAGCTGGAGCAGCTCATGCAGCCCTTTGAGCAGTCGAAAAAACTCGGCGAGAGCTTCGAGCAGTCGGTGCGCGTCTCGCTCGTGGCCGTTTTGTGCTCGGATAGCTTCCTGTATCTCCAGCAGGGAGATTCGAATAAGACACGCCAGCAATTGAGCGACTACGAACTCGCCTCCCGCCTCTCCTATTTCCTCTGGAGCACCATGCCAGACCAGTGCCTGCTCGACCTCGCCCGCGAGGGCAAACTCCAGCCAAACCTCCGCAGCGAACTCAAGCGCATGCTCGCCGATTCACGCAGCGTCGCTTTTGCCCGCACTTTCCCGCGCGAGTGGCTGCAGCTTCGCAAGGTGGGCATGTTTGCACCGGACAAGGCGCTGTATCCCGACTACGACGAAAATCTGGAAGGCAGCATGATCGCGGAGACCGTCGCCTTCTTTGGCGAAATGATGCGGCGTAACGGCCACCTGCGCGAGTTCCTCGACTCCGACTGGACCATGCTGAACGAGCGCATCGCCGAGCACTACAGCATCAGCGGCATTCGTGGCGATGCCATGCATCGCGTCGCGTTGAAGCCCGAGCATCATCGCGGCGGCTTGCTCACGCACGGCTCCATCCTCAGCCTCACCTCCGACGGCACGCGGCATCGTCCGGTGCATCGCGGCGTGTGGCTGCTGGAGTCCATCATCGGCAAGCCCGCGCCGCCGCCGCCCGCGAATGTGCCCGCACTCAACACGCCCGCGCCGAACACGAAGAAATCCACCGTGCGCGAGAAGCTGGAGCAGCACCGCTCCGACCCAAACTGCACCGCCTGCCACAACAAGATCGACCCGCTCGGACTGGCCTTCGACAACTACGATGCTATCGGCCGCTGGCGCACCGTGGAGACTGTGCGCGACGGCACCGGCGCTGATCCGAAGCTCGATCCCAGCGGCGAACTGCCCGATGGCCGCAAGTTCGCCGGCTCCATCGAACTCCGTAAAATCCTCCTCGCCGACACCGACAAATTCGCCGCCGCCTTCACCGAAAAACTCGCCACCTACGCCCTGCGTCGCGGCATAACCTTCTCCGACCGCGAAGAACTCCAGCAAATCGCCGCTGCCGCGAAAAAGTCCGACTACCAGCTTCTTTCCCTCATCGAGTCCCTCGTCACCAGCCCGCTGTTTTTGAAACGCTAGATCACCACACACGACCACCATCCATGAAAAAGCATCTCAAGCCCACTCCCACTCGTCGCGACTTCATTGCCACGGGAGCTGCCGTTCTCGGCTTTAACATCATCCCGCGTCATGTGCTCGGTGCGCCCAGCGTGCCTGCGCCTTCGGAGAAGCTGAACATTGGCTGCGTGGGCATCGGCGGCCAGGGCGGTGGCGTCACGCGTGATCTCGCCACCTTTGCCAGTGTACAAATCGCCGCGCTCTGTGATGTGGAGCAGAAGCACGAGGCCACGATGGCGAAGGCTTATCCCGGCAGGCCGTTTTACAAAGACTACCGCGAGATGCTCGCGAATGAGAAAGGCCTCGATGCCGTGATGGTCGGCACACCGGATCATTGGCACGCGCCAATCTCCCTCGCGGCGATGAAGCTCGGCAAGCATGTGTATTGCGAGAAGCCGCTCGCTCACACCATCGAAGAGACACGCATCATGGCAAAGGTGGCCGCCGAGATGAAAGTGGTCACGCAGATGGGAAACACGGGCCACGCCAGCGAAGGCCTGCGACTCACGAAGGAATGGATCGACGTGGGTGCCATCGGCGCAGTGAGTGAGGTGCATGTCTGGTCAGATCGCCCCGGCACCTTCTGGGATTCACAGGGCAAACCACGGCCTAGCGAAAAGCTTCCCGTGCCAGCGACACTCGATTGGAATCAATGGCAGGGCGCAGCCCCCGAGCATGATTATCACCCGCTCTATGTGCCCCGGAAGTGGCGTGGCTGGTTCGACTACGGCTGTGGGGCGCTTGGCGATATGATGGTGCACAATGCCGACCCTGCTTGGTATGCGCTCGATCTCGGCTCACCGACCTCCGTGGAAGCCGAGTGCTCGGAGACCAATGCGGATTCTTTCCCCGTGTGGAGCATCGTCACCTGGCACTTCGCCGCGAAGGGCAATCGCGGTCCAGTGAAGCTCACCTGGTATGACGGCGGCAAAAAACCCGCGCCACCACCCGGATTCGATCCAGCACGCAAGATCGGCGACAACGGCATCCTCTTCCTCGGCGATAACGGCTCGATCATCGCCCCAGGCTGGTCCGGCACGCCACGCATCGTTCCTGAAAGCCAGATGCGCAGCTTCAAACTCCCACCACGCACCATCGCACGCAGCCCTGGTCATCGTGAGGAGTGGGTCGCCGCCTGCCTCGCTGGCAAACCGGAAGATGCGAAGGCCAACTTCGCGTATGCCGCGCCCTACACGGAGGCCTTGCTCACCGGCGTGCTGCCCATCCGCCTCGGCAAACGCATCGAATGGGACAGCGCCGCCATGAAAGCCACCAACGCGCCCGAAGCCGATGCTTTGATCCGCAAGGCCTACCGCAAAGGCTTCGAACTGCCTGCCTAAATTCATCCCACCTTGCCATGTCCAACATCCAATCCCAACGCTGGCTTCTCGATCGCCGTCACTTCCTGCGCGGCATCGGCACCACGGTGGCGCTGCCATTGCTCAATGCGATGATTCCGCTCCGCGCCAGCGCTACCGCTGCAGCGGCGAGCAAGCCAAGGCGCAGCGTGTTTGTTTACATCCCGAACGGTGTGAACGGCATGGCCTGGCAATGCACGAAGTCCGGGCGTGGCTATGACTTATCGCCGTCCTTGCAGCCGCTGGAGAAGCATCGCGATGACTTCACGGTCTTCAGCGGCCTGCATCATCCGAATGGCATCGGTCAGGCGCACGTTTGCGCCGAGACCTGGCTCACGGGCGCGAAGATCGACGCGCAAAGCGGCCGCAAATACGTCAACTCCGTCTCCGTGGACCAGCTCATGGCCGAGGTCACCGGCACGCAGACGCGCCTTCCTTCGCTGGAGCTTTCCATCGGCTCTGGTGGTCGCAATGGCGACTGCCTCGCCTACTCGCGCGATGGCGTGCCGCTCCCGGCCGATGACAATCCCCGTCGCGTCTTTGATCGCTTGTTCGGCGAGGAAGCCGGAGGCATCGAGGAGCAGCGCAAACGCTTCACCAAACGCCGCAGCGTGCTCGATGCCGTGCTCGGCAACGCCAAATCGCTCCGCCTCGCCCTCGGCACCGAAGACCGCACGAAGCTCGACGAATACCTCCATGCCGTGCGCGATGTGGAGCAGCGCACCGAGCGCCTCGAATCCTGGCTCGACGTGCCCAAGCCCGTCGTGGACCCCAAGCTCGCCGCGCCCTTCAAGCGCGACGTTTCCAAAGCGCAGGCCGGTGAATACTGGCGCAGCATGTTCGACCTTATCGTGCTCGCTTTGCGCACCGACATGACCCGCGTCGTCACCTACATGAACGGCAGCGAAGGCAACGGCCTTGCCATTCCCGAAATCCAGATCACGCAGGCCCGTCACAACCTCTCACATCACAACGGCGACCCGCTCATCCTCGACCGCCTCGCCAAAAGCGACGCCTTCATCATGCAGCAGTTCGCGCACTTCCTCGACGAACTCCGATCCGTCAAAGATGGCGACGAGGCCCTGCTCGATCGCACCATGATTCTCTTTGGCAGCGGCATGAGCTACGGCCACAGCCATAGCAACAGCAACCTCCCCATCCTCCTCGCCGGTGGCAAAAACCTCGGCCTCAAGCACGGCCAGCACATCGACTACAACCGCCCGCACCTCAAAGGAGACTACACCCTCAGCTACGACGAATGGAAGTCCCTCTGCGGCAAACCCAAGGACGAAAAAGCCCGGTTAAGCAACGTCATGGTGACGATGCTGCAAAAGATGGAAGTAAATGCCGAGAAGTTCGTCGATAGCCTCGGGCCGGTGAGCGAAGTGATTTGATCCAAAACACCACGTTCATGATTCAAGCTCATCTCAAACATGCGTCGTTGCTTCTCATGCTGCTCGCAGGCAGCGCCATGGCCGCCGACATCGAACTCACCGAGACGCTCCAACTCCCCGAGTGCCACAGCCTTGGCTGGGTGCGGGCGAATGCGGGCGTGAAGGGACAAGGCGCTGGCAATATCATCCTTGATGAAGCCAAATGGGGCACGCCTGCGGCGAATCAGGTCATCGAGCAGCATTGGGATTGGGATCTTAGCGATGCGCAATGGACCGAGGCCGTGAAACAGAAGGGCGAAGGCAAGAAAGAGGACGTGAAGTTTGATCTGTGGATGCCCGATGGCATCGGCAGCGTGCGCGGCATCGTCGCGATCACGGGCCATGGTAGCGGCGAGACGCTCTACAAGCACCCAGAGCTTCGCAAGATCTCCCGCGAGCTGCGACTCGCAGTCTTCAAGTTCGTCGGCAATCCCATGCAGCGCGGTTTCTGGCCTCGCAGCCTGCTTTACGGTCGTTTGAAGGACTTCGGAGCCAAATCGGGGCATCCTGAGCTCGCGCATGCGCCGCTGTTTCTCTACGGCCACTCGAACGGCACCGGCTTCTCCGCCATCTTCACGGCCACAGAAGGTGCCCGCGTGTGGGGCTGGGTTTCGATGCGACCCGGCACGACCTTTCAGGTGTATCAACCCGGCGCGGCGCAAGTGCCCGGCATGGTCATTTTTGGCGAGGATGATGGTTTCTTTGCCCGCCCGTCCAAAGAGCAAAACATGGCCGTCGTCGAAGCGATGCGGAAGAAACACCACGCGCTGTGGCATTACGCCGTCGAGCCGAAGACCGGGCACGGCCCCGGCGACAAGACTTGGCCGCTCGTCTTCTCCTTCCTGCGTCACAGCTTCGCCGCTCGTGTGCCAGCCGATGCTGATCTATCGAAAGGCGGGGTGAAGCTGAACGAACTCAAAGCCGAATCAGGCCACCTCGGCCAAAACTGGAACGCCACAAACGGCGGCTACCAAACTTTGCCCGTCGCGCCCTTCGCCGAGTTCTCCGGCGACAAATCCACCGCCTCCTGGCTCCTCAACGCCGCCTTTGCCACTGACTGGCAGACCTTCCAACGCGACGGTCAGCTCGCGAAATAATCTCACTCCCAACCACCATGAAACTCACCCTCGCTCTAATCGCATCTCTCAGTGTTTCCGCTTTCGCGCTCGATCCTCACGTCGAAGCCGTCACCCGCATCGTCGAAGCTGCCAAAGGCAAAGTCGAAAAGACCGAAGACGGCCAGAGCCTCAAGCTCGTCGATCTCGCTGTGCCAAACACGGGGCCGCACGACCATCGCAAAGACGATCCGTATGACGCCGCCTTTTTCGAGCATCTCGGTCACATCACGACGCTGGAGTCGCTGAACGTCATCTCGACGAAGTTCAATGATGCGTGGATGCCAAACATTGCGAAGCTCGTGAATCTCAAGACGCTGCGCTTCACCAACAACGGCCCGCTCACTGATGCTGGCATGGAGCAGCTCGCAGGGTTGAAGAACCTCGAATCGTTCTCGTTCGTAGGCACGAAGATCACCGGGAAGGCGTATGCCAAGTTTGAGGGCTTCACCAAGCTTGTGAAGGTGAGCCATCGCGGCAGCAGCATCAACGACGAAGGCCTGAAGGAACTCTGCGATCACCTGCCCAACCTCGAAAGCATCAGCCTCGCTCACGCCAAGTTCACGGATGCCGGTGCGGTGCATTTGGCGAAGCTCACGAAGCTCAAGAGCTTTGAGATTGGCACCTCGAATGCCACGCCGCAGGCCTTGGTTCACATCGCCAAGCTTCCACTGGAGTCATTGCAGCTCGGCGAAGGCTTCGAGTCCATCGACTCCATCCCGCTCATTAAAGGCATCGCCACGCTGCGCCGCCTGACCTTGACGAACGCCACAAAGCTGACCGATGCCGAACTGAAGACCGTCGCGGGTCTCACGCAGCTCGAACATCTCGAACTCGGCAAGGTGCCGCTTCCCGATGAGCGCCTCGCCGTGCTCGCTGACTTCGCCTTCCTCAAGTCCATGCGCCTCGTGCCGGTGAAAGAGCCGTTCAGCGACGAAACCCAGGCAAAGATCAAAGCGCTGCTGCCCAAGACCGCACTCACGTTTAAGTGATCCCCTGCCTGCTCATGCGTCTTCTCTGCTCCCTTTTGTTTCTCGGTTTGCCTCTGCATGCTGGCGAACTCACCTTCCCAAAGCTCGAAGACGCCCGCTGCATTCACGGCGAACTCGTCAGCGCAGACTTCATTCATCGCAGCGGCCGATTCCGCACGGAGAAGGGAGATCTGATCGACTTCACGATGCCGCCGTATGCCATCATGAAGTATCGCGGCGCTGAGTCCGACCTGCGCGATGTCCCGCTCGGTGCCAAGATGGATTTCCTGATGCTAACTGATGGCAAACTTCTCACCACAGACGACGGCCAGAAGCCCGATCTCGAGCAGCAAAAGAAGTTCCGCGAGTTCACCGAGAAGCGTGGGGTGGCGGGCTGGATCACCAAGACCGAGGCGAAGACAGTCACCGTGGCCTTGTTCAGCGGCGATCCGGCCTTCTACAAGTCCGCGTATGCGGAGCTGCTCGCCAAAGGCAAAACCACCAAGACCTGCGTGGCCAATGACGAACTACGCACCTGGAACCCCGGTGTCGATGGCGAAGGCGGCTCCATCCTCGACGTGCAGAAGCTACCCACCGATCGCTTCGGCAGCAGCGGCTATCAGATCACCGTCAGTGTCTCCAACATGCTTGAAGGCTTCCGCCGAGGCCGTGTCGTGCGCATCTTCCTGCAAGGCTGGAAGGTGCAGGACCAGTTCTATGGCGAGAGCCTCATGGGCTACGGCTTCGGTCGCATGCAGAACCAGGAACTCGTCGAAAACGTCGCCAAAGAATACCCCGAGCAGTTCCCCTTCCGCACCGATTTCAGCAACGCGCACCTGCCTTGGTATCAGCTCAAGGACGACATCAAACCACCGCCCTTCTCAGAGCATCTCATCCTCGGCGAACTCGTCTCAGCAGATCCCAAAACAGGCAGCGGTCAGTTCCTCACCGAGAAAACCGGCGAGCCCGTGAACTTCACGCTCATCAAGAAGCATACTCTCAAGCATCTCGGCAAAGACACCCAGTTCGCCAAGCTCCCGCTCGGCCAGCGCTACCGCTTCCATTGCTATCAGGACGCCAAAGGCCACTTCACTCGCGTTACCTTCATCAGCGACGAGTTCAGCCATCTCGCCGCCACCGCCACTACCGCCCGAATCGTCTCCATCCAAAGCGACAAAATCCACATCGCCTGGCAGCTTCCGCTCGTGAAAGACTACAACGGCGACATGCAGCGCCCGGAGCCGTTTGGCCACCGCATCCTGCTCATCACCGGGTCCACCCAAGTATGGAAAAGCGACCAGCCTCTCAATCTCACCGACCTCAAACCTGGTGACGAATTCCGCCTCAATCTGACCACCGAACAGCCTGGAAAGCCTGGGGACTGTGCGGAGATTTGGCTCGTCGAGAGTTCTGCGGAGCCAGTCAAAAAATGAGCGATTTTTGAAGCGTGGCGTTATTGGTTCAGGCCAAGGTCAGCCTGGGTAGCCGCCGGAGATGTATTTCTCCAACTGCTCGATGGTCGATCTCTGTGTGGCGATGGTCCACCGCACGAGGTCGCCGATGGAAATGACGCCTACCAGGGTTTCGCCATCCAGCACGGGCAGATGACGAACACGGCTTTCCGTGACGATGCTCATGCACTGCGAGACAGTGTGAGCGGGCCTGACGACAGCCACCTCACGGGTCATGATGGCCCGCACGGGCGTGTCTTTCGAGGATCGCCCTTCGAGCATCACTTTGGTCATGTAATCTCGTTCCGAAATGATGCCAATGAGTCTGCCAGACTCCAGCACGGGCAGTGCACCGATGCGTCTGCCCGCCATTAAGCGAATGGCATCCAGCACTGTGGCTTCGGGGCCGATGCTCCAGACATCCGATCCCTTGTGCTCCAGAAGAGTTTTGGCGGTGGTGGTGATTTCCATGGGTTTGCTTGGTTCCGGTTCCAGATTGAACCGGGACGGGAAACCAAAAGCAAGACCCAAATTTTAGGCCAGCGCCAGCGCTCCGCCTTCACATAGCTCAGCTTTGCCAAACGTCTTCAAGTCGGTGTGACCCATCGCGTGAGCGACGGACATCCAGAGGCGATTGTGCGCGGCTTTGTCGAATTTCAGGCTGCGGCCCATCTTGAAACCGAAGCCACCGCCGAGCATGACGTAGGGGATGTTGTCCAGCGTGTGACTGTTGCCTTTGCCGAGTTCGTTGGTCCAGACGAGCAGGGTATTGTCCAGCATGCTGCCTTCGCCAGAAGGTTCTGGCGTTTCGCTCAGGCGCTTGGCCATGTAGGCAAACTCACCGGCGAACCAAGTGTTGATCTTCATGAGCTTCTCGTAGCTCTCCTTTTTGTCATCGGGATCGTGTGAGAGGCTGTGGTGACCTTCCTCGACGCCGAGCCAGCGCATCTGCGCCATGCCGACCGAGCGCATGTATTGCAGTGTGGCGACACGGGCCATGTCGTTTGAGAGTGAGTTGACCAGCAGATCGATTTGGATGCGGCTGATCTGCGGGGTGTTGTCGTTCACGAGTTCGATGCTCGGGTCCACCTGAGGCACGGGATGCACCAGCTTGCCCTGCTTGTCGGCTTCTGCCAAATCCTGTTCGAGACCGCGTACGAGCGTCATGTGCTGCTCGAGCAGTGCCTTGTCGCGGGCGCTGAGCTTGGATGAAACGCGCTTCAAGTCATTGCGCACGTGATCAAGGATGCTGACGAGGCTGTCCTTGTCCTTCATCTTTCCATAGACCTTCTTCAGCACCTGATGCGGGTCATCAATGGGGGCGATGGGCTGGTTGCCGCCGGCATAGCTCATGCGCGTCCATGGATCGGCGCGATCCGGCACGGCGACGCCGAACTCGAGCGAGCCGAAGCGCGTTTTCGTCTCGGCCCGGCTTTGGAGGAAGTTTTTGATCTCCTGGTCGATGGAGATGTTGCTTGCCCAGCCGGCGGGATTGCCACCACCGCCCATGATGTTGCCTTTCAGCAGTTCATCGCAGGTCAAAAGGCAGCTCATGCCGCGCATGTGGCTGTCGCCATCGCCGCGAACTTTGTTCGCGATTCCATGCAGGATCAGCATGCGATCTTTGTAGGCTTCGAGTGGCTTCAGGATCGACTTGAAGCTGAAATCCGCTCCTTCCTGATCCGGCCAGAATTCATTCGGCAGCGTGCCGTTCGGCGAGAACATGATGACCAGCCGCTGACGTTTCTGGGGAGCTGGAGCACCCGTGATGCTTGGCAGTCCGGTCAGGAAGGGCAGTGCTCCGGCGGAGATACCGAGGTCGCGGAGGAATTGGCGGCGGTGGAGGTGTTTCATGTGGGGGGATTCAAGGTTTAAGGTTTGGCGGTAGTTCCATCCATCGCCACGACGAGGGCGATGTCCATGAGCAGCTTTTGGATGTGGCAGTTATTGGCGGCGAAGTTGCGCTGGAGATCATCGAGAACTTTGGGACCATAGGCGGTGGGCTCCTGCTTCACGAGATGATGGAAAAGATGGCGGATGAAGGCTCGGTGACCGCTGGGGTTCGCGGCGACGTAGTTCACGATGTCGCGCGGTCCAGTGAGACGGACGAGCTTGCCTTCATGTGTGGTGAACTCGCTCACCGGATTGACGGGCTTGTTGTTGTCCTTCGTGCGCCAGCGGCCCACGGCGTCGAAATTCTCCAGGCTGAAGCCGAGTGGGTTGATCATGCTGTGGCAGCTCATGCAGGCACCGCTCCGGGTAAGTTCGCTGATCTTCTCGCGCATGGTCAGCTTGGGATTGAAATGGCTGTCCTCGAAGACCACGGCCTTTTGCGGTGGCTTCAGTGACATGCCAACGATGTTGCGCGTCAAAAACACGCCACGATGAATCGGCGAAGACTGTTTCGTGTAGGCGAGCGAGGCGAGCAGATACGGATGCGTGATGACACCCGCGCGCTGCTTCGGATCAAAGCCAACCCGCTGGAACTCATCGCCCGTCACGGGATGCCCGTAGTATTTGCCGAGGCGCTCATTCATCAGCAGGTAATCCGCCTGAAGCAGCTCGCGATAGTCGGACTTCTCACTCCACACGACTTCATCAATGAATTGCAGCAGTGACTCACGCAGGTCGGCCAGCATCTCGGGCGTGAAGTCAGGGAAGACCTTCGGATCTTTGGAGGCACCTTCGGCGCGTTCGAGTTCCAGCCAGTGATGGAAGAAGCCATGCAGCTTCGCCTTCGTGCGCGAGTCCGCGATCATGCGTTGCGCCTCGGCGCGGACTTGGTCCGCGGTCTTCAGCTTCCCAGTCGCAGCGGCCTGAGTGAGCTTCTTGTCGGGAATGGAATCCCACAGCGACAAAGCCAGCCGTGAGGCAATCTCGAAGTCATCCGGCTTTTGATCGTCACGCAGGTTCGGATACAGAAACTCCGGCGATTTCAGCGTGAAGAGCACCACACGCTTCACGGCTGTCTCGGGAGACTTGGCCGCTTTAAATTGTGCCTCAATGTACAAAGCCTTCTGCTCATCGCTCAAAGGTCTGCGGAAGGCCGACTCGACGAAAGTGAGTGCAAACTTGCGCAGCTTCTCGCCACGATCTGGCGCTCCCGCTTTCGTTTGGGCGAGTTCATCCAGGTTCTCGATCACATGCTCGGCGGTGGAGATGGCGGCATCCGTCACGGCTTGGTCCCAAGCTTTGGAAATCGTGGTGCCGCGTGCGTAGCCGCCGCTGCTGTCATCGGCGGGGAATTCGGTGTTTACGATCATCAACTCGCGTGGACGATCCGTGCGCAATGCATGGGCGGGAATGAGTTCCCTCACGCCATGGGGTGACTTCCACCACAGCTCGATGGACGCGGACTTCTCTTTAAATTTGAAGTGCTCCAGCCGCAGCATGTAGGCACGTCCACCGATGAGGAAGATGGATTTCTTCTCTTCACGCACCTGCGGCCCGGCGCTCACCCAGCCATCGATCAATGGGTCGGACTCATTGCTGTCATTGATCCAAAGGCGGAAACCATTCTCCGACTTCACGGCAAACTCATACACGCCGGTTTCTGCGGCATAGACGCTGCCTTCGAAGCGGTTCTGGAACTGCTCGGCCTCCAGCACTTCCTTCACAGGACTGTCTGCACCCCAGTGAAAGGAGATCCCAGGCTCGACACGGTCGATGGTCTTGTTGGGGCGCTTCGCTTTGATGCCCTTCTTCGGAGTTGTATCCACGGCTTTCTCTCCGGGCTTCGGCAACTCCACTCCGCGATATACCGCCTTTAGGCCATGCTCGTTATTGATCGGCCGGTCAAAGCCTGGCCCCATGCGGAAACGCCCGATCAGGTCCATCACCGATGTGCGGAACTGCTCGATCGTGAGCCGGCTCAGCTCCTTCTGCGGCGGATTCAGCCGCGCCTGCGCCTCAGGCGAGTAAAACGCCCCGTGAATGTATTCCGCGATCAGTTTGGACTCCTCGGTACTGCATAGATCGGGGTCATCCTCCGGCATCGTGCGGTCGATGTATTTTGCCAAAGCCTCCACCGCCTTTTCACCGGTCAGCGGCTCGTCGTATTCATCCTCCACGCCCTGGCCACGATCCCCGTGGCATTCGGCGCAGTGCTTTTTATAGATGGCAGCGCCGGGATGCTCCACAGGCGCGGCAGACGTGCACACCGTCAGCAGGGAGAGCGTTATAAGGACAGATCGGAAATGGGGGGATACTTCAGCCATGAGGGGGGATTTTGGCAAAGGACATAAAGCCATACGTCCACCCCCTCTTTCATGGGTCTCGGATTGCGCCGAACTCGCAAAAACTAGCGAGGCCCAAAATCAGCCAGATACTGACTCACGATCTCCTCCAGCGCCGGAGGCTGCGGGACGCCGATCGCCACGGCGCGGCTGCCGTCCACCTGCTGCGGCCAGTTGTCCACGATACCCTGGATGCGGGCATCGAAGGCATCGACGATGGGGCCGAGGGTAATGCCGCGCCTCGCAGCCACCTCGGTGATGACTTTCTCAGCAATCTGCGGCGTAACGCGATGTGCTGGCAGCACGTAGGCGCGGTCTTTGCCGAGTTTGTCCTCCGAGACTTCGGCGAGGGAGATGAAGCTTTCGATGACGGTGCGGTAGCCAGTCATCGGGTGCGGCTGATCACGGCGGATGGGTAGCAGGCAGGGCTCGCCATTGAGCGGCTCACGGAACATGCCGCTGGCCCAACTGGAGGCGGCGGCATTCGGCTTGCCTGGGCGAATGATGACGGTGGGCAGGCGCACGCTGCGGCCATCAAAGTGGCCTTTACGCGTGTGATCATTCACCATCATCTCGCACATGGCTTTGGTCATGCCGTAGGTGGTTTGTGGGAGCTGCTTCGTGAGATCAGACATCATGCCGGACATGTCCAGCCCACCATAACAGGCCACGCTGCTGGCGAAGACGACGCGCGGCTTGCCCTCGGCCGCACGCGCGGCCTCGAAGACATTCCTGCCGCCGTCGAGATTCACGCGCAGGGCGTCATCGAAGCGCTCCTCGCACTCGCCACTGACCATGGAGGCGAGGTGGAAGATGACATCTACTTTGCTGCCCACCGCGCTGAAGACGGTGGAGCGGTCGCCGATGTCGCCCTGCACCTGCCGCACGCGAGAGTCGGTGGTGGGCTTGTGGAAAAAGGCATCTAGCAGGACGATCTCGCTGACGTTCTGGCCGCAGAGGGTGCCGCGTTCGAGAAGCTTCTGGCAGAGTTGATGGCCGAGGAAGCCGCCGCCGCCGGTGATGATGATTTTCATGAGAGATGGGGAAGAGATTTGCCATCAGGCACTGCCTGATGTGAGATCAGCGAACATGAACAAACCACTCACAGGGCACAAGATCGGATTCGTCGGACTCGGTAATATGGGACGTGCCAATGCACGCCACCTTCACGAGGCAGGCGCAGAAGTCTTGGTGTGGAATCGCAGTGAGGTGCCTGCCGAGGCAGCGGTGGCGCAGGGTATGAAGCGTGCCGCGACGTTGCCTGATCTGGCTCGTGAGATCGGGCCGGGCATCATCTGCATCAATCTCACGATGACCGATGTTGTCGAGAAGGTCGTCTTTGGTGAAGGCGGGCTGATCGAGGGGCTGCATCCAGATGCATTGATCATCGACTTCGGCACCACGGGAGTGCCCGAAACGAAGGAGTTCGCCAAACGCGTGAACTGGGTGGACGCGCCGGTGTCCGGTGGTCAGGTCGGTGCTGAAGCGGCGACGCTGACAATCCTGGCAGGCGGCAGTGAGGCGAACTTCCAGCGAGCGCTGCCCTTGTTTCAAGTGGTGGGGAAAAATATCACGCATCTCGGCACCAGCGGGGCAGGGCAGGTGACAAAGCTCGCCAATCAACTCATCGTGGCTCAGACCATTGATGCTGTGGCGCAGGCTTTGCGCCTGGCGGAGCTTTCGGGTGTCGATTCAGCGTTAGTTCGGAAGGCGTTGCTTGGCGGCTTTGCGGAAAGCCGCATCCTGGACCTGCACGGGGACCGCATGGTGAAGCGTGCCTTTGAGCCGGGTGGTCGTGCCACGCTTCAGCTCAAAGATGTGCGCCTGATGTGTGAACTGGCGGACTCGGTCGGCCTCGACTCACCGACCCTGAAGAACTCGCTCGTGCAGTGGGAGAAATTTGTACACGAGAAAGGCTTCGGAGATCTGGATCACTCGGGCTTGTTCAGGCTGTATGAGTGATCACGAATGCATCACCTGCCCGCCGTCGATGTTGATCGTCTGGCCGGTGATGTTCTTTGCATGATCGGAGGCCAGGAAGCAGGCCATCGCGGCATATTCATCGGGCATCTGCCAGCGTCCGAGATGGGACACCTTCTTGATCTTCTCTGCCGCCCAATCGTCAAAACTCACACGCTGAGACTCGGGCAGCTTGGCCTGCCCGGCGGCCCAGATGGACTGGTTCAGTTCTGTCTTCACCATGCCTGGAGCCAGAGCATTCACGCGGACGTTGTGCGGCCCGAGATCCTTCGCCGCACATTGCGTAAAATTGATCAAGCCTGCCTTCGAGGCGCTGTAGGGTGGGTCGGTTTGTGAACCGATTTGTCCCGCGACACTGACGAGGAAGAGCATGGAGCCGCTCCCGCGTGCGATGAGTTTCGGAGCAAAGGCATGGGCCACATTCACCGCGCCGATGAGATTGACCTCCAGCACACGAGCCCAGTCAGATGGCGGCACATTCCAGAAGGGAAACCCAAACTTGCCCGAGCCGACACCGACGCAGAAGACGACATGATCCACCGTTTCTGTCTCCGCCGCAAAGTGCTTCACGGCTTCGAAATCTGTCACGCTGCCTTCCGTGATGAAGTCGGCATTCTTCAGCCGGTCAAAGCCGCGAACGTGGCAGCCTTCGGCGATAAAGCCTTCAGCGATGGCGCGACCAATGCCCGTGGCGCAGCCGATGACGGCCACGGTCTTTCCCTGGAGATTCAAATTCATGCCCCTCTTTTAAAGTCTGCTACATCGGCGACCAGCAAAAAATCACGCCAGGCTCTCTTGCCGATAGGCCGCAGGCGAGGTGTTGCGATACTGGCGCAACATGCGGCTGAAATAATGCCGGTTCACCAGACCGCATTGCTCGGCGATGTCCTCGATGCTGTCATCCGTGTGGCGAAGCAGCCGACATGCCTCGTCGAGACGGTAGTCGAGCAGCACACGCATGGGCGGCTGCTGAAGTTCCTGCTGAAAAAGGTGATTCAGGTTCCGCACACTCAGCCCGGAGTGCCGTGCGATCTGGTCCGCCGTGAGCTTCAGCCCGAGATGCTGATTCATGAATTCCATCGCCTTCAGCACACGAGGATCAAGCCGCTGATGTTCCCACACACTGCCGGGTAATCTTTGCAGCACCTCAGTGACGAGCTGGATGGAAACCCAGGGGAAACGCACGCTGCCAGGCTTGGCACCGAGTTTGATCAGTTCATTGAGCAGTGAACGCATGGCTGGCGTGCTGGTAAATGAATAGATCCCAGGTGCCGCCCGATCCGCCAGCGGCCCGAGATTGAAATGGCTATACCATTTGCTGAAGGGATGCATCGTCGCCGTGCTGAAAGTCGTGTGCGGCGGGATCAGATACACGTTTCCAGGCTTCAGCGCCGTCTGCACATCACCGATCTCCACGACACCTCCAGTCTCCATCGGCCAGTAAAGCCGCCAGTAGGGGTCATTCAAACGGCGGAGCTCCCACTGCTGAAGCTCAATCTTCCGCGTGGTGAGGATGTCCACCGTGACAGCGGGCAGTGCCACCGAGCGGTTTCCCTGCACGCGGTGAGCCGAGCCAGCAGGCACGACACTGAGGATGGAGGGGAGGTCAGGCATAACAGATTGCGGAATCAGACACAATTCTGGCGGATGCTGGCATGGAAGACAAGACCTCATTGATTATGAAGTGCACACCCAACTCATACACACCGCACCACCATGGCCGACATCAGCACCAGCGCAGCAGACAAGAAGGAAAAAGAATATTTCACCAACGTGCCCCAGGCCGCCCCCGGCTTCTTCCTCAAGGGCTGCCACCAGTATGACTGGGGTCTCAAAAATCGCCTCAGCAAGGTCTTCAATCCCAAGGATGGCCGCACCGTCATGCTCGCCTTTGACCACGGCTACTTCCAGGGCCCGACCTCCGGCCTGGAGCGCGTGGACCAGACCATCATGCCCCTCGAACCGTATGCCGACTGCCTCATGCTCACGCGTGGCATCCAGCGCAGCGTCATCCCAGCCAGCACCACGAAAGCCATCGCGCTTCGTGCATCCGGCGGCACCTCGATGGTCAGCCCCTTCGAAGAATGGGAAGGCGAGATCGACGGCAAGAAAGCCAAGTTTGGCCGCCCAGGTTTCGAGCCACTCTCCAATGAAAGCACCGCGCTGAACATCGAAGAAGCCATCCGCCTGAATGCCAGCGTGCTTGCCGTGCAGGTGTTCATCGGCAGTGCTTACGAGCGCCAGTCGCTGAAGAATCTGACCGACCTCGTGGATGCCGCATCACGTTATGGTATCGCCGTCATGGGCGTGACCGCCGTGGGTCGTGCGATGGCACGCAATGCGCAGTATTTCCGCCTCGCCACCCGCATCATGGCGGAGCTCGGCGCGAACGTGGTGAAGTGCTACTACACCGAAACCGAATTTGAAACCGTGACCTCCTGCTGCCCCGTGCCGATCGTGATCGCCGGTGGCAAGAAGCTCCCTGAGCTCGATGCGCTGACGATGTGCTACAACGCGATCCAGCAGGGCGCGAACGGCGTCGATATGGGCCGCAACATCTTCCAGAGCGACGCGCCGATCAGCATGATGCAGGCGGTGCGTGGCGTGGTGCATGAAGGCCTCACACCTGAGCAGGGCTTCCAGATGTACAACGACCTCAAGGCAGCTGGCACCAAGTAATCCAAGCCATGTCACTCTCACCCAACCAAGTCCGCCTGATGATGATGCAGGTGGCCGATGCCATCATCGAAGCTGAGCCGATGCTCTCTCAAGCCGACCGAGATCTCGGCGATGGTGATCATGGCCTCGGCATGAAGCGCGGCATGGAAGCCGTGAAGGTCCAGCTCGGCGGGCTCGATCCTGCGAGCGTGGAGCAAGTCTTCGTCACCACGGGCACTGCCATGATGACGAGCATGGGCGGCGCTTCGGGCGCCATCTTTGGCACCGTTTACCGCGCTGGTGGCAAGGCTCAGGCCGGGCGTGGAGCCTTTGATGCCGAAGGGCTCGCCCTGCTGCTCGAAGCCGCGCTGGAAGGTGTCATGAAACGTGGTGGAGCCAAGCCGGGTGACAAAACGATGATCGACGCCGTGGCTCCTGCCGCCGCGAAGGCTCGTGAATCCGTGGCGCTGCCTCTTGCTGAAGCTCTCAAAGCCGTCGCAGAAGCTGGCGAGGCTGGCAAAGAAGCCAGCAAAGCCATGATCGCCCAGTTTGGCCGTGCCAAGACTCTCGGCGAAGCCTGCCTGGGCTTCCCCGATGCTGGTGCATGCTCCGTGGTGATCATGCTGAATACGATGCGCGATTACGCGGGCCAGCCCTCCTGACCTGTCTTTTCTCGCCAGATCCGAGCGGAAGCTTGGCATCTTAATCAAAGGCGCTCATGCTGATGGCATGAGCGCTTTTATGTCTCCACTCCTCTTTGTCCTGTCCGGCCTTCTGCTGCTGGAAGCCTCGGCTGACGAATGGACTCAGCTCAAGCCGCTTCCCGATGCCGAAGGCTTCGCGGCACCCTTCGCTGGCGTGAGTCACGGAGCCCTGATCGTGGCAGGCGGGGCGAACATTCCAAAGGACAAATGGGCCGATGTCTTCACGAAGGTCTGGTATGACCGCGTCTTCGTGCTGGAGCAGCCGGAAGGGGAATGGAAAAGCGGCTTCAAGATGGCACGGCCTTTGGGTTACGGAGTCAGTATGAGCGCTGACGATGGCGTGCTGTGCTTCGGTGGCAGCGATGCGATGCAGCATTACGCGGAGGGCTTTCGCCTGACGTGGAAAGAGGGGCAGATCACCAGTACGCCGCTGCCCTCTTTGCCGAAAGCCTGTGCCAATGCCTGTGGCGCTCTCGTGGGACGCACAGTGTATATCGCGGGAGGCATCGAGACCCCTGCCTCCACGACGGCGCTAGCCACGTTTTGGGCGCTCGATCTCGATGCCGCCGAGCCAAGCTGGCAGGTGCTGCCCTCCTGGCCCGGTCCTGCGAGGATGCTGGCCGTCGCAGGCGCGCTGGAGGATGCTTTTTATATCTTCAGCGGCGTGAGTCTGACGGCAGGGCCTGATGGCAAAGCGCAGCGCAGCTACCTTCGCGATGCGTATCGCTTCAGCAAAGATCGGGGCTGGCAAAAGCTGGCGGATCTACCCCGGACGACGGTGGCCGCGCCATCGCCAGCAGCCAGCCTGAGCGGGAAGCTGCACATCTTCAGCGGCGATGATGGAGCGAACGTGAATTTCATCCCCGTCACGGCTCATCCAGGCTTCCCACGAGACACGCTGATCTACGACCCGAAAAGCGATGCTTGGAGCACGGAGGACGGGCTGCCTTTTTCACGCGCCACGGTTCCCGCTCTCGAATGGCAATCCAGGATCATCATTCCCAATGGAGAGGTGCGTCCGAGATTAAGAACGCCTGAAGTTTGGAGTTTACCGCAGCCTCGCCATTAACTCTCCCATGTTCCGCGATCTATTCATCCCTCAAAGCTGGCCCAAGTCCGTGCAGATGTTTGTCGGCATCGCCATGGAAAACTGGCTGCGCTATGCGCTCGTCGCAGGGATCGCCTGGCTCCTCGCCTATGTGATCTTTAAAAAGCGCTGGTGGCGGCGGAAAATCATCCAGCGTGATCCAGCAGCAGGTGATGTGCGACGCGAGATGAAGTGGTCCGTGATCACCGCGCTCGTTTACGGCCTTGTCGGAGTCGTGACGATCCTTATCGGCAAAGCCTACGGGTGGCAAATGTATCGGAAGATCGACTCGCATGGCTGGACTTGGTTCGTGGCCAGCATCGGCGTCGCCATCGTCGTGCATGACACCTGGTTTTACTGGACGCATCGGCTCATGCATCACCGCCGTCTCTTTAAACTGTTCCATCGAGTGCATCACGAGAGCACCAATCCCACGCCCTGGGCCGCCTATTCCTTCGCGCCACTGGAGGCCTTCATGCAGGCCTGCATCTTCCCTTTGCTCGCCTTCACCGTGCCGATGCATCCACTGGCATTCTTTGCCTTCATGATCTGGCAGATCGTCTTCAATGTGCTCGGCCATACCGGCTATGAATACTTCCCGCATTGGCTGATGAAATCTTGGCTGGGCAAAGTGCTCAACACGCCAACCAACCACGTTCAGCACCACGAGAAGATGCGCGGTAACTACGGGCTCTATTTCAATGTCTGGGACCGCCTCATGGCTACCAACCACAAAGACTACGAGACCCGCTTTCACGAAGTCACCACGCGACCATAACAGCTCACGCCCGGCCAGATCGAGGAAGTCACCGTCGATTGCTGGTCCACCAGCCAGATCTTCAACACCGGTCACCGTGTCCGCGTCACCCTCACCTCCAGCAATTACCCCCGCTTCGATGTGAACCCCAGCACCGCCCAGCCCTGGAGCGAAACCGGCGAAAAAGTAAAACAAACCAACTGCATCTACTGCGATGCCGAACATCCCTCGCGCCTCGTCGTGCCGGTGGTGGACTGAATGCGAGAAAGCCATGGGAATGCATCTTGCGGCCAATACAGTAGCGTTTGTTTAACCTATCGGCTGTGGAAGGGTCGGAGGCCGAACCTTTGTTCAAACCCCACCCACTGAAACCCATCATGCCCATCGAACTCACTCCATTGCTGGCCCGCTTCGTCGCTCACATGAATGACGAAGACAGCGCCGCTTTCAGCGCCTGTTTCACGGAAGATGCCGTCGTCGAAGACGAAGGCCACACTCACCGTGGCCGCGCGGCCATCCAGGCCTGGATCGCAAACGCCTTCACCAACTATGCCCCGAAGCTCGTTGTGGCCGATGTCTCAAGCACTGGCGCAGGCAGCGTGATCAGCGGCATCGTCTCAGGCACTTTCCCCGGCAGTCCGATCACGCTCCATTACCACCTCACGCACAACGAAGCGCAGATCAGCCATCTGCGTTGCACGGTGTGAGCCGAGTGATCCTCAAGCCATCTCCATCGCTGCTTTCGTCCCAGGCTCCCACTTCAGGCCCCAATCGCGGATGGAGCGGAGCACGGGGCGCAGCGCGAGGCCTTTGTCCGTGAGTTCGTAAGCGAGGCGCTTGCTGCCATCGGCGGCGGGGATGTGCTGGACGAGGCCGCCATCACGCAGGCGCTCCAGGCGGTCGCTGAGGATGTTCGTCGGGATGCCTTCGGGCGACTCCACGAAGTCTTTGAACCGGCTGCGACCGAGCACGAGGTCGCGGATGATGAGAAGCGTCCATTTGTCGCCAAACAAGTCCAGCGCACAGGCGACCGGACAGGGCGAGCGGCGTGGGGCGGCTTTCGCAGACTTCGTGGAGGACTTTTTCGGCATCTAAGACCATGCGCCACAATCACTTGCATTTCAAAAGCATTATCACTTGCGTTATGCAAGCATTGCGGAATCATCGCCGGATATGAACTCCACCGCTGCCCCCACTTTGGCACCTCCCGGAGCCGGTTTGCCCGCGCCTGAGCTTTGGATCGCCCGCGTCCTTTTCGGACTGAAACGGCGCTTTAGCACTCGCGAGTCCTTCACGGCCCGTTTTGAGCAGGAACGCGAAGCTATCCGCGAATGGCTCGCCACCTGCGATGTAGCACGGCTCGGCGAGCAGGTGCTCATCCCACGCCTTCGCGGTCTGGAAGACAGCAGCCGTCACTGGTCCGTCTGGATGACGCTGGAGCACCTGCGCATCACAAACTCGATCTTTGCCATGGTCATCACCTCGCTCGCGCATGGCCAAGTGCTGACAAAGAAAGCCAGCACTGCCGATGTGAAACCCCGCACCGATGTGACTGCGGCGGTGGAGAAGGCTTTTGAGGCCTCGTGTGATGAAATGCTGGCTGCTGCCGCCGCCGTGCCGGACCTGAAAACCGCCGCGCGATATGCGCATCCCTGGTTCGGCCCGCTCGATGCTGCGGGCTGGCACGCTCTCGCCGCCTCGCACATGGCGATTCATCGTGCGCAGATCGCGAAGATCATCGCGGCGCTGCCGCCGAAGCCAACCGCGTGACTTTGATGCGCGGCCAATCGCCTGTTGCGGCGCGTCGTATCGTCGCGCTAGTCACCGCAGCAGTTCACCCCCATTTCCCATGCCCCACGCCAAAGCCTTCGCCGCCTCCAGTCCCACGTCACTCCTCGCCTCCACCAGCATTCCTCGCCGGGAACCGACCGAGCGCGATGTAGAGATCGACATCCTTTACTGCGGTGTCTGCCATTCGGACCTGCATCAGGTCCGCAACGAATGGAGTGCCGTGCCAACGACCTATCCCTGCGTGCCAGGACATGAGATCGTCGGCCGCGTGACAAAGATCGGCTCCGCCGTCACCAAGCATCGCATCGGCGACATCGTGGGCGTGGGCTGCCTCGTCGATTCGGATCAAAAATGCCCGAGTTGCACGGCGAACCTTGAGCAGTTCTGCCCGCACGCCATTTTCACCTACAACTCGCCCGACAAGCACGGCACCGCGCCCGTGACCTACGGCGGTTACTCCAGCAGCATCGTCGTGGACGAGCACTTCACACTGAAGGTGCCCGCGAATCTGAATCTCGCCGGAGTTGCCCCGCTGCTCTGCGCTGGCATCACCACCTACTCGCCCATCCGCCGCTGGGGCGATGTGAAGGGCAAAAAAGTCGGCGTGATCGGCCTCGGCGGTCTCGGACACATGGGCGTGAAGTTTGCGCACGCCTTCGGTGCCCACACCGTCGTGCTCACCACCTCTGCGAATAAAAAAGACGACGCGCTGCGCCTCGGTGCCGATGAAGTCATCCTCACCCGCGACGCGAACGAGATGCAAAAGCACGCTGGCAGCTTCGACTTCATCCTCGACACCGTCTCCGCCGATCACGACATCAACGCCTACCTCAACCTACTCGTTACCGACGGCACGCTCACGCTCGTCGGCGCACCGGACAAACCGATGCCCGTCTCCGCCTTCGGCCTGATCTTTGGCCGCAAACGCCTCGCCGGGTCGCTCATCGGCGGCCTCGCCGAGACGCAGGAG